>NZ_JBVVPZ010000051.1:0-6101 GCF_055811415.1 Mesorhizobium sp. WSM4846
CGGTCGAGTGCCTGCTTGGCCGCATCGCGCAAGTCGGCGCTATCTGCGAGGCCAAGATAATTGTTGGCGCAGAAATTGAGCAGCTTGCGGCCGCCGACCTCGATCTCGGACGACTGGGGCGAGGTGATGACGCGCTCGCGCTTGTACAGGCCCTCCGTCTCGATCTGCGAAAGCAGCTCGCCAACGTGGTCTTTGAGAGTCGGTGCCATCGTGCTTCCATTTCCATTGGTGATCTTCGCGGTCTTGCTCATGCGACTTCCCCCCGGAGCACGCGCAACATACGCTCGAAGTGGCTTGGATCGTGTGCTTTGAGGAGCGCAGCTTCCCGGGGCTGGTACAGATCCCAGAGACGCGATAACCAAAAACGAAATGCTCCAGCGCGCTGCATCGCAGGAAGCAATAGGCGTTCGGGTCCAGTGAGCGCGCGAACTGACTCATACGCGCCGAGAAAGGCGGCAACTTGCTTAGTGTCTTGGCGGCCGGTGCCACTATCGACGCACCAGTCATTGAGGCACACGGCTATATCGAAAAGAAAGGTGTCGCATCCGGCGAAGTAGAAATCGAAGACGCCGGTCAGGTGACCACCTTCAAACAACACGTTGTCGCGAAAGAGATCAGCGTGCACCGGCCCGCTTGGGAGTTCCTCGTAGGTGGAGGACACGGCGATCTGGTTCTGAAAGGCCAGTTCGCTCGTGAGCAGCGAGCGCTGTCCCTCAGATACGTAGCGGCCGACCACCGGCACCACCTCGTTCCACCATTCGAGGCCGCGCGGATTGGCCTGTCGCCGTGGGTAGTCGCTGCCGGTCACGTGCATTCGCGCCAGGGTCTCCCCGACAGCGCGACAATGCGACTCTGTCGACGACGTCACGCTCTCGCCAGGAAGTTTGTTGACGATCACGGCAGGCCGCCTTTTAGCGTGTGAAGGATTTCGCCTCTGACGTTGGCAACCGGATCCGGGACCGGCATTCGCCGCGCCGCAAGGTGCTTCATCAGGTGAAGGTAGAACGGCAATTGCTCGAACGTGAGCCGCTCGAACAGGGTCAGCACATATTCGCCCGCCTCGGTATCCACAAAGTAGTTCGTGTTCTCAATTCCGCTCGCGCTGCCGCGAACGGAGTTCGGCTGTCCCAGGCCCAGAGCCTGAAAGAAAGTTGCGACTTCGTCAGGTGACAATTCGGTATATACGGCCATGGCGAAAGAGGTCCCGGTCGTGGAAGCAGCCTTTCAGCAAGCCTGCAGCGTTTCAGCGATGTAGGTCTTCACGGTCTGTGCATCGGCGGAAAGCAGTTTGAACCGTCTCGGCAAACCCTCTATGCCGTCGAACCGTTGCGGAGGAACTGGTTCTCGGCCCAGGGCCTCTCTGATGGTCTCCGCAAATTTGACCGGCAGGGCCGTCTCGAGCACGATCATCGGCACATCCGAAACCGAATGCTCGCGCGCGACCTTCACACCGTCTGCAGTGTGTGGATCGATCACCGCGTTGAAGCGGTGCCACGCGTCACGGATCGTCGCCAACCGGTCGGCGTGGGTGCTCTTCCCGCTGCGGAAACCAAAATGGTCCGTCGCCTTCCCGAAGGCCGGATCCCCGCTGAGATCGAACGACCCGCTTTCGCGCAGTTGATCGTCGAACAGCGATCTCGTCCGGCTGGCGTCGCGACCGAGCAAGTCGAACACGAAACGCTCGAGATTGGAGGCCTTGGAAATGTCCATGGATGGGCTCGAGGTTTCATGGGTATCTGCCCGGCCCCGCACGCGATACACCCCGGTGCGGAAAAACTCATCGAGCACGTCGTTTTCGTTGGTCGCAATGACGAGACGGGATATGGGAAGTCCCATCATGCGCGCAACATGACCGGCGCAGACGTTTCCGAAATTGCCCGAGGGAACAGCGAAGTCGACCTCTGACGAATTCTCTTCAGTCACCTGAAAATAGGCAGAGAAGTAATACACCACCTGAGCGACCAGCCGGGCCCAGTTGATCGAATTGACGGCGCCGATCCGGTGGCGCCTCTTGAAGTCAGCATCGCCGGACACGGCTTTCACGATCTCTTGGCAATCGTCGAACACCCCTTCGATGGCAATGTTGTGTATGTTGTCGTCCTGCAGGCTGAACATCTGGGCTTGCTGAAAGGCGCTCATGCGTCCGTGGGGCGACATCATGAAGACGCGGATGCCCTTCTTGCCGCGCATGGCATATTCCGCCGCGCTGCCCGTGTCGCCACTGGTTGCCCCGAGGATATTCAGCTCCTCACCCCGCCGCGCCAGTTCATACTCGAGCAAATTGCCGAGCAACTGCATCGCCATGTCCTTGAACGCCAGGGTGGGACCGTTCGACAGTTCCGCCACGTGGAGACCGCTCTCAAGCGTTCGCACGGGAGCGATCCTGGCGGTCCCAAAAACCTCGGGCCTGTAGGTCTTTGTACAGATGGCCTTCAGGTCAGCGGGCGGAATATCGTCGATGTAGAGCGACAGGATTTCAAAGGCGAGCACCGGGTAGGACAAGCCCCGCCACCGATCCAGCGTGGCATCATCCAGCCGAGGGTAGACCTCGGGCACATAGAGGCCGCCATCCGGGGCGAGATCTTCAAGCAGAATCTCGCGGAACGTCCTGCGTTCGGGATGGCCGCGCGTGGAGATGTAGTGCATGTGATGCTGTTCCTTGTTGCCGCTATCGTTCGGCAAGGCTCGAGAGACCGCCAACCCTTCGGCCTTCAGCGGCTGGCGCGCCACCAGGCGATACGGTCCTGCAGGGCGTAGGCCTTGATAACGGCCGGGATGAACCAGGGATTGCCGCGATAGAGCGGGATCGCCGCAGGCGGCCGAAAGTCGAATGCGCTACGCGCCTGCTCGCCATGCCCCATCAGCTTGTGAGCCGCACGCGTGCCGACCCATGGCGCCCAGACCACGCCCGAACCGCAGAAGCCGGTGGCATAGACCACGCCATCCTTCTCGAAGATCCTGGGCAGCATGTCGCGGTGCATTGCGACATTGCCGAACCAGCTGTGCGAAAGACGAACGTTCTCCAGTTCCGGGAAAATTTCGCCCAGCCCGTTTCGCAGACGCAGCGTTGGGGCTGCCGGATCGCCTGCACGCGAGCTGTCGCGCCCGCCGAGCAGGATGCGTCTGCCGTCCGGCGAAGGGCGATAATAGAAGCCAAGCTCGCGGCCCTCGCCCATCATCATCCGCTTCGGCATCAGGCGCGCCATCAGCTCAGGCGCGAGTTCCTCGGTAGCAATGATCCGGCTGCGAACCGGCACCAGCCGGCGGCGCAGGAAGGGATTGGCGCCATCGGTGTAGCCATTTGTGCAGACCAGCACCTGCCGCGCCTGCACCGTTCCGGCTGAAGTGGCGACGCGGAATCCGGAGCCATCCCTTTCAATTGAGGTCACGGGCGTGTTCGAATGCACCGCCAGTCCCGAAGCGAGCGCCACCCGCAGGAGCTCCGCGTGGAACTTGGCCGGGTGCAGCCCGCCGATGTCCATCCTGACCATGCCGCCGCGATAGAAGTCGGTGCCGACATAGTCGCGCTGCTTTGCATATGGAACAGCGTAGGATTCGATCCCCAGTTTCCTTGCCAACGCCTCGGCGCCGCGGGCCATCTTCTCGTACTGTTCATATCCGATGGCGCCCTTGAACAGGCCAACCGGTTGAAAGTCGCAGTCGAGCTTTTCCGACTTGATGAAGTCGTAAAGGAATTCGCGCGCGACCTTGCCCTCGGCCTCGATCGCCATGGCTTTTTCTTCGCCGAAGCGCCGGGTGATCGTGGCGTAGTCCAGCCGGATGCTCCCGCTGGTAATTCCGCCATTGCGCGACGAGGCCCCCTCGCCCGGATTCATCGCATCAAAAGCTGCAACCGAGCGCCCCTCGCGCGCCAGCGCAAGCCCGGCCGAAAGTCCGGCATAACCGGCGCCGACGATCGCCACATCGACTGTCCTCGCCAGGGGCTGCGGCGGCAGCGGCATGACGGGCGCCGCCTCCCACCAGTAGGGTGTGCTCTTGTTGGCGACTTTGGGCTCGTGCACGTGAGGGACTTCTCGTTGCGGTTTCAGGAGGGGTCGGTCCATGCCGGCGAGCTCAGACACGGTCGTCCCGCACGTCGAGCGCATCGCGCAACCCGTCGCCGATGAAATTGAAGCTTGTCACGGCGATGGTGATGGCGGCGCCGGGAATGATCGCCAGCCAGGGCGCACTATCCAGATACTGCTGGGCGCCCTCGAGCATGTTGCCCCAGCTCGGCAGCGGCGGCTGAATGCCATAGCCCAGGAAGCTGATGTAGGCTTCCAGGAGAATAGCGTGCGCAACTGTCAGCGTCGCGGCCACGATGATCGGGCCCATGGCGTTGGGCAGGATCTCGCGGAACATGATATGCGCGCCGCTAAGCCCCAGCATGCGCCCGGCCAGCACAAACTCGCGCTCGCGCAAAGACCGCACCTCGGCCTCGACAATCCGGGCTACCTCCATCCAGCTGGTGACAGCGACGATGACGGTGACCATGGCCGGGCTCGGCTTCAGTGCCGCGGCCAAGGCAAGCAGCAGGAAGATCGAGGGGAATGACAGGAAGCCGTCGACCGTGCGCATCAGCGCTGCGCCGATCCAGCCGCCGCGGTAGCCCGCGATCACGCCGACGAGCGTTCCGATCATCGTCGACAGCAGCATGGCAGAGAAAGCCACCAGCAGTGAGGTCCTCCCCGCCATCAGCAGTCGCGCCGCCACGTCACGCCCCAAAGGATCGGTCCCGAGATAGTGGTAGCCGGTCAGCGGCGGTGAAAAGCGGGCGCGCAAATCGATGTAGAGGGAATCATAGGGTAGGAGATGCGGGCCGAAGACGCATGCCAGCGTCAGAAGGGTGATCATCACCACCCCCAGCAACGCCAGATGATGGCTCGTGAAACGACGCACGGTGCGGCTGCGCCACCAGCGGTTTGGTCCTGCATTTGCGACGAGAGCGGTCATTTCGGGTGCCTCCTGTTGGGTGTGAGGTTACGCGCTCAACCCAGACGAATGCGCGGGTCGACGATCGCTACGGCAATGTCTGCGATCAGGTTGCCCAGGATGACGAGGATGGCCGAGAACATCAGCAGTCCCATCACGACCGGGTAGTCGCTGTAGCCTAGGCTGTCCAGGAACAGTCGACCCATCCCCGGCCAGGTAAACACTGTCTCCGTCACCAGCGCGCCGGTCAGGATGCTGGGAAGCTGGACCCCGGCCAGTGTGATCATCGGCAAGAGCGCATTGCCGACGACGTGCTTCATGATGACTCGGCGCTCGCTTAGGCCTTTGGCGCGGGCGGTCTTGACGAAATCCTGGCTGATGGCGTCGAGCGTCGCCGTGCGCATGTAGCGGCTCCAGATCGCGACATGCACCAGCGACAGCACGATGCTTGGCAGGATCAGGTGATGCAGGTAGTTCAGGACCGAACCGTCGCCGATCGTGTACATGTTGCCTGCAGGCAGCCAGCCCAGTTGCAGGGAGAAGACGTAGATGCCGACGAGCCCGAACCAGAAGGTCGGGATCGACAGGGCGACCATGGCTCCGATCGTCGCCATATGGTCGAACAGCGAATAGCGGTGCGTGGCGCCCCGAATGCCGATCCAGGTGCCGATGGCGATCGCAATCGCAGTGGACGTACCCATTAGCAGCAGCGTCGCAGGGACGTGTCGGCCAATCACTGCCAGCACAGGCGCGCCATCGCGGAAGGAGTGGCCCCAGTCGCCCTGGAGAAGTCGCCAGGCCCAGTCGAAATATTGCACCAGAAGCGGACGGTTCAGCCCCAATTGTTCTTTCAGGCGCTCGAGATCGTCCTGCGTCATGCCGGGATCGAGCCCGAATTGCGCCAGCGGCCCGCCCGGCAGCAGGTTCAGGACGAGGAACCCGATGACCGAGACGATCAGGAGCAGGATGAGGCTCTGTGAGAGCCGGTTGAGCAGGAATCCGCGCATTTCAACTCTCCTCTTTCAAGACAGCGCCGATGACTTGCGCCGGCCCCCCCCCGGGGGGGGGGCGCCAGTGGGGGCGATCAAATACAATTTTGGGGGGGGCCCGGGTGGAACCGGGGGTTTTTTTTTTTGGAGCAAACCCACCCCCCCCCCGGTGGGGCGCGC
>NZ_JBVVPZ010000051.1:6111-46512 GCF_055811415.1 Mesorhizobium sp. WSM4846
CGAGTGTGTGTGGGTGGCGCGGGTGTGTACCTCCCCGCGGTTATTCAATTCCCCCCTCTGCCCCCCCCCCCCCCGGCGCGGGGCGCCCCCCCCCCCCCCCCCCCCCCGCAGCATGTCAGTCCTTCCAATGCCATTTGGCGGCATGCCAGGATGCAACGCGGGTATTGGAATTTGCCTCGAAACCCTCCAGCCCCTGCTTGCGGCCGAACACGTTGGTGTAGGCAAACAGAGGCAGGAACGGCAGATCCTGACGAACGATTTCCTGCACGCGCAGATAGATGGCGCGCCGCTGTTCCCGATCGAAGGTGCGGGCGCCCTTCTCGAGCAGCGCATCGACCTCCGGGTTGGAGTATTGGCCGGTGTTCGAGCCCTTTCCGCCCTTGGCGACGATCGCCTTGCTGTGCAGGCGGTTGGAAACGTCGGGGTCGCCCGAGATGAGATTGGTTACACCGGAGATGGCTGACTCGAACTGCGATTTGAGCCAGAAATCGCCCCACATGACGGCGGCCGGCAGGTTCGAGATGGTCATCTCCACCCCGATCTCGGCAAATGTCTGCTGCAGGAACTGCTGCGTCTGCTCGCGCAAATGGTTGCCGGAGGTGGTGGAGTTGGCGAACGACAGGCGCACCCCGTCCTTCACCCGTATTCCATCGGCTCCGGGTACCCAGCCGGCCTCGTCGAGGATCTGGCCCGCGCGCTCGAGGTTGAACTCCTGTGCCGGCAGGTTCGGATTGTAGTAGAAGGAATTCTGCGGCATGAACGTCTCGGTGGGTTTGTGGATCCCGTAATAAAGTGCTTCGAGGATCGCTTTCCTGTCGATTGCCGCGTAGAGCGCCTGCCGGACCGCCGGGTCCTTGAATTGCGGCTTCTCAAGATTGAGATAGATCGACTCGACCGATGCCCCAGGCTCCAGTTTGACCGTACGATCCGATAGTGTGCTGGCTTCCGCGTAGTGGTCGGCGGTTATGTATGCCTGGTCGACGAGGTCGATGTCGCCGCTCTTGAACTGGGTGTAGAGCACCGTCATGTCGGGGATGTATTTGAAGACGAGCCGCTCCAAATAGGGGCCCTCCCCGGCATAATCCGCGTTTGCGACGAGTTCGACATGGTCGCCGGCAACGCGCTGCGCCCACTTGAATGCGCCAGTGCCGACAGGCGCCTGATTGAAGGCGGCGGCGTTAGGGTCGGCCTCTTGTTCGAGGATGTGCTTGGGAACCATGAATGTTTCGGCGAGAAACGACAAATAAGGGGCGAAAGCCTCCTCCATCCGCCAGGTCAGCTCGGTCGGCGAGACCACCTTGATATCGCGCACCAGCGAATGGCCGGCCGTGCGCCACGCGCGGAATTTCGGATTGGTGATGAGTTCGAGAGTGAATTTCACGTCCTCGGCCGTGAACGGCTTGCCGTCGTGCCAGCGGACATCGTCACGCAGGCGGATGTGCCACTTAAGACCGTCCTCTGAAATGCCGCCGTTTTTCTGGCTTGGCACTTCGACTGCAAGATTGGGCTGAAGAACGCCTTTGGGATCCATGCGGAAGAGCGCATCGAAAAGCGAGAAATGCACAGCGTCGTCGACCTCGATATGCGGCATCAAGGGGTTGAATACGGTGGGCTCCTGCGAGAGACCGACGACAACGCGACCGGTTGGGCTGGCCGGCGGGTTCTGGGCGAAGGCGGGCTTGGCCAACAGATTGGGCGCAAAGAGGCCTGCAGCCCCGCCTATCGCCATCAACCGCAGTGCATCGCGCCGCGAGTAGTTTGATTTGGTGTTTGAGCGTTCAGTCATTGGAATTCCCCTTGTTCTGGCGGTATCCGCCGTGGCTCTTACCCATTTGCTGCAACCGGACGGGTAGACCCCGGCTGCTCTCCAGGAATCGCCGCCACCAGCTCACGTGTGTAGGCTGATTGCGGGTCGAGGAAGATTTGCGAGGGAGGACCGCGTTCCACGATCCGCCCTTTCTGCATCACCGCGATTTCGTCGCAGATCTGGCTGGCGACGCGCAGATCGTGGGTGATGAAGATCATCGACACGCCGGTCTCCCGCTGGATCTGGTCGAGCAGCTGCAGGATCTGGGCCTGGATCGACACGTCCAGCGCCGAGACAGCTTCGTCGGCGATCAGCAGCTTCGGCTTGAACATCAGTGCCCGAGCGATGCCGATGCGCTGGCGCTGCCCACCGGAAAATTCATGCGGAAAGCGATCAAAGGCGCCGGCATCGAGGCCGACATGAGCCAGGAGCGCTTTCGCCTCTTCACGCGCCTGGGCATAGGGCGTCCCGTGCGCGACTGGGCCAACAGTCAGGATGTGGCCGATCGTCGAGCGCGGGTTGAGCGAGGCGAAGGGATCCTGGAAGATCATCTGGACCCGCGGCCGCACCGGGCGGAATTCGGCTTCGGAAAGCTTGGCGATGTCGTGGCCCTCGAACAGAATCCCGCCGCCGTCGCTGTCCAGCAGCTTGATCAAAAGCCGACCAAGCGACGATTTGCCGGAACCGCTTTCGCCCACAACGCCCAGCGTGCGCCCGGGCGCCAGATCGAACGAGACCTCGTTGACCGCGGGCACGACGCGCTGCGCGCTGAACAGGGAACTGCCGCTGCGGTAGGTCTTCATCAGGCCTTCGACCTTCAGGATCGGCGCTTTGTCGGCCGTCTCCAGAGGAACGCGGTCCTCACCGGTCAGATGTGGGACGGCTGCGATAAGGCGCCTTGTGTAGGGATGGCCAGGCGACTTCAGGACCTGCTGAGCGCTACCCTGCTCGACGATGTGGCCCTTCTCCATCACCACGACGCTGTCTGCGATCTCGGCCACCACGCCGAAGTCGTGAGTGATGAACATGACGCTCATTCCCTTCCGGCGCTGAATGTCGCGGATCAGGTCCAGAATCTGTGCCTGGGTGGTCACGTCGAGCGCGGTCGTCGGTTCATCCGCGATCAGGATCGTCGGTTCAAGCGCCAGCGCCATGGCGATCATCACCCGCTGCCGCTGCCCGCCGGAGAGGCGGAACGGATACTGGTGGTACATGAGTTGCGGGTCCGGCAGTCCCACCTCGGTCAGCAACTCGACAGCGCGGCCGCGACGCGATTTCGGAGTGCCGACGCCGTGCGCCGCCATGACCTCGTCGATCTGCGCGCCCACGGTCATCAGCGGATTGAGCGCCGACAGCGGGTCCTGGAAGATCATCGACACCACCCGGCCGCGCAGGCTGCGCAGCTTGTCCTGCGGCATGCCTATGATGTTCATCCCATCGAGGTGGATGGCACCCGAGGAGACGCGGATCACCTTGGGCAGCAGCCCCATGATGGCGTTGGCGGTGACCGACTTGCCGGATCCGGACTCGCCAATGACGCACAGGATCTGGCCGCGTTTCAGATCAAACGAGATGTTCTCGACGGCAAAAGTCCGTTCCATGCCTTTCGGCAGATTAACCGTGAGGTCGCGCACCGAAAGCGCCACATCGTGGGGGGCTACAGGCTGGATCGTTGCGACCATTGCGATCATCTCCCGTTTGAACCGAGCGGGTCCACGCTGTTGCGGACCGCATCATCGCGCTTTGAGCAAAAGCGCCTCACCATAGCGACCGTCGTCTGGTCATCTCGGCGCTTCGAGCGCTGAGGCTGCGAGAGACTGATTCTGCTCATCCTGGCGGCTCCCTTGCTGAAATTCGGTCCGTGGACCGGACACTGTTCCCTTTTGTTGGAGAACTCTCCGAAGGCGTAAGCCCTGCCTATCGGAAGTCCTCTGGAGCTTACCCATTGTAAGGAAGGGTTGCTCCGTTCTTTCAGCCAGTTTGACTGTTCTGTCTCCGCATAGTCGTCGAAATTTGGCCCTCGGGCGGCAGGAACTTCTGAAAAGAACGTCAGGTTCGGCATTTCACTCTGCTCCCGTTCCGGCGCAGAAAACCGGGATCAGACAACCAGGTCCTTCTTCCGCTAATTTGTGCGCGACAGGCCTTGCGTCACTGCGCGCCGCGTCCCGAAAAGCCCATGCCGCAGATCACGCGACTGGATGAAGTGTACTCCTGCTTGCCCCTGCGAGGTTGGGGCCAGCGAGCGCTTTTCGGCAACAATTGCCTGTTCCAAGGGCTGCAAACCGCAGGAAATTCCGTCCAGGCATGAACTCCGCAGCCTGCCTCTGCGGGCCGCAGGCTAGGATGTTTCAAATTTACCGGAGTCCCATCCATGCCCGCGCCGCTCATTCACATCGAGTCCAGCCCATCCCTGCCTCGCGAGGCGGACGTCGTCGTCATCGGCGGCGGCGTGGTCGGCGTATTCACGGCCTATTATCTCGCACGCCGCGGCGTGAGCGTTGCCCTGCTGGAGAAGGGGCGCGTTGCCGCCGAACAGTCCAGCCGCAACTGGGGCTGGTGCCGTCAGCAGAACCGTGACGCACGCGAGTTGCCGATGGCAACCAAGAGCCTCGATCTCTGGGAGAAAGTGGCGCTGGAGACCGGCGAGGACACCGGCTTCCGCCGCTGCGGCCTGCTCTATCTCTCGCAGGACGAAAACGAGTTGGCAGGCTGGGCAAAGTGGCGCGATTTCGCAAGGACGGTTGGCGTCACGACGCATGTGCTGAGCGCGCAAGAAGCCACCGAACATGGCAAGGCGACCGGCCGGAAATGGAAAGGCGGCGTGTTCTCGCCAACTGACGGAACGGCGGATCCTTCAAAGGCGGTGCCGGTTGCCGCGCGCGGCATCATGGCGGCCGGCGGCACCGTACATCAGAATTGCGCGGCGCGCGGGCTGGAGCTGAGCGCCGGCCGGGTCAGCGGCGTCGTTACAGAAGCCGGAACCATCCGGACAACAACCGTGGTCATGGCCGGAGGCGCGTGGGCGTCTTCCTTCTGCAACCAGCTTGGTATTCGTTTCCCGCAGGCTGCCGTACGGCAGTCCATTCTAGCGGTAGCGCCGGGCGCAAATGGCCTGCCGGATGCCCTGCATACCGCGCGCGTCTCGCTGACGCGGCGCAGCAACGGCGGATACGCGCTGGCGATCAGCGGGCGGGCGCGGGTCGATCCAACGCCGCAGCAGCTCAGGTTCAGCCGCGAATTCGTGCCGATGTTCGCCCGCCGCTGGCGCAGTCTGGCCCCGGGAGCGTTCGAGGGCTGGCGTCAGGGTCATGAAAGCCTGAGGAAATGGGCAGTTGACGACGTGACACCAATGGAACGGAATCGGATTCTCGACCCCAATCCTGACATGAGGCAGATTCGCCTGACCTATCAAAGAGCCTGCGAATTGCTGCCCGAGTTCCAGCGCGTCGCGATTTCTCATGCTTGGGCGGGCTATGTCGACAGCACGCCCGATGGCATCCCGGCAATCGGTGAAGTGGAGGGGATTCCGGGCTTCCTTCTCGCCGCGGGATTCAGCGGCCACGGCTTCGGGATCGGGCCGGGCGCTGGGCATATGATCGCCGATATCATCACCGGCAGCGAACCGATCGTCGATCCGCGTCCTTATAGGCCCGAGCGTCTGAATTCAGCCGCGTGGGGCAAGGTCGCTGAATTCTGAGAAGACCTTTGCCAAGCTGCAACCGGTCGCACACGAGATCGGGGTCGCGAGCGGCCAGCACTGAAAACAGGGCCAGCACTGAAAACAGGAACGTGACGATGCGCGAATATGAGATTGCCGCCATTCCTGCCGACGGCATCGGCCCGGAGGTCATTGCTGCCGGTCTCCAGGCGCTTGAGGCGCTGCAGCAGCGCTGCGGCGACTTCAAGCTGCGCGTCCAGCACTTCGACTGGGGCTCAGACTACTACAAGGCGCATGGTCGGATGATGCCCGAAGATGGGGTGGCGCAACTGAAGCGCTTCGACGCTATCTTCTTCGGCGCGGTAGGCGCTCCCGATGTGCCCGACGACATCACGCTCTGGGGCCTCCGGCTGCCGATTTGCCAAGGCTTTGACCAATACGCGAACGTGCGGCCGACCAGGATATTGCCCGGTATTGTTTCGCCGCTGGCCGGCGTTGGCCCTGTCGATCTGGATTGGGTGATCGTGCGCGAGAATTCCGAGGGCGAGTATTCGGGCCACGGCGGCCGAGCCCATCGCGGCCTCCCCGAGGAGGTCGGAACCGAGGTCGCGATCTTCACGCGCGTCGGCGTCACCCGCATCATGCGCTATGCATTCCGGCTGGCGCAATCACGGCCGCGAAAGCTCCTGACAGTCGTTACAAAATCCAACGCGCAGCGTCACGGCATGGTAATGTGGGACGAAATCGCAGCCGAGGTGGCGCCGGAATTCCCGGACGTCGCCTGGGACAAGATGCTGGTCGATGCTATGACAGTGCGTATGACCTTGAGACCTCGTAGCCTCGATACCATCGTCGCCACCAATCTTCACGCCGACATATTATCGGACCTTGCTGGCGCGCTCGCAGGCAGTCTCGGCGTTGCACCGACCGCCAACATTGATCCCGAGCGGCGCTATCCCTCGATGTTCGAGCCAATTCACGGCTCAGCATTCGACATCACCGGCAAGGGTATTGCCAACCCGGTCGCCACCTTCTGGACCGCTGCCCAGATGCTCGAACATCTGGGCGAAAGCGCAGCTTCCGCCCGGTTGATGAGTGCTGTGGAAACGGTGACGCGTGAAGGCGTGCTGACGCCGGATGTGGGTGGGACAGCGACCACGCAGGAGGTGACAGACGCCGTCTGCCGGACGATCCGCGACTCGAACGTGTGACAGGTTTGCAATGAAGCTCGACAAGATCGACATCAAGATCCTATCCCAACTGCAAAAGAACGGGCGGGTCACGAATGTCGAGCTCGCCGACCTGGTGAACCTTTCACCAAGCCCTTGCCTGATGCGGGTGAAGAAGCTTCAGGCGGAAGGCTTCATCACCGGCTATTCCGCCCAGATCGATGTGTCCAAGCTCGGGCAGACTCTGACGATCTTCACCGAAGTCACGCTCAAGCATCACCAGCAGAACGACTTCGCGAGATTTCTCACCGCAATTCAGAAAGTCGATTCCGTTATCGAATGCCACCTGGTTTCAGGCGGTTACGACTATCTTGTGAAGTTTGTCACAGCGGGCATCAGCGAGTACCAGACGATCATGGAGCGCATGATCGAACTGGATATCGGAATCGACAAATATTTCAGCTTCGTCGTGCTGAAGTCACCAATCGTCAAATCCCATTTGCCGCTCGACGCCATATTCGACAGATGAGGAAGCGGCTGCCGCGCGCATGCAGCGGCAGTCTGGACGATCATCCCTTCATCGCCGACCGCACGTCCTCGTCCTCGAGGGTTTGATCCAGGGTCATCCGGGTGCGTTCGAGGATTCCATCAATATCGTCGTCGGTGCAGCAGAGCGGCGGCGCAAAGCCGAGAATGCCGCTGTTGAAGGCCCGGAGGACAAGGCCGTTCACCCACGCGCGCTCGAAGATGCGGCGTCCCGGATCGGCCGCCGCCGGCAGTGGCGTCTTGCGCTCCTTGTCGGTGACCAACTCGATTGCTGCCAGCATGCCGCGGCCGCGAACGTCGCCAACGAGCGGGTGGTCGGCGAGCGAGCGAAGGCCTTCCATCAGGCGCTTGCCGGCCTTGCGTCCGTTCTCGAGCAAGCTGTCTTCGTAGAGACGCAGGCATTCGAGCCCGACTGCCGCGCTCACGGGATGGGCCGAATAGGTATAGCCATGGCCGACAGGCGCTTTGCCGGCTCCGTCCGCGATCGTATTGTACACGCGGTCCGAGATGAAGACGGCGCCCATCGGCACGTAGCCCGAGGTCAGTCCCTTCGCCGTGGTCATGAGATCCGGCACGACATCGTCTTCCTCACAGGCGAATAGAGGGCCGGTACGGCCAAAGGCAGTGATGACTTCATCGACGACGAACAGGATGTCATGTTCCTTGCACACGGCGTGCAAAGCCTTCAGCCAACCTGTCGGTGGAACGAGGACACCGCCCGAACCCTGGATGGGTTCGGCGTAGAAGGCCGCAACGCGGCCAACACCGAGTTCCGCGATTTTGGCGCGCAGGGCCGCGACGGATGCATCGATGATCGCCTGCGGGTCGGAACCGACCGGATTGCGATAGGCGTAGTGCGAGGGAATCTTGTGCTGCCAGTCGTAAGGCACGCCGAAACCTGCATGGAAAGCCGGAATCGCGGTCAGGCCTGACCCTGCCGTCGAGGAGCCATGGTAGCCATGCTCGACCGAGATGAACTGGTCCTTCTGCGGCGTGCCCTTGGCATGGTAGTAATAGCGGATGAAGCGGATCGTGCTGTCGATTGCGTCGGAGCCGCCAAGCGTGAAATAGACATGGTTCAGATCGCCGGGCGCCAGTTCGGCAAGCCTGGCAGCAAGGCGAATGGCAGGCTCGGACCCCAGCCCGAAATATCCCGTCGCATAAGGAAGCTCTCTCAGCTGCTTGGCGGCTGCTTCAACGACACTTTCCTGGCCGTATCCGATGTTTACACACCATAGACCGGCGAATCCGTCGAGCAGGGTTTTCCCGCTTGCGTCGGTCACCGTTGCGCCCTTGGCGGATTTGAGCACCCGCACGCCCGTCTCCTCATGGCTCCGATAGCATGAAAGCGGGTGAACCAGATGTGCGCGATCGAGTTCGATCAGTGAATTTGCCAGCATTTCTTCCTCCGAATTCAACCGAGTGCCTGATTTAGCCGACTGCCTGATTTAACCAAGCGCCTGACTGACCAACGCATATGTGCGGTGATGCGCGGGCTCGCTTTCCTTGTGCGTGGCCATGGGGCGTCGCATCGTGATCCCACCGCCGACGTGCGCGAGCCCGCGTCTGGTGAGCCATTCAGCAAGATCCGTTGAGACGTCGGTATCGACACGCACGAACTTGCCCTGATGATGGGCGAGCAGAAAGTCGATCAGGGCCTTGGCCTCGGCACCGTTTCTCGCCACCACCGGCCCGATGACCAGCCCCCGGCCGAATGGCCGGATGGCGGAAAAGGCCTGGGTATCGCCTTCATCGCGTATGACAGCGAGCTTCGCGCGCTCGAAAAGCCGCTTCATCAGCGCCGAACGGTCATGGCCAAATGCCTCGCGATCCAGCACCTCGAGGCGCGCAAGATCGCCGCTCTCTGCCCAGGATACACGGGCCGGCGCCGAAACTGCCAACGCCTCGCCTTGATGCTGCACGATCTCGCCAGTCGTGACGAAGCCCAGCTTCTCATAGAGCGGCAGGCCTTCCCGTGTCGCCGTCAGGCAACAGGTGCGCTCACCCGCCTTGGCAAGCGCCTCTTCCATCATCTTTCGGCCGAGTCCGCGGCCGCGCATCGCCGCATCGACGATCACCATGTTGATGGCGGCGGCATCGTCGCCGTAGGGGGTCATCATGATGGTCGCCACCACGCGTTCTTCTTCCAGAGCGACGATCCCCCGGCTGACCGGCTGGGCCAGTTCCCAATCCTCGCGGCGATGCGGCCAATTGACTTGGCGAGACAACTCGACAGCACCTTCCAGGTGCCCCGGTGTCATCTCTTCAAGGATGATCTGTCGTGTGGTCATGATGAGTTTCCAGCCTTCGTCTTCAGTGCTGACGGTAGACCACCAAAGACAGCAGTTCCTTCCGACCGGCAGCCAAGCGCGACGCGTTTTCACTATCCTTCGCCGCTCGTGCCGCATCTTCTGCCGGAGCAAGGCCGACAGGCCGCGCCGCTGCCAAAGCTCGAAAGGACACCTGGCGCAACTCTCTGCCAAACCGGCGATGCAATACGAAACGATCTGCTTCAGGTCGCGGCGAATGCGGCCGTTAGTCTTCCAGATCTCCGACTATGGTGATTGTGGTACAGGCACGCTGTGCCGAGAAAAACCAGGAGGATTGTCGCCATGTCGACGTTCAGACCGAAATACATCACCTTCGACTGCTACGGCACGCTCACCAATTTCGATATGGCCGGCGCGGCGCGGCGCGTCTACGGCGAGCGCCTCTCCCCGGAGGCAATGGCCAGCTTCGTGGAGGCTTTTAGAGGCTATCGCCTTGACGAGGTGCTGGGGCCATGGAAACCCTTCCTCGAGGTGGTGCAGAATTCCATCGAACGCAGCTGCAAGCGCATCGGTATCCAGTTCAAACCCGAAGACGCCCAACGCATCTATGACGAAGTGCCGACCTGGGGTCCGCACCCCGACGTCCCGGCTGGCCTGTCCAGAGTGGCCAAGGAAATCCCACTGGTGATCCTGTCCAACTCCATGAACAGCCTGATCATGTCGAATGTGGAAAAGCTCGGCGCGCCCTTTCACACCGTCATCACCGCCGAAGAGGTTGGCGCCTACAAGCCGCTGATGAAGGGCTTTGAATACATGCTCGACAAGCTCGGCTGCGGCCCGGAGGACATCACTCACGTCTCCTCCTCCTTCCGCTACGATCTCATGACCGCCTACGATCTCGGCATCAAGAGCAAGGTCTGGGTGAACCGCGGCCACGAGCCCGCGAACCCCTTCTACGAATATACCGAGATCAAGGATATCGGCGGGCTGGCCGCCGCGGTCGGCCTGGAGCCCGTTCGGGAAGTTGCTTGAGGCCGGCGGGCCTCCGGCCATCGCGGCATTCGAAGTATCGAAATGAGAAAGGGGCGGTTCGACCGCCCCTTTCTCATTGCTGATGCATGTCGCACAAAAGCATGCCCTCGGATCCTGGGATTGACCGAACCACCCCTCGCTCGTCGTCCCAGGGCAGAGCAAGGAGCGAGCGGCGCAGCATAGACCCTGACATCCATACGGCGGTGGACCTTCGCTGCCTGACGGTCGGGCAGCCAAATCTCCAACGCTGGCGATTGGCATAAGCCACCACGACTTCGGTCGAGGTAGAGGCGATGGTCGCCCATCGCCTCTACTCGACCGAAGTCGAGGGATGCTTCGGCTAATCCCGGAGGTTTGCGATTGCCACTGAAAATCGGCCGCTGAAAAGGGGACTGTGTTCCAATGCATGTCGCGCAAAGGGATGCCCTCGGGGCTGACCCTGGGCCTGACCGAGGGTGTGCAGCGGTTTTGCAATAGCGACAACAACCTAAAGCGCGTCGCATGAGGCCGTCAAAACGCGACGCGCTTTAATTCGCTGTTGCGACTCCGGCAAAGCCTACTGGTTCAACCCGCCAACATGAAGCGTCTTTACCTCGAGATATTCGTCGATGCCGAGCTGCGACCCTTCTCGCCCCACGCCTGACTGCTTGACACCGCCGAAAGGCGCAACCTCGGTCGAGATCAGGCCTGTGTTGAGCCCGACCATGCCGAACTCCAGCGCCTCGGCGACACGCCATGACCGCTTGAGGTCGTCGGTGTAGAAGTAGGCGGCAAGGCCGAACGGCGTCCCGTTCGCGATCGTGATGGCCTCTTCCTCCGTCTCGAAGCGAAAAAGCGGCGCCACCGGACCGAAGGTCTCTTCCGATGCCAGGAGCATCTCGGTGGTAGCCTCCCCCAGGACGACGGGCCGTGCATATTGCCTGCCGTCCGGCACTGCCTCGCTTTGGGCGAGGATCTGCGCGCCTTTCGTCTTGGCATCCGCGATGTGACGCTCGATCTTGTCGATCGCGGCCGCGTTGATCATCGGGCCGATCTCAGTGCCGTCGTCGGTCCCCGCGCCAACCTTCATCCGCGTCACGCGCTGGCTCAGCTTTTCGGCGAAAGCGGCGTAAACGCCTTCCTGCACGAGAATCCGGTTCGCGCAAACGCAGGTTTGACCGCCATTACGGAACTTGGATACGATCACACCTTCAACTGCGTTATCCAGATCGGCGTCGTCAAAAACGATAAAGGGCGCGTTGCCGCCAAGCTCCAGGCTCAGCCGCTTGATGCTGTCGGCCGCGCCACGCATGAGCAGCGCGCCGACGCGGGTCGAACCGGTGAACGAGATCTTGCGCACCGTTTCGTTGGCCATCAGCTCTTTGCCGATCTCGCCCGGCATGCCGGTCACGATGTTGATAACGCCTGCCGGGATGCCCGCCCGCTCCGCCAGGACACCGAGCGCGAGCGCCGAAAAGGGTGTGAACTCCGACGGCTTGATGACAACCGTGCAGCCGGCGGCCAGCGCCGGTGCTACTTTGCGCGTGATCATCGCGTTGGGGAAATTCCACGGCGTGATGATGGCACAGACGCCGACTGCTTCCTTGAGAACCAGAATGCGTCGATCGGCGGTGGGTGACGGAATGGTCGAGCCACCGATGCGGCGCGCCTCCTCCGCAAACCATTTCACGAAAGATGCGCCGTAGCGGATTTCCGCCGACGCCTCGGCAAGCGGCTTACCCTGTTCCAGCGTCAGCAGAAGCGCCAAATCCTGTTCGTGCTGGCGAATGAGGTCGTGCCATCGCTCCAGCAATCTCGCACGCTCGGCATGGGTCGTCTTCTTCCAGCTTTTGAATGCCTCGGCCGCAGCAGCGATAGCGGCCCTGGTGTCGTCGCCGCCCATATCGGGAACGCTGCCAAGAACGGCCAGGGTGGCAGGGTTGGTGACCTCGACGGCGGCCTTTGTATCCGCTTCCCGCCACACACCGCCAATCAACGCCTGCTGGCGGAACAGGTCCGCATCGTCAAACGTGCCAATCTTCGTTATCGCATTCATGGTCTTTCCTCTGCCCTTTCAGCTCAACGCCGCAAGCACGGCTTGCGTGATTGTTTCAGTCCGGTCCTTGCCTGCGATCGTGCCAATGCCCCGCGCGGTTATGGACTCGATTGCCGACATCACTTCTGCCGCAGCATGCCCCTCGCCCAGATGCTCGAGCATCATCGCACCGGACCAGACCGCGGCGATCGGATTGGCGACACCGAGATGCGCGATGTCGGGCGCCGAACCGTGGACCGGTTCGAACATGGAAGGCGCACTGCGATCGGGATTGATATTGGCGGAGGCGGCGTAACCCAGCCCGCCCTGAATGGCCGCTCCAATATCGGTGAGGATGTCGCCAAACAGGTTCGAGGCGACGATCACGTCGAGGCTTTCCGGCGCCAGCACCATGCGGGCGGCAATGGCGTCGATGTGGTAGTGCGAGACCTCGACATCGGCATAGTCCTTCGCCACCTCACGCGTGACCTCATCCCAGAAAACCATGGAATGCTTTTGGGCGTTGGATTTGGTCACGGATGCGAGCTTCTTGCCGCGCGCCAGCGCCTGTTCGAAACCGAAACGCATGATCCGTTCGACACCGGCACGCGTGAAGATTGACGTCTCAATCGCGACCTCATTGGCCGTGCCGGAATGCACGCGTCCGCCGGCGCCGGAATATTCGCCTTCCGTATTCTCGCGAATGCACAGGATGTCGAAACCATCGGAACGGAGGGGCCCCTGAACGCCCGGCAACAGCCTGTGCGGCCGTATGTTGGCGTACTGCGTGAACCCTTTCCGGATCGGCAGCAGCAGTCCGTGAAGCGATACTGAGTCGGGTACTTCCGCGGGCCAGCCTACAGCGCCGAGATAGATCGCATCGAATTTTCGGAGTGTCTCGATGCCGTCTGGCGGCATCATTGCGCCGGTTTCCAGGTAGTAGGCGCACGACCATGGGAAGCGTGTGCCATCAAGGGCGAAACCGCCCCGTTTGGCCGCGGCCTGCATCACCTGCCATGCCGCCCCGGTCACGTCCTTGCCGATGCCGTCGCCGGGGATGAGCGCTATGTCATAGGTCTTCATCGATCGAGGTCCTCATTCGCACTAGCGGAACCATAGCGGACCGCGCGCCGCATTTTTCGTCGAGAATGAGCGGCCCGACAGCGTCGAATCGCGTCGGGCCGAACTTGGATAGTCGATTGTTCTGGAACCGCCGCGCGCTCTACTCGGCCGTACCTTGAGCACTGAACTCAGTCGTAAACGCAGACGTAGATCTTGCGCACGGTCTCGTTCGTGCGCCAGACACCCACGAAACCGGGCTTCATCACGAAACTGTCGCCGGCGCGGTAAGTCTTGGTCTCGCCGCCCTTCTCCTCGATTTCGATGAGGCCCGAAAGGATATGGCAGAACTCGAAGGTGGTGCCCTTGATCGAATGCGTCTCGCCGGGGGTGGCTTCCCAGACGCCGGTCAGAACCTTCTCACCTTTCGAGGCATCCTGCGCCCAGCTCTTGAAGGATGGAGTGCCGGAAATGAGCCGCTCAGGCAGCGGCAATGCCTCCTTCGGCGTGAAGGCGGGATTTGTGTCAATCGTGGTCAGCAGTGACATGTTGGGTTTCCTGGTTAGTAGCCGAGTGTCCGATCGATGAGGCCGATCAGTTCTTCGCCGGCGCGGTGGCGCCGGACGTTGTCGACGGCGGCTTGCGCCGCCGTATGTGGTTGTGTCACCGAGGCAATGTGCGGCGTTATCATCACCTTCGGATGCGACCACAGCGGATGGTCTTCCGGGAGCGGTTCCGGATCAGTGACATCAAGCATCGCCGCGGATACGTGGCCTCTGTCGAGCGCGTCGATCAGCGCGGCCTGGTCGAGTTGCGGACCCCTGCCGACATGCAGCAGGCGCGCCCCTGCTGGCAGCAAGGAGAAGAGTTTTGCATCGAGAATGCCGCTGGTTTCCTGCGTCAGCGGTAGCAGGCAGACGAGAATATCCGTCTGCTTCAGAAAGCGGGGCAACTGATCGGCGCCTTGAAAACAGGTGACTCCCTCTATCCGCTTTTCGCTGCGGCTCCACCCGGCAAGCGGAAACTGGAATGGCTTCAGGCGCTCGATAGCCGCCTGCGCCAGCATGCCAAGACCAAGAAAGCCGACCCGGCGCTCGGCCGCCTGTCGAGCGGCAATCGGCTGCCAGAGGCCCCTTTTCTGCTGATCGAGATAGGCGGGCATCTCCCGGTGGAGCGCCAACACGCCAAGCGCGACGTATTCCTGCATCATGCGGATGATGCCGTCCTCGACCATGCGCACAAGCTTCACATGGCTTGGCACAACGTCTTGCTTGAATTGGTCGACGCCGGCTCCGATCGAAAACAGCACTTCCAGATTGCGATAGCGGGAGATGTCGTCCGGCACCGTCCAGGTGATGAGATAGCGCACCTTCTCCGGCTCCATCTCCTCGCCGGAATGGAAGAATTCCAGATCCGGGAGTTCGCGCGCGAAGATCTCGCGGAACACCGCGGCACGCGCCGCATCGGAATTGAAAAGGAATGCCATGGAACCCGCCTCTAGTTCACGCCGCGAGACGCGCGCCGAGATCCTCGATCATGCTCTGGCAGGCAGCAAGCTCACCGATCTCGATGTATTCATTGGGACGATGCGCGCGGGAAATTTCGCCAGGGCCGCAAATGATCGCATCGATACCGGCCTGCTGATAAAGTCCGGCCTCGGTGCCGTAACTGACCGCTGTGAGCGGCTCCTGCCAGGTCAGCTCGGTCAGAACGGCCGCCAGCTTGCTCCCATCCGCCGGCGCAAGGGCAGGATAGGAACTCAACTCGTGCCAAGCCACCTCGAAGCCGCTGTCGCGTAGATCGAAAAGCCGTGCTTTGACCGGCTCAAGCAGGGCTGCTGGGGAAACGCCCGGCACGGCACGCACCTCGATATCGGCTGTGCAGTGGCCAGCGATGATGTTGACCGCCTGTCCACCGGCGATGACGCCCACCTGCAAGGAAGAATATGGGGGCTCGAAATTTTGATCGAGCGGGCCGCCGGCGAGCGATTGGCCATAGGCCACGGCGTGCGTGATGACGCCGGCCATGGCGTGCACGGCATTGAGTCCGAGATCGGGGCGTGACGAATGGCCGGATCGGCCGATCACCTCGAGCCGCGCGGCGGCCTTGCCCTTGTGCGCGCGCACGGGCTGCATCCGGCTCGGCTCGCCGACGATCGCGCCGAGCGGCCTCTCGCATAGGCTCGGCAACGCAGCCAGGAGATGCGGCACACCACGGCATCCCGCCTCTTCATCGTAGGAGAATGCGAGATGGACTGGCTGCCGCAGGTTCATCGCCGCAAGTCCTGGCAGCGCGGCCAATGCGCAGGCGAGAAAGCCCTTCATGTCGGTGGTGCCGCGGCCGTAAAGCCTGCCGCCCTCGCGACGCAGGACGAACGGATCCGAGCTCCATTCCGGCTCGCCGGCCGGCACGACATCCATATGTCCGGAGATGATGTAGCCCCGACCGCCACGCGGCCCGACCGTGACGAACAGGTTGGACCGGTCGCCCTCGGGACCGGGCAGAACTGTCACCTCGGCTCCGGCTGCCTGACAGTAGTCGCGGATCCAATCGACGATCTCGCCGTTTGGCGCGCCCACAACGGAGGGAAATGCAATCAGGGTCGCGAGGATTTCTTCCACGTTCATGGCGGTCCGCTCTGCTTGAACTATCACCGGGTGCGATCAGCCTATCCCTGTGCAGCAGTGTTCCGTGCCGAATCGGGTCGTGCTTTGGCTGAAGATTGCGAAAAAACGCCTCGAACCAGCGAAACCTGCTGGCGTTCCCGTGTAATGCTGCGGCAAATGAGGCCTGTCGCAAACATGGCCATCGGCGCCAGGATTTAACACCGCGTGCCTTGGTTCATTCGTTAAAGGACTTGGGGCATTCGTTGAAGGAGCGGATCGACTGAGATGCAGAGATCAGTACGCCTGAAATCCTTTGAACTGGTCGCGCGCGACATCAATGATGTCGATGTTGATCTGCTGCATGCACTGTCGATTTCAGTCCGCTGGCCGCATCGCCCAAAAGACTGGGATCTGTTGCGCCGCGCCGGCCACGGCATCGTCGCCGTTGACGGAATCGGGCGCGTCTTCGGAAGCGCGATGTGGTTTCCCCAAGGCGACGATTTTGCCACCATCGGCCTGGTGATCACGACGCCTCGCACACAGGCGCAGGGAGGCGGCCGATGGCTCATGGACCAGGTCCTCGAGCAGTGCGGGGATCGCAATCTGGCGCTGAATGCCACCCATGCCGCCTATCCTCTGTATGTGTCGCTCGGCTTCACGAATGAGGCGATCGTCTACATGCGCCAGGGCGAGATCCCACAAAAACTCCCGCCAATGCCAGCTCCGGATGGTGAATTAAGTGATCTGCCCAGCGGCGGACTTCGCGAGATCACGGAACTGGACGCGCGCGCATTCGGGACCAACCGTGCAAGGCTGCTTGCGTTGCTCTCGGAGGATGCCTCGATCGCCACTTTGAGTCGCGGCGGCGAGGTCGTTGGCTATTCCATGTGTCGCGAGTTCGGGCGCGGCCATGTGATTGGTCCCACAATAGCCCGAAACGACCAGGACGCGGTCCACCTCACAGCCGTCCATCTGAAGAAGCTGGCAGGTCGATTCGCCCGCGTCGATACGCGCGAGAAGGATGGCGTGTTTGCCGAGTTTCTGCAGCAGAGCGGCCTCGGCATTGCCGAGACCGTGACGACGATGTCCAAAGGCCGCCGCTTTCTGAACCGCGAAAGCAACGGGCCCTGGGTCTATGGATTGGCCAGCCACGCCTGGAGCTGAATGCAAGCACGCTGTCGCCGATGCCGCAGGGCCGCTCCGGTCCCGTCAACGCTCTCACAACGACTCCAGCGCCCTGGACATGCGTTCGAGCCCTCTCCGCAACAGCGGACGAGGGCAACCGACATTGAGGCGAATGAAGCCTTCACCGCCGGGTCCATAGACGCGCCCGTCGTACAAATTGACTCCGGCTCGGTCGACGAAAAACCGTTGAACGCCTCCGACCTTCCGATCGAGCCCGCGCGCATCCAGCCACACCAGGAAGGAAGCGTCCGGCCGCATCGGTGTGATGCCCGGCAGGCGATCCTCGGCGAACTTGAGGACGAGATCGACATTACCGCCGATGTAGCGCGTCAGCTGATCCAGCCACGGCGCGCCGGTGCTGTAGGCGACCTCTAGCGCCAGCCGTCCAAAGAAGTTGGCATTGACCATGAACGACGCCTGCATGGTGGCCAGAAGCGCCTCGCGCCGCTGCTTGTTGGCCACCGACACGGTTGCGGAGGGCACGCCGGCCAGATTGAAGGTCTTGGTTGGAGCCGTGCAGATGAATGACTTTTCCGCGGCATCCTCCGAGAGGGACGAGAAGACGATGTGCGGGCGATCCGACAATCTGATATCGCAATGGATGTCATCAGATATGACAAGGATGCCGTAGTGATCGCAGACATCGTTCAGCGCCGTCAATTCCCCGCGCGTCCACGCCTTTCCAGCTGGATTGTGCGGATTACACAACAGGAAGGCCTTGGCGCCGGCTGCCAGTTTCGCGAAGTTCTCCAGGTCGAGTTCATATCGGTTATCCTGCAACCTTAGCCTGTTGACCAGCAGCTTCCTGCCGTTCCCCTGAATCACTTCGAAATAGGGCGAGTAAATGGGAGACTGCACAATCACCCCGTCCCCGGGCTTCGTGAAGGTCCGAAGCATCGCGGCTACCGACGGCATGATCGCAGGCGCCGGCAGCAGCGATTCCAGTGTCGGCGACCAGCCGTGCCGACGCGCGAACCATGATTGCACAATCTCGTAGTGACGGGGGTCGCGGCGGGTATAGCCATAGATTCCATGGTCCGCCGCTTCCCGCAGCCGCGCGATGACGGTTTCAGGCGCGCGAAAATCCATGTCTGCGGTCCACAGCGAAAGCAGATCTTCGCCCTCGACCCGAGGCGAGAATTCGTCCCACTGATTGGCCCATTTGACTGACCCAAACTGGTGGCGATCATAGATCCTGTCGAAGTCGATCATTCCAACATTTCTTTCCGCAACCGTCGGTTGCGATGCATCTGCACAAGCCATTGCTTGGTTTCCGGTGTGGTTTTCGCCGCTCGCGGCTGCTCGAACTTTTGGCGGGCTATTTGAGGATTTGCGCCACGTGCCTCGCTGCTGAAACTGCCTGTCGCATATTCCGCTTCCTAGCTCTTGTGGCCGCGCGCCAACGCGCGCTCCATCGAGTGCGAGTACCGGGACATTCCGAAGCAGAAGATCCAGTAGACCAGCCCGGCGAAGAGATAGCCGGTCGAAGAGATCGTCGGCCCAGCCCAGTTCGGGTCGACTCGCGCCGTTTCGACGGCTCTCAGGAAGTCCGCAATGCCGACGATCGCTACCAGCGTCGTGTCCTTGAACAGCCCGATGAAAGTAGAGACGATGCCCGGGATAACGATAGTGAGCGCCTGCGGCAGGATGATCAGACGCATCATGGTGAAATAGCTGACGCCGAGCGCGTTTGCCGCCTCATATTGCCCCTTCGGGATCGCCTGAAGGCCTGCGCGGACCACCTCGGCCATGTAGGCGGACGAGAACAGCGCTATTGCAATCAGCGGACGCAGCAGCCGATCAGGCGTCAGATAGTCGGGGACGAAAAGCGGCATCATGAAATTCGCCATGAACAGCACCGTGATGAACGGCACGCCCCTGACGACCTCGATAAAGATCACACACACTGCCCTGACGAAGGGAAGCTCCGATCGTCGGCCAAGCGCGAGAAGCACACCGAGCGGCAGCGAGAAGACGATGCCCACGATCGACATGAGCAGAGTGATGAGCAGCCCACCCCACAAGACGGTATCGATGACCGGCAGATTGAAGGACGCGACACCGCGCAACAACGCGAAGGCGATGACCGGGTAGGTAACAAAGAACAGCAACGCCGCCACGTTGCGCCGCGGCGCCCGTTTCCACAGCAGCCAGACGATCAGCACGGCGCCGATTGCCAGCGTCAGGTCCACCCGCCAGCGTTCGGGCAACGGGTAGGCTCCGTACCGGAGATAGTCGAATTTCTCGACGATGAACGGCCAACAGGCGCCGTCAGGGTTGGCGCGGCATTCTTCCTGTCCGCCGGCCCAGACTGCATCCAGGACTGCAAAACTCACGAATTGATGCAAAAGCCATGCGGCGAGAACTGTGAAGCAGATCGTGAGCACGCCGGAGAACGGTGTCGAGAACAGGTTCTTTCTGATCCAGGTCGCCGGGCTCGGCCGGATTCCAGAAGGCGGTGCCATAGAGGGCAGAAGCGGAGCGCCAACGAGGGGCGGATGCAGGGACTGGCCGCTCATTCATCACCTCTCGACAATCGCGAAACGTTGATTGAAAGCGTTCATGGCCATCGACATGACGAGGGAGATCGCGAGATAGACCGACAGCGTGATCGCCATCACCTGGACGGCGGCGCCGGTTTGGTTGAGCACCGTCCCCGCGAAAATCTGAACGAGGTCGGGGTAGCCGATAAACACGGCGAGTGAGGAATTCTTCGTGAGATTCAGGTACTGGCTGGTCAGGGGCGGTATGATGATGCGCAGTGCCTGGGGAACGATGACCAGGCGAAGCGTTTTGCCCGGCGCAAGCCCGAGCGCATGGGCAGATTCGGTTTGGCCTTTCGGCACAGCCTGGATTCCGCTGCGGACAATTTCCGCGATAAAGGAAGCGGTATAGACGGACAGACCGATCAGAAGAGCGGCGAACTCCGGATAAAGCTGGTGCCCACCCCGGTAATTGAACCCTTTCAACTCTGGCGTCACGAACGACACCGGCGAGCCGGCCAGGAGGAAGACGGTCAGAGGCAGTCCAATCAAGGCAGCGAGGCTGACCCACAGCCCGGGCAACTGCTTTCCGGTGCGGTTCTGCGCGCGCCTGGCGTAGAACCAAAAAGCGACGCAGAAGATGCTGGCCGCCAGGAACGCGAGTCCCACGGTACCTGCTCCTGCGTAGAGCTGGATTTCCGGAATGATGAGACCGCGATTGTTCAGATAAATGCCGCCGGGGAGTTCGATCGACGCCCTCGGCGCAGGCAGCGCTTTCAGGACGGCATTGTACCAGAACAAAAGCTGCAGCAATAACGGGATGTTGCGTATGATCTCGACATACGAAGCCGCGACCTTTGAAACGATCCAGTTCGGTGACAGACGGGCAATGCCGACGACAAAGCCCAAGACTGTGGCCAACACGATCCCAAGCAAGCTAACGTAGAGGGTGTTGACCACACCCACCCAGAACGCTTGGCCGTAGGTGGAGAGCGTGTCGTAGGGGATCAGCGTCTGATTGATGTCGAAGCCGGCGGCCTCGTTCCAGAAGCCGAAAGACAGCGGAATCCCGCGTGCCCTCATGTTCGACGCAGTCTGAACGGCAATGCCCACGGCCAATGCCAGCAGGCTGCCCGCTAGCAAAAGTTGATAGATGAGGCCTCGGACCTTGGCGTCGTGCAGGGACAAGCTCCTGCGCGAGGGCGCGGCGAGCAGCACATCGGACATGACCCTGTTCCTGTGTTGGTGCAGAACTAATGCATGTCGCGCAAAAGTGCGCAGCGGTTTTGCGATAACGACATGCATAAACAAGAACTTAAAGCGTGTCGCATGACTCCATTCAACCCCGACGCGCTTTAAGACGCCGGCGCAATCGCCTAGCGGATCGGCGGGGCGTACTGGAGACCGCCCTCGTTCCAAAGCGCGTTCAGGCCGCGCTCCATCTTGAGCGGCGAGGCTTTGCCGATATTGCGATCGAACACTTCGCCATAGTTGCCAACCTGCTTGATAACGTCCACGGACCAGGTATCGCCAAGCCCGAGATCCTTTCCGAGGCTGCCCTCCGCTCCGAGCAGCCGGCGAATGTTCGGGTTGTCCGACGCCTTCATTTCATCGACATTCTCAGAGGTTACTCCCAATTCTTCGGCAGCGACCATGACAAGGAGCGCCCATTTGGCCACGTTGAGCCAATGATCATCGCCCTGCCGCACGGCAGGCCCAAGTGGCTCCTTGGAGATAAGTTCGGGAAGCACGACGCTGTCGTCGGCCTTCGCCATGCGCTGGCGCGACGCATTCAAGGTGGACGTGTCGGCCGAGAGGACGTCGCAGCGACCTTCGTCGTAGGCCTTTACCACCGCTTCTTCGTCGGCAAACCCGACGGTCGAGTATGTCATCGAATGCGAGCGGAAGTAATCGGCGAGATTCAACTCGGTCGTCGTGCCCTGAGTGACGCAGATGGACGCGCCATCCAGATCTTTGGCCGAACCGATGTTCTCCGCTTTGCGGACCATGAAGCCCTGGCCATCGTAGAAATACGTGCCCGCAAAAAGTATTCCGAGAGACGTGTCGCGGGATGACGTCCAGGTTGCGTTATGTGCGAGTATATCGATTTCGCCCGACTGAAGCGCGGTGAACCGGTCCTTCGGCGTAAGCGGAATGAACCTTACCTTCTGCGCATCGGCCAGAACCGCTGCTGCAACAGCGCGACAATAGTCGACCACGAACCCGGTCCATTTGCCCTCATTGTCTGGAAGGCTAAATCCGGCCGTCGCTGAGTTGGTTCCGCAGGTCAGAACTCCGTTCTTCTTGACATTTTCGATCGTCGCGGCGGACGCGTTGGATACAACGAGCCCTACCGCTGCTCCGACCAGACCCTTGAGAATTGCTTGCATCTTGGTTCCCCTTATTTTTTTGTGGAGCACCAAGGTTGCGCAGGCCTCATTATTGGTCAAATTCATTCTCGTCATGATGACTATGAGGCCTGCTCATACAATGGCTGCACTCGTAATGGTTTCAGCCGTGTGTCTCCTGTTTATTTCTTCTGTTCTCTCTCAGAAACAATTTCTCTCTTTTTAATCTGTGACTCAGAGTAGATGTTTGAGAGAACTTCTTTGAGCCAGATCGTCCCTGGGTCCGTGGCCATTTGCGGATGAAGGAGCAACCACGCGCTCACATTCGGGATCGGCAGCGGCGGCGAAAGCAGCGTCACGTCACTCGCTCTATCAAGGATTTGGAGGATTCCGTCACCACAATGAGCAACAAGTTCGGTGCCTCGCAAAACCCACGGAAGTGCCAGATAATTCGATATCGTCGCGACCACGTTACGCCGCAAACCAAGCTCCTTGAGGGCGGCATCCGCAAGTCCGCTGGAAACGCCATCGGCGGAAACCTGCAAGTGAGACGCTGACAGATATGTCTCCAACGACATCGCCGAACTTGCGATTTGGCTGCCGCTCCAAACTGCGCAGAAGAGACGATCCTGGCCCAGTTCGATCTTCAACAGGCTTGGGTCGTCCTTGATCACTGCTCCAGTCAATGCACAGTCGATCTGTCGAAGATGAACCGAGGACGAGATATCGAGCCCGTTCGCTGGAATAATATTCAACGTGGCACCGGGCGCCTGCCTGGAAAACTCCCGGAGAAGACGGGGTATGATTATCATCGCATGGTAGTCGGTGAGGCCGACACGAAAGTTCCGCCGCGTGGTTGCGGGATCGAAAGTTTGATGGCGATCAATCGAGGCTCGAATCGTTGCCAATCCGGCCGAAATGTCTGGCAGAAGCTCGACCGCCCGCGGGGTCGGCCTCATAACTCCTCCATCGCGCGTGAACAGCTTGTCGCCGAAAAGGTGCCGCAGCCTGGATAAAGAATGGCTGATCGCAGATTGCGTTCTTCCCAATTCGCATGCCGTACGCGTAACGCTTCTTTCGCGCATCATTACGTCGAACACGCGCAGCAAATTCAGGTCGAGGTCATCGAAGCTCATGAGCCGAACAGGCCTTGGTTTTTCATCATGAGGCGAGAACGTCCACGTGGCGTTCGAAAAGGAAATCCTCGTTCCGCTTCTGGCGCCGGTCCATCCGTTCAGCCACAACGCTTCCTGAGTCGCTCGAGATCGGGCACATCGACCTGGGTCACTGAGCTGATTGCAATGACTTTCTCCGCGCGGAGCCTGGACAACTGCCGCGAGACGGTCTCGATCGTCAGCCCGAGGAAATCGGCGACGTCACCGCGCGTGAGAGGCAGAATAAACTTGCGGCCCTTCTGTTCGCTGTCCGCTGAGGGATCGAGGTGCGTGGCGATGAGATAAAGGAAGCTGGCGACCTTCTCGGCAGCTGTCTTTCTCCCCAGTGTGACCATCCATTCGCGGGCTTCATCGAGTTCCCTGAGAGTCTGCTCCATTAACCGACGCTCCAGTTTGGGATTCGCCGCGATCAACCGTTCCAGACCGCTCTGCGACACGCGGCAGAGATCGACGTCGGACGCAGCTTCGGCAGTTACGGCACTGTCAGGCGCGAAAAGTCGCCCGAGGAAATCCGGGGCGAACTGCAGCCCGACGATCTGCTGGCGGCCGTCTTCCAGCACCTTGGTCAGCTTGACTACGCCCCGCATTACATTCGCATAGGACTCGACAGGCATGCCCTCCGCGGCGAGTTCCTCTCCGGCAGAATGCCGCGCCAGGCGCGTGTGACGAGAAAGCGCAACAAGCTCGGCCGAATCGAGCACGCCGCACATTCCCTTGTGCCGAGCCTCGCAGCTCCGGCAAAGCACAGGAATGTCGGAGTTGTGTATGTCCTTGCGGTTCGTGTCCATGGCGCTGTCGTGAATATCGGACACTCCGGCGCCGAATGCCAGCGTGGCGTACACAAGGTTCGCATATTGCCGCAGACGCAGCCGATCCAGAAACTCGTCCGCACGTTTGATCCATGTCAAGAGAGCTCCGGCCCGTTGCCGGATAACGCTGGCGCAAGGGAGGCGCTTGGTTCTTCTGGGCAATTGACAGAGGGTTCGATCGAAGCGGAGATAGCGCTGCCAACGCAACCCCGACGTAACACGTACCTGATCCAGGAACTGAAAGGCCTGATCCAGGAACTGAAAGGAAAGAGTCGGGATTTGGGAGGATAGCATGGGCGAGGCTCTAGCCGGTCATCATGCCGATCGGATACAGGCCGCAATCATTTCAGATGCCGCTGCGAAATCGGCGCTGGTCGCTTCATGGCGACGCTCGTCCAATTTGCATAAACTCGATCCAACCGATCCCAAACCGCCGCGATACCTGACTGAGGCCGAATTTATCGACGCCAGGCAACGCATCGAACCGCTAATCCGAGCCGCCCAATCTAGCCTCGACAGACTCTACCTGGCGGTGGGAGGTGTTGGATGCTGCGTGCTTCTCGCCGACCGTGAGGGCGTGCCGGTCGAACGGCGCGGTGCACCCGCGGATGACGAGACGTTTCACTCCTGGGGGTTGTGGACAGGCTCAGTATGGAACGAGGAGAGCGAAGGCACCAACGGCATCGGCACCTGTCTTGTCGAGCAGCGCGTGCTGACGATCCATCGCGACCAGCATTTTCACACGCGCAACACAGCGCTGAGCTGCATCACCGCGCCCGTCTACGATCACGAGGGAGACCTCGTTGCCGCCCTCGACGTGTCTTCCTGCCGGGCAGATCTAACCGAAGCCTTCGCCAATCTTATTTCGGTGGCCGTAGCCGACGCCGCGCGACGCATCGAGGCGGAGAACTTCAAGATGGCATTCCCGAAGGCGCGCATTCTGCTCGCGCCAATAACCGACAAAGGTTCGGGCGGGCTGGTCGCGGTCGATGCGGACGACCTTGTGGTCGGCGCGACCCGCTCAGCGCGACTGGCGCTGGGAATCACGCAAAAAAGCCTTCGCAAGCCGCTCCCCGCGGCCGATCTGCTTGGCGGGGCGAGGAAGGTCACCGAAGCCCTCGCCGAGGCGGAGCGCGGGGCTCTGCAACGGGTGCTGGCACGGACAGATGGAAATGTCTCGGCCGCGGCCGCAGCACTTGGGATCAGCCGTGCGACGCTCCACCGAAAGCTCAACCGCCTCGATCTCCATAGATCGCACTGATCTTTTCGAATCCCGGCATGACTGTCGCAGTTCTGCGACACGTCCTGCGGGTCCACTGTTCTCACCATCGTGACAGCGAGCGGGCAGATGCGGCAAGACTTTCCGCCGAAGCGCCGCATCCCGCGGCGTTGTTTCGGGAGGTTGATATGAACAAGGTTGAATTCTCACGCTCCGTCAAGGCGCCCTTCGACAGGCGTTACGGCAATTTCATTGGCGGCAAATGGACCGAGCCGCTGTCCGGCAAGTATTTCGAGAATTTCTCGCCGGTAAACGGTCAGCTTCTCTGCGAAGTCGCCCGTTCCGACTCCAAGGATATCGAGGCCGCGCTCGACGCGGCCCATGCTGCCAGGGACGCATGGGGCCGCACCAGCCCGGCCGAACGCGCTTTGATTCTCAATCGCATTGCTGATCGCATGGAGGAGAACCTCGATCTCCTCGCGCGCGCCGAGACCTGGGACAACGGCAAGCCGATCCGTGAGACGACCGCCGCCGATCTGCCGCTGGCCATCGATCACTTCCGCTACTTCGCCGGCGCGATCCGCGCCCAGGAGGGCAGCCTCTCCGAGATCGACCACGACACCGTTGCCTATCACTTCCACGAACCGTTGGGCGTCGTCGGTCAGATCATCCCGTGGAACTTCCCGCTGCTCATGGCGGTATGGAAACTGGCCCCCGCGATCGCGGCCGGCAACTGCGTGGTTCTGAAACCCGCAGAGCAGACCCCGGCGGCGATCATGCTCTGGGCGGACCTCATCGGCGACCTGCTGCCGCCGGGCGTGCTCAACATCGTCAACGGCTTCGGCCTCGAGGCAGGCAAGCCCCTCGCCTCCTCCAACCGGATCGCAAAGATCGCCTTCACCGGCGAGACGACCACTGGCCGGCTGATCATGCAGTACGCCAGCCAGAACCTTATCCCGGTAACGCTCGAACTCGGCGGCAAGTCGCCCAACATCTTCTTCCAGGACGTCACCGCCGAGGACGACGATTTCTTCGACAAGGCGATCGAGGGTTTCGTCATGTTCGCACTCAACCAGGGCGAGGTTTGTACCTGCCCGAGCCGGGCGCTGATCCATGAAAAGATCTACGACCGCTTCATGGAGCGGGCGCTGAAGCGCGTCGAGGCGATCGTCCAGGGCGACCCGCTGGATCCGGCGACGATGATCGGCGCGCAGGCCTCGTCCGAGCAGCTCGAGAAGATCCTGTCCTACATCGACATAGGCAAGCAGGAAGGCGCCGAAGTGCTCACTGGCGGCGCGCGCAACGAGCTGCCGGGCGATCTCGCCGGCGGCTATTACGTCAAGCCGACGGTGTTCAAGGGTCACAACAAGATGCGCATCTTCCAGGAGGAGATCTTCGGGCCGGTGGTTTCGGTGACAACCTTCAAGGACGACGACGAGGCCTTGTCGATCGCCAACGACACGCTCTACGGCCTCGGCGCCGGCATCTGGAGCCGCGACGCCAACCGGCTCTACCGCTTCGGCCGGGCGATCCAGGCGGGCCGCGTCTGGACCAACTGCTACCACGCCTACCCGGCGCACGCGGCGTTTGGCGGCTACAAGCAGTCCGGCATCGGCCGCGAGACCCACAAGATGATGCTCGACCACTACCAGCAGACCAAGAACATGCTGGTCAGCTACAGCCCCAAGAAGCTCGGCTTCTTCTGAGGACTGCCTCACGGGGCGCGGGACGTTCCCGCGCTTCGCTTTCCGGAGGGAGGATGGAATGCACGACAAGGTGAGCGCCACGCCGGCGGCGCTGGAGTTCCTGGCGGAGATCATCGCCGAGCATGGGCCGGTGCTGTTCCACCAGTCGGGCGGCTGCTGCGACGGTTCCTCGCCAATGTGCTACCCCCAGGGTGATTTCGCTCTGGGGGACAGCGACGTATTGCTCGGCGAGATCGGCGGCGCGCCGTTTTACATCGGCGCGGCGCAATACGACGCGTGGAAGCACACCAACCTCGTCATCGATGCTGTGCCCGGACGCGGTGGCATGTTCTCACTCGATAACGGCCGCGAGAGACGGTTCCTGACGCGGTCCACGGTGTGCCACATGGGGATCTGATTTCGAGTATCAGCGGACGTCTATCTGGCGCGCCCTCGCGCCCTCAAGCTGGTTCATGTCTGCGCCGTTGCTTCACGAAATCGACAAAAGCACGAAGCCCGGCCGGCGTCAGACGCTTCGATAGCGAGAAGCGTAATTCTTGAACCCTCGCCTGCCAAGGCAGCAACGCGATAAAACGGCTCGTCGAAAGCGGCTGTCCTCTGGCAGGCGGCCAAGCTCAACCGCTTGAGCACCTCCGGTTCTACTCGAGCGCATCTGCGCAGATTGGGCCGCTTTGATCTCGATCAAGCTGAAAAGAAGGCCCAAAGGTAGAGTTCAAGCCAAGGCCTCGTCCCGGCGTGTCTGTGGACTGGACGCGCCAAGTGCGAGCGTTCCTTGGGCGGAACAGGCAACAGAGGACAAGAAGGCAATGTACAAGCACATCCTGATTTCGACGGACGGCTCCGACGTCGCGCAGAGGGGCGTCGACCATGGGCTTTCGCTTGCCAAGAGCCTCGACGCGAAGGTGACCGTCATCACGGTCACCGAGCCTTTCCCCTTCCATGCGAGCGCGGCCGGCGGCGGCTGGGTCCCGCTTCCCGGGGATATCTCGGGGTATGAAGAGGGGCAGAAGAAGGCTGCGGAGAAACTCCTGGCGACGGTGCGGGAATCGGCCGCCAGGATCGGCGTCAGCGCGGACGTGCTGCACGTGCCCGACTCGAGGCCAGCGGAAGCCATCGTCGAGGCGGCGAAGGCCCAAGAATGCAGCCTGATCGTCATGGCCTCGCACGGCCGGCGCGGCCTCGGGCGCCTGCTGCTGGGCAGCCAGACCTCGGAAGTGCTGGCCCATAGCCCCGTTCCAGTGCTCGTCGTACGCTGAGCGGGATGGAGGAAATTCCTGTCCTGAAGGACTACATCGAATGAAGCTTCGCGCACTTGTGCCCCTACTCACCTATCCGGAACCCCACACGACGGCAGTCGTAGCCAATGCTGTGGCGGTGACGGATCTGCTTGGCGCGGACCTCCACGCGCTGGTGCTAGAAGCTGACATTCCAGAGGTTTCGAACGCGTTCTCCCGCATGCTCATGAATCTGCCGGAAATGATCCGCAACGCCGAGAAACTCAGCGCGAGCAACGGCGCGGAACTGCTGGCCGCGGCCAGGGTTGAGGCGGAAGCCAGAAGCCTGAATCTGACGACTTCCGTGGAGAGGACGCAGGTCGCGCTGCTTGGCGAGGCGGCCGCTCGCCATGCCCGCTATTTCGACATGGCGCTTGTCGGGTGGAACTCCGACAACCCCGGTATCCGCGCGTTGGCGGAGGCCGTTGTCTTCAGCTCCGGCCGCCCGACGATCCTTCTGCCCGATCAGGCGCCGCCCGCCAGTTTTAGCCGGGTGTCGATCGCATGGGATGGCACGCGCGTCGCAGCCCGCGCCGTGTCAGACGCCAGGTTTGTTCTGGAGCGCGCCGTGGAGATGAAGGTTGTCACCGTCACAGACGAAAAGTCAATCGACGAGGCAGATGCGGGGGAGCGGCTCGCGGGAAGTCTGCGCGAAGCCGGGCTGAAAGCCACCTTCTCGGCAGTGCGCGCGGAGGACTGCCCGATTGCAGAAACCCTGCAGCGCCACTCTGCCGTCCTAGGTTCGGATCTGCTGGTGATGGGAGGCTACGGTCACTCACGGCTCAGGGATTTCGTTCTCGGCGGCGCGACCGAAGGCGTCTTGGCGGACCTGAGGATGCCAGTGCTGCTTTCGCATTGACCGCCCTGCTGATGATGGATGCTTACCTTGCCTGATGCGCGGTGGCCGATTCTCTCGTTGAGAGGAGTGCTCCTCGGCGTGGCGCTCAGCGGACTCATGGTCGGCATTACTGGATGGGCGTCCGGCGCAGGCTGGCATCCCTGGCCGTGGGCCGTCGCGACCGCGTTGGTGCTGGCGGCCCTCGCCGTCGAGATCGTCCGCAGTCTGTCGCGCGGCGAAGTCGGGCTTGACCTGGTCGCCGCGCTATCGATGTCGGCCGCGCTCGCGTTCGGCGAGATGTTAGCGGGCAACGTCGTCGCGCTGATGTACGCGGGTGGCCAGTTTCTCGAAGGCTATGCGGCCGGCCGCGCACGCAGGGAGATGACCGCCCTACTCGGTCGCGTGGCCCACAGCGCCATGCGGTACGGCAATGACGGGCTCGACGAAGTCCTCATCCAGGCTATCGTTCCAGGCGACCGGCTCCTCGTTCGCCGCGGCGAAGTGATCCCCGTCGACGGCAGCCTTGCGTCACCTTCTGCCGTCCTGGACGAGTCCGCCTTGACCGGAGAGAGCCTGCCACGCACGAAGTTGCTGGGTGACGAAGTCCTGAGCGGAGCAACCAATGCTGGCGATGCCTTCGATCTCCTTGCGGACAGACCCGCGGCCGAAAGCACCTACGCCAACATCGTCCGGCTTGTAACCAAGGCACAGGAAGGCAAGCCTCCCAGCGTGCGTGCGGCGGATCGCTACGCGGTCTGGTTCCTGCTGCTGACGGTCTTGGCGGCAGGAACTGCCTGGGCCATCTCCGGCGACCCTGTCAGAGTGCTGGCTGTGTTGGTGGTCGCAACGCCGTGCCCGCTCATCCTCGCCCTGCCCGTCGCCATCATCTCCGGCATGTCGCGTGCCGCCAAGCTCGGCGTTCTCGTCAAGGACGGCGGGGCTCTCGAGACCCTTGCGAAGGTCAAGACGGTTATCCTCGACAAAACCGGAACCCTGACGTTCGGCCAAGCCGAGGTGGTCGACGTACGCACCGTCGGGACCTGGTTACCTGACGAGGTCCTGCGGCTCGCCGCCTCGCTCGACCAGGCGTCCGGCCACGTCACGGCAGCGGCGCTGGTGGCGGACGCACGCCGGAAGGGGCTCCCGCTCTCTGCGCCGACGGACGTCAGCGAGGTCGCCGGAACCGGAATCAAAGGGATTGTCGAAAGACGCAGGCTGGTTATCGGCGGCAGCCGCTTCGTCAGGGACGCGATCACGCAGGGCGATCCCCATGGGTTGCGGGAAGGTCTTCCCTGGGGAAGCGCCGTGGTGGCCGTCGGCGTAGACGGCGTCCTGGCCGGGATCATCGCCATGGCTGACGCGATCAGGCCGGAGGCGCCCGCCATGCTCCGGGCGCTGGAGAAGGCTGGGATCGACCGCGTCGTGATCGCCTCCGGCGATCGCCAGGATGTGGTCGACGCCGTGGCTGCCCGGCTCGGGATAGCCAAGGCGGATGGCGAACTGGATCCGGCGCAGAAGGTCGAAGTCGTGACCAGGGAACGCATGCGCGCTCCCGTGCTCATGGCTGGAGACGGCGTGAATGACGCTCCCGCGTTGGCGAGCGCCGACGTGGGCGTGGCGTTGGGCGCGCGCGGCTCCGCCGCCTCGTCGGAAAGCGCCGGAGTCGTCATTCTCGTCGACCGCATCGACAGCCTGGCGTCCGCGGTAGAGGTCGCGCATCGGACCCGCCAAATCGCAACGCAAAGCGTGGTCGCCGGCCTCGGCCTCTCCGTCGTCGGGATGGCTGTGGCTGCGCTCGGCTATCTCCCGCCTGTGGCTGGCGCACTCGTGCAGGAGGGCATAGACGTAGCGGTGATCCTCAACGCCCTGCGTGCCCTCCGGTGATGTTCCGGACTCCTGAGCCACTCGGCCCCAGATTTCCCGCGTTCAGGCGTTTCAGTGCCCCGCGTGTTCGCCGTGAAGCAGTTCCAGACCGGGCGCCGATCGCTCCAGGTCATGAGCTGTCTGGCCCTCGGCCGGAGCCTGGGTCCATTCTGCCCTGTCCGTGCCGCAGACCTGGATCACCGGGAAATAGATCGTTTCGCCCGCCGGGAGGCTTGCGTCGAGAGTCGCCCTGAAGACGAACTCATCATCGTACTCGTCGTCCGCCACGCTTCCGCCGCTCCAGGATAGCTCGGTAACGCCTTCGGCCACCTTCTTGCCGTGCAGATCGTACTCTGCCTTGTACCCCGTCACCGTCTTTTCGATCGTCCATCCGGCCTTGGGCATCGGCTTGACCGCGATAACGCCTTCCGGGATCCGGACCCGGACCTCGTCCGTGGCCTTGCCGTCGCAACTGTGCGGAATCCTTAGAACCGCCTTGTAGGTCGTGCCGACGGCAGCCTGGGCGTTTTCGAACGAAACATGCGCATGGGCCGGTCCGGCCACGATCGCAGCGACCGCCGCAATTATAAGAGGCCTGTACATCTGACTGTCTCCTTTCTTCTCCAGGTCGAATGACCTCTCCAGGTCGAATGACACTCGAATTGCGCGACGGGTTGTTCCGCACGCTTATGGAGCCACTGCATAGCCGCGTTGGCCGTCAGCTATTTGCGCTGCAGCAAACTCCGCAGATACGCCTTCAGGTCGCTCCCCCGAAAATCCATCGGGAGTTTGTTCCAGGACAAACTCCTCTGTCATGGCGGGCGTAGAAGTCGCTCATCGACAACGATGGATCACAAGGAGAACCGAGATGTTCACGCGTCGCCGGGCACTGATGGGAGCAGCGGCCGCCGCCATGCTGGCCGCGATGCCTTCAATGACCGCTTTCGCGAACGAGACCGAGATCGCCGCGCTGCCGCGCGAGCAGGTCACACTCGTCGCACCGCCCTTCGTGCATGCGCACGAACAGGTGGCCAAGAGCGGTCCGAAGGTGGTCGAGTTCACGATGACCATCGAGGAAAAGCCCGTCACTATCGATGACGAAGGCACCGTGCTGCAGGGCATGACCTTCAACGGCTCGATCCCCGGCCCGATGATGGTCGTCCATGAAGGCGATTACGTCGAGTTGAACCTGGTCAACCCCGGCAGCAACTCGATGCCCCACAACATCGACTTCCACGCCGCCACCGGCGCGCTCGGCGGCGGAGCCCTCACGCTCATCAATCCCGGGGAACAGGTGAAGCTGCGTTTCAAGGCAACCCGAACCGGAACCTTCGTCTACCACTGCGCGCCCGAAGGCCCGATGATCCCGTGGCACGTCGTGTCCGGCATGAGCGGGACGATCATGATCCTGCCCCGCAACGGCCTGAAGAACGAGAAGGGCGAGCCGCTCACCTACGACAAGGTCTTCTACATCGGCGAGAACGACTTCTACGTGCCGAGCGACGAGGACGGCAACTTCAAGTCCTACGAGAGCCACGGCGACAGCTACGCCGACACGCTGGAGGTGATGAAACGTCTCGTCCCGTCCCATGTCGTTTTCAACGGCGCCAAGGGCGCCCTGACGGGCGACAACGCCATGGAGACAAAGGTCGGCGAGACGGTCCTGATCGTCCACTCGCAGGCCAACCGCGACACCCGGCCCCACCTGATCGGCGGCCATGGCGACTACGTCTGGGAAGAGGGCAAATTCGCCAACCCGCCCGCCAAGGACCTGGAGACCTGGTTCATCCGCGGCGGATCGGCGGGAGCCGCGCTCTACACCTTCCTCCAGCCGGGCGTCTACGCCTACGTCAACCACAACCTGATCGAAGCGGTCGAACTCGGAGCGACGGCCCACTTCGTCGTCGAGGGCGAATGGAGCGACGACCTGATGAAGCAGGTCGAGGCTCCCGGACCGATCCCGACTCACTGACCGATCAGGCTGGCGGCCCGGACCAAGGGGGATCCGGGCCACGTTCCCATGGAGTATTTCGATGCCCGTCACCATGCTGGAAGCAGCTTTCGGCACCGTCGCCGCGCTGGTCGTGCCGGCGCTCGCCGTCGGATTGCATGCGCCGCTGGAACACGAACGGTCAGTTCCGGTCGCGGCAACCGTCGAGATCGGGGAAAGGATAGTGACTTTCCGGCACCGGGCGAATTCCTGTCAGGCGGTGTTCCTGCACCGGCTCCCGCCAAGCCTATCATGGTCGCCGGCTTCCGGATGATGACGCGGCAGGTCAGCCTCGCCGAGTACGATCGCTGCGTTGCCGCAGGCGCCTGCATGGCGGCCGACGCACGACCTTCTCAGGCAGACGTTCCGGTCACCGGGGTCAACTGGACGGACGCCGACACATATGCTCGCTGGTATTCTGAGGCCACTGGCGAATCCTGGCGGCTTCCGACCGCGCTCGAGGCAGCCGCGGCGGCCGGCGAACGTTTTGGTGGCGAATCCTTCTCCGCAACGGCGGACGACCCCCAAAATCCCGCGGTGCGCTGGATACGGCGATACAAGGAGGAAGCCGCGGCCAGGCGCCCCGCGGATCCAGAGCCGAAGCCCGGCGGCCACTACGGCGTCAACACTCTCGGCGTCGAGGATTTCGGCAGCAACGTCTGGGAATGGACTTCGAGCTGCTACAGCCGCGTCACGCTCGAGGCCAAGAGCGGCCTGCCCGAGACCGTCGTCGAGAACTGCGGCGTACACGTGCTCGAGGGACGGCACCGGGCCTACATGTCCAATTTCGTTCGAGACGGCAGGAGTGGCGGATGCGCCGTGGGCACGCCACCGGAGAATCTGGGATTTCGGCTTGTTCGCGATGAGCCCTTTTGCGGGCCTGCATGCTGGATCAGCGCGCTCTTCTCCAGGGAAAGTTCCCAATCGTGACACAGAAATCAGACGCGTCGAGAATGCTTGCGGCAGCCTCGTCGCGGTTGCTGGAACTTGCCCAACAGGGGCGAAAGTTCCTTTGCCGCGGAGTTGCTGCGCCGCCTCGCCGAGGTGGGGCGTGACGGTGTTGCAACTGAAATCAACGACACCGCGTCCGATCGAACGGGAACGGTGGATCATGCGCCGAGTCCCGCCAAAAACTTCGCTGAAGCGAAGCGGATGCGCGACGCGATCGACGTCGCATTGGCGCTCCTCGATGAGATATTCGAGTTGGCGCCTCGCGAGCCCAAGCAGGCCGTCGCGAGCGACATCGCAGAGATATTCCGCGAGATCTCCGAGATCGCGGCGCTTGGAGAGAGTGCGGCCAGGAAGGCGATTGAGGAATGAAGAAACGCCGTCGCCCCAAGGAGACTACACCAATGGGTACCGATACTGCGCGACGACCGACACTCCCGATCGAATCCCTGACGCGGCCGTCGCTGGTCGAACGCATTCGTCAGGGAGTAGCCGGCGCAGCGCTCGAACGTCAATGCGCCAAGGCCGCGAACGGCATGCCAGATTATGTCGGCTTGGAAGGCGATCTGGTCCAGCGCGCTGGCGGGCTCGCGGACGCCAGAAGGATGCGAGACGCCATCGTGCTCGTCCTCGCGCTTCTCGGGGAACTGGACGAACTCATGCCCGACGAGCCTGATCGCTCCGCGTTCCACGAGATCGCGGATCTGTTTCAAGACGTCTCTGAATTCGCGGCGTTCGGGATGGAGGCCGCAAGACAGGCGGCAGGCGGAGGAAACAGCTGATGTCCGCCGCTACCACGCTAACCGACAGGTCCGTGCTGCGCTCGCTGCGCAAGTCCGGCTACGTTTCCCGTGACGGCCGGGGGCGGGTGTCCTCCATGCCGCCGATCCTCCAGTATGGATTCAGGCCGTTCTTCTTCCTCGCCGCGCTCCACGCCGGCGCGGGGATCCCGGCCTGGCTTTGGATCTATTTTTCCGGCCATGCTTTGCCCGGCCCCTTCCCCGGCCTGCACTGGCACGCCCACGAAATGCTGTTCGGCTATCTGCAGGCCGTCCTGGCCGGCTTCGTGCTCACCGCAATCCCGAACTGGACGGGCCGGTTGCCGCTGAGCGGCTGGCCCCTCGCGGGCCTGGTGACACTGTGGCTGGCCGGGCGCATAGCTTGTGCCGCCGCCCCCGGCCCGGTCGCTGCCGTCGTCGTTGATATTTCGTTCCCGGTCATGCTTGGCTTCGCGGTCTGGCGCGAGGTGGTGGCGGGGCGCAACTGGAAGAACGCGCCCGTGGCTGTCATGATCACGCTGTTCGGGCTGGCCAACGCACTGGACCACGCGGCCAATCTCGGGTTCGTTCCGCATGGCTTGGGCGTGCGGCTGGCACTGGGCGCGATCGCTATGCTGCTTGCCCTTGTCGGTGGCCGCATCGTTCCAAGTTTCACCCGGAACTGGCTTGTCAAGAATGGCGGGACGCGCCTTCCGGCAAGCTTCGGCGCCTTGGACAAGGCGGCGCTGGCGACGACCGCCGCTGGCGCGGCCGCCTGGGTGGCCGTTCCGGATTCAACTGCCGCAGGAGGCATGCTCGGTCTCTCCGGTGTGCTTCTGGCCGCGCGTCTGGCGCGCTGGCAAGGCCGGCACACCACGCGCGAGCCAATCGTGCTGATCCTCCATATCGGCTACGCCTGGCTCGGCTTCGCACTATTGCTGCTCGGTGGCTCCGTGCTGTTTTCAGGGCTACCGGAAAGCGCCGCTCTGCACGCGCTGACAGCCGGCGCGATCGGCACGATGACGCTCGCCGTCATGACCCGCGCCAGCCTCGGCCACACTGGACGGGAGATCGTCGCGGACCGGACCGTTCTCGCAGCCTACATAGCGGTTACATTGGGAGCTGTCCTGCGGGTCGCGGCGCCGTTGGCAGGAGACTGGCACGCGCACTTACTGATCTGCGGCGGTGCGCTGTGGAGTGCCGCCTTCCTGCTGTTCGCCATTCGCTATGCGCCTGTCCTGTGGGGGCGCAGGGCCAGCGCTTGAGATGGGCGGATACTCCGAGCTTCGGCCGGCATAGTTCGAGACGTTGGAGCCTCAGAAAAAAGGTATTGAAAAAGCCACTTAAGACGATAGCCTGTTCAGCGGTCTGACGCTTCACAGTATCTGGCCAAGTCCAAGGCACATGGAGTGGTCATGACCCAGGACAGCCCCCAGGCCCTTTCCGACCCCGGACCTTCGCGTTCGAAGACGAGGCGACGAGAGTTGCTGGCCTTTCTCGCACTCGCTTTCGGCATCTGGCCCATCGTCGCTGTCGGCGTCGTCGGTGGCTACGGCTTCCTGGTCTGGATGTATCAGATCGTGTTCGGGCCGCCCGGCCCTCCGGGAGGGTGAAGCAATGCGCGAAAATCCTGCTATCACCCGCAGATCCCTTCTCAAGGGTGGATTTCAGGCTCGGCATCATATTTCGAGCGCCGTCGTCGTCGTGCTGCCGGCGCGAAGGGAAGAATTGAGCAGGCGACTGGTGGAAATGCCTGGCGTGGAGATTCACGCCGGCGAAGGCAGCCGGATCGTCGTCACGATCGAGGGTCCAGGCAGCGGCATGCTCGGCGAGACCCTGACCACTATCTCGATGATGGACGGCGTGATCGCCGCCAACATGGTCTTCGAGCATATCGAGGGACGGGAGGACGAAAGCAAATGACGTCATCCATCAACCGTCGTGATCTGCTGAAGGCGCACGCGGCGTCGCTCGCGGCAGCGTCGGCCGGGATCGTTCTCCCGGCCGCGGCGCAGCCCGTTCCCGGTGGCGTCGAAGCACTGGAGATCAAGTGGTCCAAGGCTCCCTGCCGCTTCTGCGGCACCGGGTGCGGCGTGATGGTCGGCGTGAAAGACGGACGTGTTGTCGCGACACACGGTGACATGCAGGCCGAAGTCAACCGCGGCCTGAACTGCGTCAAGGGCTATTTTCTCTCCAAGATCATGTATGGCGAAGATCGCCTGACAAGGCCGTTGATGCGCAGGCGCGGCGGCGCCTACGACAAGGACGGCGAGTTCGAGCCCGTCTCCTGGGACGAGGCCCTCGACCTGATGGCGCAGAAGTGCAAGACCGTGCTCCGGGAGAAAGGTCCCGAAGCGGTCGGCATGTTCGGCTCCGGCCAATGGACCGTCTTCGAGGGTTACGCCGCAACCAAGCTGATGCGCGCCGGCTTCCGTTCGAACAATCTCGATCCCAACGCCCGACATTGCATGGCCTCGGCCGCCGTCGCCTTCATGCGCACATTCGGCATGGACGAGCCGATGGGCTGCTACGACGATTTCGAGCACGCCGACGCCTTCGTGCTGTGGGGCTCGAACATGGCCGAGATGCACCCAATCCTGTGGACACGGGTGGCGGACCGCCGGCTCGGCCATCCCCATGTGCGCTGCGCGGTTTTGTCGACCTTCACGCACCGGTCGATGGACCTTGCTGACATCCCGATTGTGTTCAAGCCGGGCACGGATCTGGCGATCCTGAATTACATCGCCAACCACATCATCCTGTCCGGGCGGGTCAACGAAACGTTCGTGCGCGACCACACTGTGTTCATGAGCGGGGCCACCGACATCGGCTACGGGCTGCGGCCGGACAATCCCGTAGAGATGGCTGCCAAGGGTGCGGCGGATCCCGGAAAAACGGAGCCAATCGACTTCGACGCGTTCAAGACGATGATCTCGGACTACACGCTCGAGATGGTCTCGGAACTGTCTGGCGTCGAGCCCGAGTTCCTCGAGGAACTGGCGGAGCTCTATGCCAACCCCGACGTGAAGGTGATGTCGCTGTGGACCATGGGCTTCAACCAGCACGTCCGCGGCGTGTGGGCCAACCAGATGGTCTACAATATCCACCTGTTGACTGGCAAAATCTCGGAGCCTGGCAACAGCCCGTTTTCGCTCACCGGCCAACCGTCGGCCTGCGGCACCGCGCGCGAGGTCGGCACCTTCGCCCACCGCCTCCCCGCCGACATGGTTGTGACCAACCCCGAGCACCGAAAGCACGCCGAGGAGATATGGCGTCTGCCGCACGGCCTCCTGCCGGAGAAGCCCGGCTTCCATGCCGTCCAGCAAGACCGCATGCTGAAGGACGGCAAGCTCAACTTCTACTGGGTCCAGGTCAACAACAACGTTCAGGCCGCACCGAACAATTCGAACGAGACCTATCCGGGCTACCGCAACCCTGACAACTTCATTGTCGTGTCCGATGCCTATCCGACCGTTACCGCGCTCTCGGCGGACGTGATCCTGCCGGCGGCGATGTGGGTGGAAAAGGAAGGAGCATACGGCAATGCCGAGCGCCGCACTCATGTCTGGCACCAACTCGTGGATGCGCCCGGCGAGGCGCGCTCCGATCTTTGGCAGTTGGTCGAATTCTCGAAACGTTTTACCACCGAAGACGTCTGGCCGGCCGACCTCCTGAATGCCAATCCTGACTACAAGGGCAAGACGCTGTTCGACGTGCTGTTCAGGAACGGCATGGTCGACCGCTTCCCATTAGGAGAACTCGACGCCGAGTATGAAAACAGGGAATCGCGCGAATTCGGCTTCTACCTGCAGAAGGGCTTGTTCGAGGAGTATGCCGAATTCGGCCGCGGTCATGGCCACGATCTCGCGCCTTACGACGTCTATCACGAGGTGCGTGGCCTGCGCTGGCCCGTCGTCGACGGCAAGGAGACGAAGTGGCGCTATCGCGAAGGCCTCGACCCCTATGTGAAGCCGGGCGAAGGCGTAAAATTCTACGGCAGGCCAGACGGCAAGGCAGTGATCCTCGCCGTGCCTTACGAGCCTCCGGCGGAATCCCCTGACGAGGAATACGACGTCTGGCTGGTAACTGGACGCGTCCTCGAGCATTGGCATTCGGGATCGATGACGATGCGGGTGCCGGAGCTCTACAGGGCGTTCCCCGGCGCGGTCTGCTTCATGAACGCCGACGACGCGCGACGGCGCGGCATCAACCAGGGAGCCGAGGTCCGGGTCGTTTCACGGCGCGGCGAGATCAGGCTCAGGGTCGAAACCCGGGGGCGTAACCGCATGCCGCGCGGCGTGGTGTTCGTGCCCTGGTTCGACGCCAGCAAGCTCATCAACAAGGTGACGCTCGACGCCACTGATCCCATCTCCAAACAGACGGATTTCAAGAAATGCGCGGTCAAGGTCATGCCCGTCTGACGCGCCGCGCGCGCGTCGCACTTGTCGCCGCAGGCCTGTTCGCCGTCGGCACTGCGGCGTTGGCGCAAATGTCGGCCGAGATCGTCCCGCCGCTTACCGGGGCAGCGCAGCCCATGGACGAACTTCCGGCTGATCCGACGCCCAAGTGGACAGTCGACGATATCAGAAAGATGCGCGCCTATCCCGACCAGCCGCCCGTCATCCCGCACTCGATCGAGGGCTACCAGCTTTCGGTCAACACGAACCGCTGCCTGTCGTGCCACAAGCGCGAGTTCACGCAAGGGTCGGGCGCACCGATGATCAGCGTCACGCATTACATCACCCGCGAGGGCCAGATGTTGGCCGACGTCTCACCCCGACGCTATTTCTGCACCGCCTGTCATGTGCCGCAGGCCGACACCGCGCCGCTCGTCGGCAACACGTTCACCGACATGAGCAAGCTGGGCGTCGGCCACGCGGGAGATGAGTAGCATGTGGTCACGGCTCAAGGCCGCCGCCTTATGGGCCTGGCGCATATTGGCGACGCCCGCCGCGACGCTCAGCCTGGGCTTCCTGACACTCGGCGGCTTTGTCGGCGGTGTGATGTTCTGGGGTGCGTTCAACACCGCCCTGGAACTGACCAACACCGAGCAGTTTTGCATCTCCTGCCATGAGATGGAGACGAACGTTTACGAGGAGCTCACGCGCACCGTCCACTTCTCGAACAGTTCAGGAGTGAGGGCCTCGTGCCCGGACTGTCACGTCCCGCACGAATGGACCGACAAGATCGCCAGGAAAATGCAGGCTTCCAAAGAGGTCTGGGGCAAGATCTTCGGCACCATCAACACCCGCAGGAAGTTCCTCGAATACAGGCGTGAACTGGCTGAGCACGAATGGGCCCGACTGAAAGCGAACGACAGTCTCGAATGCCGCAACTGTCATTCCTCGGTGGCGATGGACTTGTCCAAGCAAACCGAACGCGCGGCAACGATCCACACACGCTACCTCCTGTCTGGCGAGGCTACCTGCATCGACTGCCACAAAGGCATAGCCCACGAGCTGCCGAACATGGAAGGCGTCGATCCCGGCTGGAAAGTTCCCCCCGAATTTGAGGGAGAGGAACTGCCGGCGGCTTCTGTATTCGATCGCCTGGAAAGGACTGCGCGGTGTCCAGTTGATGGATGGGTAACACTTTGAACCGGATACATGGGTTACAGTTTTCCCCCTGTCGTGGGGGGGGGGGG
>NZ_JBVVPZ010000052.1:0-46320 GCF_055811415.1 Mesorhizobium sp. WSM4846
AAGCGAACCGCCACTCAGAATAAAAGCGCTCTGTAGCGATCCTTCGCGCCCCCCTCTGTCCTGCCGGACATCTCCCCCACTTGGGGGGAGACTGGCAGCTTCGCGGACAGCGTCCTTTTTGCAAGGTTTGTGATTGGCGAAATCAGTGATGAAGGCCAATCTCCCTCCTTGTCGGGGAGATGTCCGGCAGGACAGAGGGGGCGCTGTCCCTCGGCGATCAAAGGTTCTGCACCGCAGCAGCGCTCCAAGGTAACGGAATGGATCCCAGGGTCTGCGCCGCGTCGCTTCGCTCCTTGCTGCGCCCTGACGAAGTCGTGGTGGCCTATGCCAATCGCCAGCGAATGCGAACGGGGGCCGGCTGGCCCCCGTTTGTCTTTCGATAGTTTAGAGCGGCGGACACAAGCCGAAGCGCGCCGCTGCTCTATCGTCCGGCCGATGTCAACGCCGCCAGTTGCGCGACCAGCCGCGATCCGAACCGTTCGAGTTCGAGTTGGAGGAACTGTTCGACGATGAGTTCGAATTCGAGTTGCTCGAGGAATTGGAGCTGGAGTTCGAAGACGAGTTCGAATTCGAATTGCTCGACGAATTAGAGCTGGAATTCGACGAACCGTTGGACGACGAATTGGAGCTCGAATTTGAAGAGCTGTTGCCAGCGACGATGAAAGAACCGTCGCTTTGGCTGGACATTGCGGCCGGCGGACGCTCGGTTTCCGGCGCCCCCGCGGGAGACTCCTTCGCCTGCGCCGTGGTGCTTGCGAGAGCTGCCATTCCTGCGACCAGTGTTGACTTGAGCTTCCAGTGTCGTGTCATGGTAGTTACTCCTTGTTTCAGACTGGACCGGCAGTTGCGGTCCGGCGGAGTAACGGGCGATCGCCGGCTTTATTCCATTCAAAGAAAGTTGGACGTCATTTCATAGCAAGCCGGGTCAGAGCAAGCCGGGTCGTCGCAGTTTTACTTCCGGTCCTTCTGACGGATCTCGTCCAGCGCTTTGACTTCCTCCTCGGCTGACATCGGAGCGCCGGCTTCAATCGCCGAAAGATAGGCGTCGAGGGCTTCGGTCGACGAGGCCGGGGCATAGCCTCCGGCGTCGCCGGGCGCGACGACGGCGAAGCTGACGCGCCATTCGTCACCGGAACGGCAGGCGACCGACATCGCCGTGGAGCGGTCCTGCGAGTCGACCTCGAATTCGCGGCACAGATCCTGCTTATCGTTACGGAACGTAGCGATGGCCCGGAACCGGTCGCTGATCCCGGCGAGCTTGATTTCCTTGCCGGACTCGACCGTTTCAAGGGCCTGGGCCAGGCCCGGCCTGATGACGCCGGCAACCCACAAGCCGCCCTGCGTGCGTTCGTTGCTGCCTGCTGCCCAATAGCCGGCGAGCCCGCCGACAATTGCCGCCGCGAGAGAGGCGGCAATTGGCAGCATCCATCGAGACCTCGAAGCAGGCCCTGCCAAGCGCCTGCTGCCGAAGGGCAATATCGATGCCGTCGCCGCTTTCTCGCCGGCACGCCTGGCCTCGATCATCTGCTCGACGGCCGCGACAAGTTTTTCGGGAACCGGCTCGTCGAGCAACTGCTTCAGCGCGGCCTGCGCCTGCGCTCTGGTTTCGATGAACACAGCAATCCTGGCAACCAGACGGTCGTCCGTTTCCATCGCCTGCTCGATCCTGGCGACCATGTCCGGATCAAGCTCACCGTCGGCGAACCGCATCAGGATTTCGTCCGAAAAAGTCTCTTCGGTCATTTTGCAGCCCCTTTTGTGACCGGAGAACGGGTGGGCGCCGAAGATATTCCAGTCGCCTCCGCCAGATTCCTCCTCGCTCGGGCAAGCCTGCTCATCACCGTCCCGATCGGCACGTCAAGGACCTCCGCGGCTTCCTTGTAGGAAAGCTCTTCGACACAGACCAGAAGCAGCACGTCGCGCTGGTCGGCGGCGAGCTCGCCTATGGCTTGCGCCACGCTGTTCAGCGCCAGCCGCGCCTCCATCTCGCGCTCACCGGATACGCCGGCGATGTCATGGCGCTCGTCGATATCGTCCTGCGGGCCGGCGACCTTGCGCTTGCGGATGTCGTCGATCCACAGATTTCGCAGGATCTTGAACATCCACGCGTCGAAGCGCGTCCCTGGCTCGAAACGCTGCTCGTTGGCGAGCGCCCGTTCGCAGGCGCGCTGGACAAGATCGTCCGCGATGTCGCGGGACCGGCACAGCGCAATCGCGAACCGGCGCAGATTTGGCAGAAAAGCGACAAGCTGATCTTGGACGCGGTCGGCTTTTTCCGACATGTTGCTCCAGGTTCTGGAATAAAGCGGCCCCGCGCCCGTTCCTCGCAAGGCTAGCTTATTGCCGGACAGCTCCGCTAGCCTCGCGATGTTGAAAATCGGCGACGGCCGGAAATGTGAGGGAGACCATGCGCGCCACCTCCTGGTTGAGACCAAAAGCCCTGCTGCTTTTCTGGGTCGCCGTCGCATTGCTCGTCGATCCTCAGGCGCCGGGCGGCCAGCTGGCACTCGGCGAGTTCGGACCAAGATCGGCGTTGGCCGATGACGACGGTGGCGGTGACGACGGTGGCGATGACGATGGCGGTGGTGATGACGGCGGTCGGTCCGGCGCTTCGCCCGGTGGGTCGCGAACGACGTCCAGCCGATCGACCGGCCCGAACCTGTTTCGCGCGCTGACGGATCGGTTTCTTCCGCGCCCGCCAAGGCGCAGCGGCAGGCGCGCGCAACGGCCAGCCGCCCCTTTGCCGTCTCGGGTACCGGACCAGATCGTGGCGACCGGGCTGAGTTCGGCTGAGATCGGTCGGCTTCAGGCATCCGGCTTCACCGTACTGGACCGTGCCGACATTCAGCTTCTTGGATCGGAGCTGATTCGGCTGGGTATTCCACCCAACATGCCGCTGGAGGCTGCGCGCGATCTAGTCATCGATGCCGCTCCGCAGTCGACGGCAGATTTCGTGCATTACTACCGGCCCGGGCAGGAAGCTGAATGTGCCGGGCCGCACTGCGCCGCCGCGGGCCTGATCGGCTGGCCGGCCGGTAGCGGACTGCCAGCCGGCTGCGGTAGCAATGTCACGATCGGCCTTATCGACACCGCGATCAATCCTGCGCATGCCGCCTTCTCGAAAGGCCGGGTCGAAGTTCTTCGCCTGTCGGACGACGGCGTTCCCGAGTCCGGCCGCCAGCACGGCACCGCCGTCGCGGCCCTGCTTGTCGGCGGCGCCGACAGCCGTACGCCCGGCCTGCTGCCGCACGCCAGGCTCATCGCGGTCGATGCGTTTCATCGGGGCGATCGCCAGGATGACCGCTCGGACGCCTACGATCTGCTTCGCGCGCTCGATCTTCTTTCGGCGCGCGGCGTGCGGGTGACGAATATGAGCCTGTCGGGTCCTGCGAATGCGCTTCTCGAGCAGGTTGTCCGAAGGCTCTCCGAACGCGGCATGGTGATCGTCGCCGCCGCCGGCAATGGCGGCCCAAAAGCCGGGCCTGCCTATCCGGCGGCGTACGCTGAAGTGATCGCGGTGACGGCGGTCGACCGCATGAAACGCCCCTACAGGCGCGCCGGCCGCGGCGAGCATATCGACCTGGCCGCTCCCGGCGTCCAAGTGTGGACGGCCGCGTCGGTCAGCGGCGCACGGCCGAAGACCGGCACCTCCTTCGCGGCGCCCTTCGTCACAGCAGCCGCTGCCTTGATGAAATCTGCAAACGGCAACGCCACCGCAGCCGACATTCAAGACGCGCTCGGCAAGTCGGCGGAAGATCTCGGCGCGCCGGGCAAGGACGACGTCTTCGGCTGGGGCCTGCTCAATGCCAGCGCCGCTTGCCTCGTCACGTCGAAGAAGGCGACCTGAAGCTTCACTGTCGATGCCGAAGGATAGCGCGGAGGGCGAAGGCTGGTTATAGACCGGCTTCCAGCCCCAACGAGGGGATTGCACCCCGCCGGTTTCCGATTACGGTTGCGGCTGGAGTTTTTACCACAGAAACAGCAACGGAGATTCTGCGTGAATCGTGTTCTGCCGGCCGTCTTTGTCCTCGCGCTCAGCGCGCCCGCCTTCGGCCAGACCGTCGACGGCGAGGGTGCCAAGCAGCTCTCCGAAAATCTGTCCCGCTATTTCGGCAGCAAGGCGATCGACAGCGGCTTCCTGAAGGTTTCGGTGGAAGGCGACGCCTATAAACTCGCCGTCGACTTCAAACCTGTCGTCCACCTGTTGGCGGCGCAGAATTCCTTCAAGTTCGACTTCAGCCCCTACGCATTGCTCGTCAAGCCAGGTAGCAACGGGACATGGAGCGTCTCGGCGGACGTGTCGCAAAGCGGGTCCTTCGAGTTCAAGGGGCCAGATGGCCCGCAGAGCATGGAGTTCTCGATTACAGACGGCAAGTTTTCCGGCGTCTACGATCCCGAACTGGCTGCTTTCACCAGTGCCACACAGTCGATTGCCGGGATGACGATGAATTCCCGGGACGCCGTGCAGCGCGCCAAGGTGAGCACCGGCGCCGGTACGGCCACCATGAACGCAATCAAAGCTGCGAATGGCGGCGTCGATTTCACCGCGACGCAGACGCTCGCCGATTTCGCCGAGACGCTCGACTTTGACGATCCCAAGAGCGGGCTGAAATTCCCGCTCACGATCAAATCGCCAAACCTGTCGGTGAACGCGACCGGCAAAGGCGTGCGGACCAGGCCGCTTCTCGATCTGCTGGCATTTGCCGTCGCCAATGAAGACGAGGCCAGACTGAAGGCCAACCAGGCGCAGCTCAAATCGCTCCTGCTCGCCGCGCTGCCGCTGTGGGAGCGGATCGACGGAACCTACGGGTTCACGGATCTCACTGTCGAAAGCCCGGTCGGGCTTTTCGGGGCGACTGAGCTGGACACAGGCTTCGGGACCGACGGCATCGCCCAGAACGGAGCAATCAACTACTCGATCAGGGCCGCGGGACTGAAGATCCCTGACAATCTCGCGCCCGCCTGGAGCACGGCGCTGCTGCCGACCGATGTCAATCTGAGTTTCGGCGGCGCCAATATCGATCTCGACAGCATGGCGAAGAAGGCGATCGACGCCTTTGATCTGAACAAGAATCCACCGCTGCCGGCCGACTTCGGCGACACCTTGACCGCTGATTTCATGGCCAGGATGCCGAAATTTGTCATCGGCCACAGCACGGTGAAAAACGGCGATATGGAAATCGCGATGGAAGGCGAGATGACCTTCGCCGGCATGAAGCCGGAGGCCAATGTGACCATCGATGTCGCAGGCTATGACAAGATCGTGGAAAGCCTGCAGGCGGCAGCGAAGTCGGAGCCGGAAGCCGCGCAATATGTGCCGGTGGCGCTTGCGATCAAGGGATTCGGCAAGACGCTGCCGGACGGCCGCATCGAATGGGTCGTCAACGGCAAGCCGGACGGTTCGGTCACCGTCAATGGTGTCATGGTGAAACCGGCCGATCCGGTTGCGGATGCTGACGGCGACGACGGCGAAGAAGAAACGACGCCGTAGGCGTTTTCGCGATCCGGTCGTCGCTTATATCGAATGCTCATGATCGTCTTCGCCAAGCGGCAGCGCCCGCAGCGCCCTGCCGACGGAAGCCGGCGGCGTGCCGGTTTCCGCCGCGAACCGCATGAGCGTCGGCTCGTGGGCGAGGATGAACTGCAGCACGCCGGCCAGGAATCCCGGCTCGCCGGCGGCCTGGCGGATCGAATGCGCCTCGATGCCGGTGATCGCCAGGAAGCGGGGCAGAAGTTCCGGATCGGCGGCGACGAAGCCCAATGCCTTCACGGCAATGGTTTCCGCTTCCTCGCGCATTGACCCTGGGTTTGCCATCACTACCTTCTTGTGGGTTGAATGAGTCTGTTTTTGGCAGTAATCGCAAGCGTCGCCTGCGGCAAGCCATCTGTCTCTGCAATGCGGAGTTCGCGGTGAAATCCGAAGCTTTTCCGGCAGCCGGTTTCCGTTTCGTCAATTATCTCGCGGTAGAGTTGAGCAGGGTTTGGTGCGTACCGGCGAGGGCGCATGGCGGCATCCTTCGGGCGGAAGGCAGGCCGGGACGGGAATTTGATGCCTAAGAAGGTCATGATCGTCGAGGACAACGAGCTCAACATGAAGCTCTTTCGCGACCTCATTGAAGCGAGCGGTTACGAGACGGTACGCACGCGCAACGGTCTGGAAGCGCTGGATCTGGCGCGACTGCACAAGCCGGACCTCATTTTGATGGACATCCAGCTGCCCGAGGTGTCGGGGCTGGAAGTGACCAAATGGCTGAAGGAGGACGACGACCTCCATGTCATCCCGGTCATTGCCGTCACCGCATTCGCGATGAAAGGCGATGAGGAGCGTATCCGCCAGGGTGGCTGCGAAGCCTATATTTCCAAGCCGATCTCGGTGCCGCGTTTCATCGAAACCATCAAATCCTATCTGGGCGACGCCTGATGCGCCCTTCCAGCCGAGCCGGAGCTTTATGAGATGACTGCACGGATCCTCGTCGTCGACGACATCCCTGCCAATGTCAGGCTGCTCGAGGTCCGGCTGCTTGCCGAATATTTCGAGGTGCTGACCGCCACCAACGGGCCGGACGCGATCGAGACCTGTGAAAACGGCAAGGTCGATGTCGTATTGCTCGACGTGATGATGCCTGACATGGACGGGTTCGAAGTCTGCCGCCGGCTGAAGAGCGATCCGGCAACGTCGCACATCCCGGTTGTCATGATCACCGCGCTCGACCAGGTTTCGGACCGGGTGCGCGGCCTCGAGGCCGGTGCGGACGATTTTCTGACCAAGCCGGTCAACGATCTGCAATTGATGACCCGCGTCAAAAGCCTGGTCCGGCTGAAGACTTTGACCGATGAGCTGCGCCTGCGCGCCTCGACCACGCGCAATATCGGCATCGAGGAGCTGTTGAGCCGCAACTTCGCGTCCGCGGACACCACGCCGAAGGTTCTGCTGATCGACGAGCGCAAATCCTCCATTGAGCGCGTCCAGAAGATGCTGCGCAGCAGCGCCGACCTCGACATCGCCACCGATCCGCATGCCGGCTTCTTCCAGGCCGCCGAGACGCCCTATGAATGCGTGATGATCTCGACGGGTTTTGCCGATTTCGATCCGCTCAGGCTCTGCTCGCAACTGCGTTCGCTCGATCGTACCCGTTTCGTGCCGATCATCCTTCTGGCGGAGCAGGGTGAGGAGGGACGCATCGTCCGCGGCCTTGAGCTTGGCATCAACGATTATCTGATGCGTCCGATCGACCAGCATGAATTGACCGCGCGGCTGCGCACGCAGGTGCGCCGCAAGCGCTACAACGACCAGTTGCGCGCCAGCGTCACCCAGACCATCGAGATGGCGGTGACCGACCCGCTGACGGGATTGCACAATCGCCGTTACCTCGACAGCCATCTGCAGACATTGTTCGACCGCGCCGTGGCGCGGCGGCGGCCGCTGTCGGTGATGATCACCGATCTCGACCGCTTCAAGGCCGTCAACGACACACATGGCCATGACGGCGGCGACGAGGTGCTGCGCGAATTCGCGCGGCGGCTGCGCAAGAATGTGCGCGGCATCGATCTCGCCTGCCGCTTCGGTGGCGAGGAGTTCGTCGTGGTGATGCCGGACACGGACGGCGCCGTCGCCGAAAAGGTGGCGGAGCGGATTCGCGCCGAAATCGCCCAGATGCCGTTTGCCGTCGGTCAGGACGGCAAGACGATCGAGGTTACCGTCAGCGTCGGCGTGTCGTCGGTGCTGAAGGGTGTCGACTCGGTTGCCGGGCTGATGAAGCGGGCCGACCTCGCGCTCTACGAAGCCAAGAGCGCCGGCCGCAACCGGGTCGTCGCCAAGGCGGCGTAAAAGTCCGATTATTCTGTCAATGTGACAGGGTTAGGAATTTACCTTAACGCAAGCGATTCGCCGGGCTTGGTTAAGAAATTGTTGATTTTCACAAGCTGTTGCGCAAATGTGCAGGCCGATGGCGGGACCGGCGCCAGGCTAGATCGCCGGATCGATCCGAAGAATACCCCATGATTCAGGTCCGCCGCATCTCCTGGGTCCGTGGGGTCGGCCGGCCGGCGCTGGCACATAGTGGCCTCCTCGTACCGCTGCCAGACGCCGGCCGGCCCCCATTCTCAAAATGACATCAAGTCTCTGCGCCAAGCATTGGAAATTCTGGACTTTTCGAGGTTTGAAAACAAAAACGCCGCCCACGGGGCGGCGTTTTTGTCTCAAGCAGGAAAGCAGATTACTTGATCTTGGTTTCCTTGAACTCGACGTGCTTCTTGGCGACCGGATCGTATTTGCGGAACGACAGCTTGTCGGTCTTGGTGCGGCTGTTCTTGCTGGTCACGTAAAAGAAACCGGTGTCGGCGGTCGACAGAAGCTTGATCTTGATGTTTGCGGCTTTGGCCATTGTATCAGTCCATTATGTTCGTGGAGTCTTGGCCGCTGGAGCACGGGAAAACCACCCGGACGCGGGAAACTTGGCGCGACACATAAACAACGCGCCCGGAAAGTCAACCCTGTGAGGCGACCTCTTCCTTCTCCCCTTGGGGGAGAAGGTGGATCGGCGCGCAACGCCGAGACGGAAGAGGGGTGTTGGACAGAGTGCCGCCAGTGCCAAGCTGGAGCACCCGACATTCGGCCGCTTGCGATTCTACGCATCTTCTTTAACTGGGGCGGCCTTGTTCCAGTCTCCCGTGGTGTTCCACCAGCGGTTCGGGTTGGAGCGGTCGTCCAATCCCTTTGAGCGGCTGGCGAGGATCGGCTGGATGCGGATCACCGGCTCCTGATAGCTGTGGACCTGGAAGATCGCCTCGACGATGCGGGCGGCCAACGCCTGGTCGTCGGGCAGCTCGAACGACACTTCCACCGCGCCATGCCGTCGGCGCAATTCGGTCTCGGCGCCGGCAGCAGCACCTTCGAGCGCCCGGTAGCGCTCGATGCCGTGCGCCGACTGGTAGGCATTGCTGTCGTATTTGCCCGTGCTGAGCGGGGCGATCGCGACCACCGCTTCCATGATACGGTCGACATCGCAAGCCGGCGCCTGGAAGGTCACAAGCAGCAGCAATTCCATCCGCAGCGATTTCGTTTCAAACCCGGAGTCGATCATGGCGGCATCCTCAAATTCGTGGCGTGTTGCTGACAATCTACCCAGGTGCTGCTGACACGGTTATGTCAGCAGCCTTGCGCCACCTGAGGCATCGATCGGGTCTTTTTACAGGATTTTTCGGATGAGCCTGGCGCCGACCAGCGCGATATAGAAGGCGAAGAACATGCCGAGCGCCCAGCCGAAACCGGAGGGGCCGAAAAGGTCCATGCCGATGCCGATCGCCTGCGGGCCGAGCACCATGCCGACACCGTAGCAGAGCACGAAGGCAGCGTTGGCCGAGGCCAGGTCGTGGCCGGAAAGCTGCGAGCCGAGATGGGCCAGGCCGATCGTGTACATGGCCGCGACGACGCCGCCCCAGACGAACAGAAGCGCCGCCATCAGATGCCAGTTCTGCGCGAAGTGCGGCATGAAGATGGTGCCGGCAAGCCCGATGGTTGCACAGGCCAGAAGCAGATAGCGGCGGTCGCTGACACGGTCGCTGATCATGCCGAGCGGGATCTGCAACAGCACGTTGCCGAGGCCGATCATGGTGAGCAGCAGGGCGGCATCGGCCTCGGAGTAGCCGATACGGTTGCCATAGACGGGAAACAGCGCAAAGCCACCGGTCTCGACCGCGCCGAACACCAGCACCGCAGCGGTCGCCGTCGGTACCAGCCAGATGTAGCGCAGGAAGTTGCTGGTTTCGCCGTTGGAGACGATCGTCGGGCTCTCGTTGCGGGCCGCCAGGACTGGAATGGCGGCCAGCGTCACCAGCGCCATGATGACGCCGAAGGGCAGGAAGCCGGCGCTGCCGAGTTGGGCGAACAGCCACGGCCCGGCGGCAAAGCCGAGCGACAGCACGGTGGCGTAGATGCCGAGGACGAGACCGCGCCGGTGCGGCGGCGCCGACGTGCTGATCCAGAATTCCGACAGGATGAAAAGCACCGTCAGCGCGATGTGCAGCAGGACGCGCAGCGGAAACCACATCCAGAAGTCCGGTGCGAAATGGAAGCCGACAAAGGCCAGCACTCCGGTGGCGATCATGGCGAGCATCGTCCTGGCGACGCCGAACCGCATCGCCAGCGGGGTGGCGAGCGGTGCGCCGGCGATCGAGGCCAGGCCGGCGACAGCGGTGTTGAAGCCGATCATCGACGCCGAATGGCCACGCGTTTCGAGAATGACGCTGAGCAGCGGCATGCCGAGGCCGATGGCGATGCCGACGACGCTGATCGACGAGATCGCCGCGATCATCGGCAGCCAATGGACGCGTTCTTCGACCTCTTGCTGGGTATCGACTGTCATGGGATGTGAATGCTCTATGCTTTAAAGAATTTCGCGAACGAAGCGATTGCCGACAAGCCGGTAGAATGGCACGGAACCACCGGGTCGCAGCAGCGGATCGTCGACGAGCCGCTTTTCCAGCTCCCCCAGGATGGCCCTGGTGATGTCGGGCACATCAGCTTCTCTGGCCTTGGCGAGCGGCAGCCAGACCAGTTCCTCCAGCTCGTTGGTCGGACCGCCGTCCGGCAGCTCCACCGCAACGTCTTCGCGCCAGGCGCTGAAGAAGCGCGTGTCGAAGCGCCGCACCCGGTTCGGCGGGGTGATGGCGCGCGCGATGAAGCGCAGCGCTTCCAGCGACGGCCTTACGCCGTGCTCGGCAAAACCCTGCCAATCGCGCCTGGTCGTGGCGAAGGCGCCCTTCTGGCCGATCAGCAGGCCGGCTTCTTCATAGGTCTCGCGAATCGCCGACAGGGCGATGGCGCGGGCGCGGGCCGGGCTGGTGCGGCCGACGCCGGCAGTCAGCCTCGCCTGCTCCTCAGGGTGCAGCGCTGTGGCAACGGGAATTCGGCTGTCGGCCGGATCGGTACGGCCACCGGGAAAGACGAATTTCCCCGGCATGAAGGCGTGACGGGCGTGGCGCCTGCCCATCAGCACCAGGAACTCGGCGCCCCTGCGGTCGAGCAGGATCAGCGTCGCGGCGTCGCGCGGGCGTAAAGGCCTGGCGTCGAGCGCGATCGGCTCAACCTTGTCGACTTCCGCCTTGGTCATAACGTCCATGCGCACGACCTAGCGGAATCTTCTTCGATGCGAAAGTGGCGTCCAGCCATGCCGATTTGCGCCAGCCTCGGTTTCAAGCCTCGGGATGCGACTCGATCAGATCTTCTTCCCCGCCGAAGCCGTGCATATAGAACGCCCATTGCAGGCCGATGACGGCGCCCTTGACCGGCTGCAGCAAGACGATCGCCATGAGGATGGTCAGCGGCACCCAGATGGCGATGTGCTGCCATGTGGACAGAGTGGAGGCCGCTTCGACACCCATGAAGGCGCCGAGCACGATGTGGCCGACGATGGCCACCACCAGGTAGGCCGGCAGGTCGTCGGCGCGGTGGTGATGAAGCGCCTCGCCGCAATGAGCGCATGTATCGACGGTCTTGACGAAGGCGCGAAACAGCTTTCCCTCGCCGCAATGTGGGCAACGGCCAAGCGCGCCACGCTTCATCGCCGTCCATAGCGGGCGGGCGATCCGGCCCGAGTGCTGTTGGCCGCCGAAAACCTGTTCGTTCTTTTTCAGATCGCTTGGCATTACCGTCTCCTGCCGCGCGAGCCTGGACGCGATTGCGACGCACGGGCGCGGCCCTTGGCCTTGTGAAACGACCGTTTGGAGCCGGGCAGCGGCTTTGGGTCGGTCAGCATCTCGAAACGCATCGCGCCGGCCATAGGCGCCACCTCGATCAGGCGAACCTCGACGCGGTCGGCAAGCTGATAGCCCTTGCCGGTGCGTTCTCCGAAAAGCGATCGGGCAGTTTCGTCGTATATATAGTAATCGCCGCCCAGACTTGACACCGAAATGAAACCATCTGCGCCATACTGCGGCAATTGGACAAATAGTCCCGATTTGGTGACGCCCGAAATGCGTGCGTCGAAGCGATCGTCGACACGCTCTGCCAGATAGGCGGCGATCAGCCGGTCGACCGTGTCGCGCTCGGCGGCCATGGCGCGGCGCTCGGTGGCTGAGATCAGCGCAGAAACTTCTTCCAGCCGCTCCGCTTCATCCTGCGTCAGTCCGCCTGCACCGAAGACGAGCGCGGCAATCAGCCCGCGATGCACGATCAGGTCGGCATATCTGCGGATCGGCGAGGTGAAGTGCGCATAGCGTTTCAGGTTGAGGCCGAAATGACCTATATTGCTTGGCGAATATTCGGCTTGCATCTGCGTGCGCAGCACCACCTCGTTGACCAGGCCCTCATGGTCGGCGCCGCGGACGCGATCCAGAATACCGTTGAACTGGTTTGGCCGCATCTGCGCGCCGCGCGCCAGCGACAGGCCGAGCGTCTGCAGGAATTCACGCAGCGATTCCTGCTTGGCGAGCGAAGGTGCGTCATGGATGCGGTAGACCAGCGCCTGTCGTTTCGCCTCCAGCGTCTCGGCCGCCGCGACATTGGCCTGGATCATGAATTCTTCGATCAGCTTGTGCGCGTCGAGCCGCTCCGGCACGACGACGCGGTCGACGGTGCCGTCCTCCTTGAGCAGGATTTTCCGCTCCGGCAGTTCGAGTTCGAGCGGCTGGCGCGTCTCACGACCGCGCTTCACCACGGCATAGGCATCCCACAGCGGCTTCATCACCGTGTCGAGGATCGGGCCGGTCTTGTCGTCCGGCGCGCCGTCGATCGCGGCCTGCGCCTGGCGATAGGCGAGTTTTGCCGCCGATTTCATCATGATGCGGTGGAACGAATGCCTGAGCTTGCGGCCATCGGCCGAAAAGGTCATGCGGACCGCCAGCGCCGGGCGGTCCTGGCCTTCGCGCAGCGAACAAAGGTCGTTGGAGATGCGCTCCGGCAGCATCGGCACGACGCGATCCGGGAAATAGACCGAATTGCCGCGCTTCAGCGCCTCGCGGTCGAGCGCGGTGCCATAGCGCACGTAAGCGGCGACATCGGCAATCGCCACGGTAACGACCACGCCGCCGGGGTTCTTCTCGTCCGGATCTGCTGTCGCGAACACGGCGTCGTCATGGTCCTTGGCGTCGGCCGGATCGATGGTGACCAGCGGCAGGTCGCGCCAGTCTTCGCGGCCGGCCAGCGTCGCCGGTTTGACCGCCTCCGCCTCGGCGATGACGTCTGCCGGGAAAATATGCGGAATGTCGTGCGCGTGGATGGCGATCATCGAGACCGCCTTTTCGCTGGTCAGCGAACCCAGCACCGCCAGCACCTTGGCCCTGGGCAGCCCGTAGCGGGAGGCCCGCGCCGGCTCGACCTCGACCAGATCGCCGTTCTTGGCGCCGTTCTGGAATTCCTTGTCGACGACCAGCTCCGGCTGGCGCCTTTCAACAGGCTCGATGCGGAAGGTACCGTCCTGCAGCACGCGAAAAACGCCGAGAACAGCATCGGTGCGCTTCTCGAAGATCTTCATCACCCGCCCGGTATAGGCAGGGCCGGTCGCATCATCGGTTGGAAAGGTCTTGGCCAGCACGCGGTCGCCAATGCCCGGTGTCGGGCCGCCGCCGCCGCCGCGCGACACGCGTATCGCTATGACAGGAGGCTCGCCGTTGCCCACCGCTTCGGTTGGGTGAGCCAAAAGCACGCCGTCGGCATCGCGGCCAAAGATGTCGAGCACGGCGACATGGGCGAGGGAGCCGACGCGGGCGAGCCGCTTGCGCTCCTTGGTCAGCAGGCCTTCATCCTGCAAGTCGCGCAAAACGTCCTTCAGCCAGATACGGTCCTCGCCGCGCAGTGCGAACGCCTTGGCGATGTCGCGTTTGCCTGAGCGATCCGGATTTTCGGCGATATAGCGTAGGATTTCGTCGCGCGACGGCCGGTAATCATCCTTAACCTTGGCCCGGGTGTCGGCGGTGCGCAGATCGCCATGACTTCTTCCGGATACCCTGCGCGCCACGATACACTATCCCTTTTTGTTGGCCACTTTCTTGGCCGCCATTTTTTGGGCCGCCATTTTTTGGGCCGCTGGTTTTTTGGCCGCAGGCTTTTTGGCAGGTGCGGCCGCTTTGCGGAAGGGCTTTCTGCCGCCATTGCCGCCCTTGGCTTCCTTCTCGGCAATCAGCGCCACCGCGTCTTCGATCGTCACCGACTGCGGGTCCTTGCCCTTCGGCAGCGTCGCATTGACCTTGCCGAAATTAACATAAGGCCCGTATTTGCCGTCACGCACGACGATCTTGCCGCCGCCCGCCGGATGCTCGCCAAGTTCCTTCAAGGCGGCGGGCGTGCCGCCATTGCGACCGCCGGGGCCTTTCAACTGCTTCTCGGCGATCACCGACACGGCGCGATTGAGACCGATCGAGAACACGTCCTCGATGTTGTCGAGATTGGCGTAGGTGCCGTCATGCAGCACGAACGGACCGTAGCGCCCCAGCCCGGCCGAGATCATCTTGCCGGATTCCGGATGCTTGCCGACGTCGCGCGGCAGCGACAGCAGGGCGAGGGCTTTTTCGTGGTCGATCGAATCGACGGTCCAGCCCTTGGGCAGGCTGGAGCGCTTGGCTTCCTTGCCGTCGCCGCGCTGGACATAGGGCCCGAAACGACCACTGCGCAGCGTGATTTCCTCCGCCGTGTAGGGGTCCTTGCCCAGCACCTTGGTGCCATCCTCGCCATTGCCGTTTTCGGCATTGGGGTTGGCGGCGTCGCCGAGCTGGCGGGTGAAGGAGCATTCGGGATAGTTCGAGCAGCCTACAAAGGCGCCGAATTTGCCGAGCTTCAGCGACAGGTTGCCGGTCCCGCATTTCGGGCAGATCCGCGGGTTCGAACCGTCTTCTCGCGCCGGAAACACCAGCGGCGCCAGTTCCTCGTTGAGGGCGTCGAGCACGTCGGTGACGCGCAATTCCTTGATGTCGGCGACGGCGCCTGAAAAATCCTTCCAGAAATCGCGCAGCACATCCTTCCAGGCGAGCTTGCCGTCGGAAATCTCGTCGAGTTTTTCCTCGAGCGAGGCGGTGAAGTCATATTCGACATAGCGCTCGAAAAAGCTCTCGAGGAAGGCCGACAACAGTCGGCCCTTGGCCTGCGGCAACAGCTTGCGCTTGTCCATGCTGACGTAGTCGCGGTCCTCCAGCGTCTTCAGGATCGCCGTGTAGGTCGACGGCCGGCCGATGCCGAGCTCTTCCAGCTTCTTGATCAGCGAGGCTTCCGAATAGCGCGGCGGCGGTTCGGTGGTGTGCTGGGTGGCGTTGATGGCCTCGCGCTCGAGCTGTTCGCCGGCACGGATCTCGGGCAGACGGCGGTCTTCCTCGTCTTCCGCATCCTCGTCCTTCTGGTCGGTATAGGCGGCAATGAAGCCATCGAAGCGAACGACCGAACCGACGGCGCGAAGCTCCGCGCTGCGGGCGCCATTGACCGCCCCGATCTCGACCGTGGTGCGCTCGATCTCGGCTGGCTGCATCTGGCTGGCGATGGCGCGTTTCCAGACAATCTCGTAAAGCCGCGCCTGGTCGGCATCGAGATATTGCCTGACCGAAGCCGGCGTGCGCATGAAGTCGGTCGGGCGGATGGCTTCGTGCGCTTCCTGGGCGTTCTTGGCCTTGGTGGTGTAGTTGCGCGGCTTTTCGGGCAGGTATTTTGGGCCGAACTCTTTTGCGATCGCATCGCGCGCGGCTGATATCGCCTCGGGCGCCATCTGCACGCCGTCGGTTCGCATATAGGTGATCAGGCCGGTGGTCTCGCCGCCGATGTCCATGCCTTCATAGAGCCGCTGCGCCACCTGCATGGTGCGGCTTGCCGAAAAACCGAGGCGCGAGGAGGCGGCCTGCTGCAGCGTCGAGGTGGTGAAGGGCGGGCCTGGATTGCGCCTGGTCGGCTTGGCTTCGACCGACAGCGCCTTGAAGGTCGCGCCATCCAGCATCGCCTTGATGTCGTCGGCCTGCGCCTTGTTCGAAATGTCGAGCTTTTGCAGTTTCTTGCGATCGAAGGCAGTCAGCCGCGCCTCGAAATTATCCTTGCGCGGCGTGCCGAGAATGGCGGCGATTTGCCAGTATTCCTCGCGGATGAAGCGCTCGATTTCCAATTCGCGGTCGCAGACGAGGCGCAGTGCCACCGACTGGACGCGGCCGGCGGAGCGGGCGCCGGGCAGCTTGCGCCACAGCACGGGCGACAGCGTGAATCCGACGAGATAGTCGAGCGCGCGGCGGGCGAGATAGGCGTCGACCAGCGGCGCATCGATCTGGCGCGGATTGGCCATCGCTTCCAGCACCGACGATTTGGTGATGGCGTTGAAGACGACGCGGCTGACCGGCTTGTCCTTCAGCGCGCGCTTCTGCTTCAGCACTTCCAGGACATGCCAGGAAATGGCTTCGCCCTCCCGGTCCGGATCGGTGGCGAGGATCAGGCCGTCGGCGTCCTTGACCGCCTTGGCGATGTCGGCAAGACGTTTGCTCGAGGCGGTGTCGACAGCCCAGGACATGGCAAAATCCTCGTCCGGACGCACCGAGCCATCCTTGGCCGGCAGATCGCGGACGTGGCCGAACGAGGCCAGGACCTTGTAGTTCTTTCCGAGGTACTTGTTGATTGTCTTCGCTTTGGCCGGCGATTCGACGACGACGACGTCCATGAGGTCTCATATCAGCTGTGGTGCGGCAGAAGAATTCCGCTGCGCGCGACGAAATCTCGTATAATTGTCGTTCACATGGCCGTGCTTTTGCATCCGGTCAAGGGCAAGCGCCCAAAATGCAGTCCTGCATTGAGGGGCGTGTCATGTGATATCCGCAATCCTGGATAGGGAGAGCGGCTGCCCTGATCGTTGGACAAACCGGCAATGAATCCGGGAGAACGGGACAAATACTTCCGCCGATATAAGAGAAACATCGATCACGCGCCAGCCCTGGTTTGAAGAGACGGCCGGCATGATGCGACGTTGACGGGCGAGACAGGCGTGGCAAGCGGCCGCCTGCGACTTGCCACGCGATGGTGATTGGCGGATCGGCGCGGTCGCCGCTATATGGCAGCGCAAAGCGTCAGGAGTTCGGGAATGGCATTGGACATCGGCTATGTCAGCGCGGTCGGGGCGGGGGCGATCTCGTTCCTGTCGCCTTGCGTGCTGCCGCTGGTGCCGCCCTATCTCTGCTATATGGCCGGCGTGTCCGTCGACGATTTCCGCGGCAATGCCGGCGTCACCGCCAAGGCCGACGCACGCGGCGCGCTGCTCTATGCCTCCGTCGCCTTCGTTCTCGGCTTCTCGACCGTCTTCGTGGCGCTGGGCGCCGGCGCCTCGACCATTGGCGGGCTGCTGCGCGTCTGGCAGGAGCCGCTGGCGATGGCGGCCGGCGTGCTCATCATCCTGATGGGGCTGAATTTTCTCGGCATATTGCGCATCCCGCTGCTGTCGCGTGAGGCGCGCTTCCAGTCGCAGGGCAAGCCGGCCAGTATCGTTGCCGCATACGTCATGGGACTGGCCTTCGCCTTCGGCTGGACACCCTGCATCGGACCGGTGCTGGGGCCGATCCTGACGCTGGCCGGCGGCCGCGAGACGGTGGGCGAGGGCGCGGCTCTGCTTGCCGCCTATTCGCTCGGCCTCGGCATACCGTTCCTGATCGCGGCGCTGTTTTCCGGCGCCTTCATGCGCTTTCTGGCAAAATTCCGCGTCCATCTCGGCCGTGTCGAGAAGGCGATGGGCGCGCTGCTGGTCGTCGCCGGCGTGTTTTTCCTGACCGGCGGCGTGCAGGCCGCGTCCTACTGGCTGCTGGAGAATTTTCCGGTGCTGGGGCAGTTGGGTTGAAATTGGATCAAGTCGTGCGGCTCACAGGTATCGTAACTGGCATTGTCAGCGCGACAATCGCTCAGATCTGCGCTGCCCCTCATCGCCCTGCCGGGCAGCGCCGGCATTGGCTGACAGCAGCACAACCGTCTCACCGGAATTTAACCGCATTGGTGCAGCATGGCGCCAATGTTAGTGAGTTTCCGGGCTTAGACATGCCTTGATTCCCAACCCTTTTGATATGGTCGCATTCCATGAGCCAGAGAACCTGCCTGTCCGTCATCCTCGCCGCCGGCGAAGGCACGCGCATGAAAAGCGCCGTGCCAAAAGTGCTGCACCCGATCGCTGGCCTGCCGATGGTCGCCCATGTCGTCAAGGCTGCGGAAGCCGCAGGCAGCGGCGATCTGGCGCTGGTGATCGGCCATGGCGCGGACGAGATGCGCAAGGCCACGCAAAAATTCGCGCCGAAGGCGGAGACCTTCGTCCAGGACAAGCGGCTCGGCACGGCGCATGCCGCGCTGGCGGCTCGCGATGCGATCTCAAAGGGTTACGACGACATCCTCGTGATGTTCGGCGATACGCCGCTGATCGATCCGGAGGTGCTGACGGCTGCGCGCCTGAAGCTGGCTGATGGCGCTGCTGTCGTTGTGGTCGGCTTCCGCACGTCAAATCCGTCCGGCTATGGCCGGCTGATCGAAAAAGGCGGCAAGCTCATCGCCATCCGCGAGGAAAAGGACTGCACCGACGAGGAGAAGAAAATCACCTTCTGCAATGGCGGTCTGATGGCGGTTGCCGGCAAGCACGCGCTGACGCTGCTCGATCAAGTCGGCAACAACAACGCCAAGGGCGAGTATTACCTCACCAACATCGTCGAGATCGCCGGCGGGCAGGGTTTTGACGTTGTTGCTGCAGAAGCCGGCTTTGAGAATGTGCTCGGCATCAACAACCGTGCCGAACTCGCTGCGGCGGAAGGCATCTGGCAGACGCGCCGGCGGCGCGAAGCCATGCTCTCCGGCGTCACATTGATCGCGCCCGAAACCGTGTTTTTTTCGCACGACACCGAGATCGGCGCCGACACGATCGTCGAGCCCAATGTCTGGTTCGGGCCGGGCGTGACAATCGCCACCGGCGCCAGGATCCATGCCTTCAGCCATATTGAAGGCGCCACGATCGCTTCGAATTGCGATGTTGGTCCGTTTGCGCGGCTGCGGCCGGGTTCCGATCTCAGGCAAAAAGCCAAGGTCGGCAATTTCTGCGAGGTCAAGCAGGCGACGGTCGAGGAGGGCGCCAAGGTCAATCACCTGACCTATATCGGCGATGCCCGCGTCGGCGCCGGCGCCAATATCGGCGCTGGAACCATCACCTGCAATTATGACGGCTACTCGAAGTTCTTCACCGACATCGGCGAGGGCGCCTTCGTCGGCTCGAATTCGTCGCTGGTGGCGCCTGTTGCAATCGGCAAGGGCGGCTACATCGCTTCGGGCAGCGTGATCACCGAAAGCGTGCCCGACGATGCGCTCGCCTTCGGCCGCGCCCGCCAGAGGACGCTGCCCGGCAAGGGCAAGGAATTGCGCGAGCGTTTTGCTGCGGCCGCGGCGGCAAAGAAGGCCGGGGCATGATTATTCTTCGACAGTCGGCTGGTTCGCATCCTTGCCGAAAACAGCGGTCACTTTGATTCCGCCGACAATCGCCCTGTTGAATTCAGGGAGGTCTTCGGCAGGAATCCAGTATTCCCGAAGAGCCTTGCTGCCGGCTCGTTCGATCTGATAGCGGTCGAGAAAATCCTTCAGAACATCAAACCGGGTGACGAATCCCGAGCCGTTGGCTGACACGTTCCAGTCACGCGCGATCTGCACGGCATAGGCTTCGGACAGAACGGGGTAGAAAATGGGTTGCTCGGGAAGGCGCGGCGGGAACGCCCGCATGCCCGACTTCTCGATCAGCTCTTTAGGCCCAACCGGACGCCAAAGCGTCACCGTGTCGATCGTTTGTTCATGACCGCATCATATCTATGATGGATTTCAGGAACCACCGAGACGAGATACGATGCATGCTCGGAGAAACTGAGCGATTGCTGTAACCGGATTGCAGAGCGACTTGTCATGGTGCATCTGTGCAGAACCGTTCCGGCTGATACGGAACAAAACGCAATGTGATTTTCGCGGCAGCCCGGCCAACCCTAAATAGCGCCGGGTTTTCATACCGGAATCGGGGGCAACGTCTATGTGCGGTATCGTCGGAATTGTCAGTCACTCGCCGGTCGCGCCACTGATCGTCGATGCGCTGAAAAGGCTCGAATATCGCGGTTATGATTCGGCCGGCGTCGCCACCGTCGAGCACGGCCAGCTGGCGCGTCGCCGCGCCGAGGGCAAGCTGATCAATCTCGAACGCCGGCTGAAGGACGAACCGCTCGACGGCATGATCGGCATCGGCCATACGCGCTGGGCGACGCATGGCGTGCCCAACGAGACCAATGCGCATCCGCATTTTTCCGACGGCGTCGCCATCGTCCACAACGGCATCATCGAGAATTTCGCCGAATTGCGCGACGAACTGATGCGCGACGGCTACACATTTTCATCGCAGACCGATACCGAGGTTGTCGCACACCTGGTGGGGCGCGAACTGGCTAGGGGCCTGCAGCCGGTCGAGGCCGCGCACCAGGCGCTGAAGCGGCTGGAAGGCGCCTTTGCGCTGGCCATCATGTTCAGGGGAGACGAGGATCTCATCGTTGGCGCGCGCAACGGCCCGCCGCTGGCCGTAGGCCATGGCAATGGCGAGATGTTTTTGGGCTCCGACGCCATCGCGCTTGCCCCCTTCACCAATTCGATCACCTATCTGGAGGATGGCGACTGGGCGGTGGTGCGCCGCAACGACGTCGCCATCTTCGACATGGACGGCAACAAGGTCGACCGCAAGCGCCAGCAGTCGCTCAGCACCAGCTTCATGGTCGATAAGGGCAACCGGCGCCATTTCATGGAGAAGGAAATCCATGAACAGCCCGAGGTGATCTCGCACACGCTGGCGCATTATGTGGATTTCGTTGGCGGCGTCTCGAAGCCGCTCGACTTGCCGTTCGATTTCGCCAAAATCGACCGGCTGGCGATTTCGGCCTGCGGCACTGCCTATCTGGCCGGCCTGATCAGCAAATACTGGTTCGAGCGCTATGCGCGGCTGCCGGTCGACATCGATGTCGCTTCGGAATTCCGTTACCGTGAAATGCCGCTGTCGAAGACAGACGCTGCCTTCTTCATCTCGCAATCGGGCGAGACCGCCGATACGCTGGCCTCGCTGCGCTATTGCCGCAAGGCGGGCATGAAGATCGGCGCAGTCGTCAATGTCCGCGAATCGACGATGGCGCGCGAATCCGACGTTATCCTGCCGACGCTGGCCGGGCCGGAGATTGGTGTCGCCTCGACCAAGGCCTTCACCTGTCAATTGTCGGTGCTGGCCTCGCTTGCCGTGCGGGCCGGCGTGGCGCGCGGAAGGATTTCGCAGGAACAGGAAACGACGCTGGTCCGCCAACTGTCGGAAGCGCCGCGCTATGCCAACCAGGTCCTGAAGCTCGACGGCCAGATCGAAAAGGTCGCGCGCGACCTCTCGCACTACAAGAACGTGCTTTATCTTGGCCGCGATACCAATTTCCCGCTGGCCATGGAAGGCGCGCTGAAGCTCAAGGAAATCTCCTATATCCATGCCGAGGGCTATGCTGCCGGCGAGCTGAAGCACGGGCCGATCGCGCTGATCGACGAGAACATGCCGGTGATCGTCATTGCCCCGCATGACCGCATTTTTGAAAAAACCGTGTCGAACATGCAGGAAGTGGCGGCGCGCGGCGGCAAGATCATCCTGATCACCGACAGCAAGGGTGCCGCGCACGCCACGGTGAAGACGATGGAGACGATCGTGCTGCCGGACGTGCCGGAAATCATCTCGCCGATCATCTACGCGCTGCCGATCCAGATGCTGGCCTATTTCACCGCGGTGTTCATGGGCACCGACGTCGACCAGCCGCGCAACCTGGCGAAATCGGTGACGGTGGAATAGCCGTGGTTTAAAAAATTCGCAGTTCCAAAGCCGGATGCGGTTCATTAATGTCGCGCCGCAACCAGCGCTGCGGTGAACCATGTCCGACGCTTCCAAGACCTCTGGCATGACCCGGCTGCGGAATTACTTCCTGACAGGCTTTGTCGTCTGCGCGCCGCTGGCGATCACCGCCTACATCGCCTGGTCGTTCATCGGTTGGGTCGATTCCTGGGTGAAACCCTATATTCCGGCGCGTTACAACCCCGATAGCTATCTGCCGGCGCCGGTTCCGGGATTCGGGCTGATCGTCGCCTTGATCCTGATCACCCTGATCGGTTTCCTGACCGCCAATATCGTTGGCCGGGCTATCGTCTTGTTCGGCGAGCGGCTGCTCGGCCGCATGCCGCTGGTGCGCGGCATCTATGGGTCGCTGAAGCAGATCTTCGAGACCGTGCTATCGAACAAGGGCGACATGTTCCGCCAGGTCGGGCTGGTCGAATACCCGCGCAAGGGCGTCTGGTCGCTGGTGTTCGTCGCCAGCGAGAAGGAAACCGAGATCAACCAGAAGCTTGACCAGGAGGGTGATCCGCTGATCGCGGTGTTCATGCCGTGCACGCCCAACCCGACCACCGGCTTCCTGATGTACGTGCCGAAATCCGATATCGTGCTGCTCGACATGACGATCGAGGACGGCGCCAAGCTGATCGTTTCGGCCGGGCTAGTGGCGCCGGCGGTCAAGACGAAAATGGTAACGTTGAACGGCAAGCCGATCGGCGGCCAGATCGGCAATCCGCCTGTGGATGCCGAGCCTCAGCCGGCGCGCAAAAGCCGCACAGCCTCGTCGCGGCCGAACAAATAAAGCAGCATGCGAAGGGCGGCGCCGCGTTCGGATTGCAGTTCCGGATCGCGCGACAGGATCAGCCGCGCGTCGTCGCGAGCCGCTTCGAGCAGGTCGGCATGCGCCTCGATGCGCGCCACCTGGAAGCCAGGTGTGCCGGACTGGCGGGTGCCGAGCAACTCGCCTTCGCCACGCAGCTTCAGATCCTCCTCGGCGATGCGAAAGCCGTCCTCGGTCTCGCGCATCACTGACAGCCGGCGCGTTGCCGTCTCGCCGAGCGGGTCCTTGTAGAGCAGCACGCAGGACGACGGTTTTTCGCCGCGCCCGACCCGGCCGCGCAACTGGTGCAGCTGGGCGAGGCCGAAGCGCTCGGCATGCTCGATGACCATGATCGTCGCATCCGGCACATCGACGCCGACCTCGATGACCGTGGTGGCGATCAGGATGCGTGTCTCGCCGGCCTTGAAGGCGCGCATCGCCTCGTCTTTTTCGACGCCCTTCATGCGCCCGTGCACCAGGCCGATCCGGCCGCCGAACAGGGGCTTCAAGGAGGCAAAACGGTCCTCCGCCGACATCAGCTTGATCTCTTCGGATTCCTCGACCAGCGGACAGATCCAATAGATCTTCTGGCCGTCGGCGACGGCGTCGCGCATGCGGCCGACCAGTTCGTCGAGCCGCTCGAGCGGCAGGGTGATGGTGCGGATCGGCTGGCGGCCGGCCGGCTTTTCCGTCAGCTTCGACACATCCATGTCGCCGAAGGCGGTCAGCACCAGCGTGCGCGGGATCGGCGTCGCCGTCATCACCAGCATGTCGGGCGCGTCGCCCTTCGCGGTGATGGCCAGCCGCTGGTGGACGCCAAACCGGTGCTGTTCGTCGATGACGGCGAGGACCAGGTCGTGGAACGTCACCGTTTGCTGGAACAGCGCATGGGTGCCGACGACGATGTCGATCTCGCCATTGGCCAGACCGGCCAGCGTCTCCGTGCGCTCGCGGCCCTTTTCGCGCCCGGTGAGGATGGCGATGCACAGGCCGGCTTGTTCCGCCAACGGCGCAATCGTCGCAAGATGCTGGCGCGCCAGGATTTCGGTCGGCGCCATCAATGCCGCCTGGCCGCCGGCCTCGACAGCGCGCGCCATGGCGAGCAGCGCGACAACCGTCTTGCCTGAGCCGACATCACCCTGCAGCAGGCGCAGCATGCGTTCGGGGTCACCGAGATCGGCATTGATTTCGGCAAGCGCCATTTCCTGCGAATTGGTCAGCGAATAGGGAAGGGCGGCGCGCAGCTTTTCGACGAAGCGGCCGTCGCCGACCAGCGGCCGGCCGGACAGGCGGCGGACTTTTGCGCGCACCAGTGCCAGCGACACCTGGCCTGCCAGAAACTCGTCATAGGCGAGACGCCGCCAGGCCGCGCCGTCGACGGACACGTCGATCGGGTCGGCGGGATTGTGGATGCGGGCGAGCGCGTCGCCGAAGGCGGGAAAGCTGCGACGGCGCAGAAACTCATCCTCCTGCCATTCCGGCAGCAGCGGCAAGCGAGCGAGCGCCTGGCCGATTGCCCGGCGCAGCACTTTTCCCGAGAGCCCGGCGGTGAGCGGATAGACCGGCTCGACCAGCGGCAGGTTTTCCGCTTCGCTGGCCAGCGCGATGTGGTCGGGATGAACCATGGTCGGGCGGCCGTTGAACCATTCCATGCGGCCGGAGACAACGACATGCTCGCCCTCGGGCATTGCTTTTTCGAGATAGGCGGCGTGCGCATGGAAGAAGGTCAGCGCGATCTCGCCGGTGTCGTCATGGGCGTAAACCCGGTACGGCACCGATCTGTTGCCGCGCGGCGGCGGCTGGTGGCGATCGATGCGCACTTCCAGGGTGACGATCGCGCCTTCAGCCGAACCGGCGATGCCCGGCCGGTTGCGGCGGTCGATCACCGAATGCGGCAGCACGAACAGAAGATCACCGGCACGTGCGGGGCGGCGGTCGCCGAGATCGGCCGGCACGATTTTCTCGATCAGTGCGCCGACCTTCGACCCGACGCCGGCAAGCGAGGTGATCGGGACAAACAGCGGATCGAGGAGGGAAGGTCTCATGGGTGAGAGACCACGCGATGTCGGCGCTCACCCCCCTCTGGCCTGCCGGCCATCTCCCCCTCAAGGTGGGAGATCGGCAGCTTTGGCCTCATCGCCCATCCTGCAGCGGTGGAGATTGGCGAAATCAGTCGCGACGGCAAATCTCCCCCCTTGAGGGGGAGATGTCCGGCAGGACCGAGGGGGGTCTTAGCGCCGACGGTGTCAGGAGTGTATGTCACACCGGGATGTTAGACACCCACCGGACCGTTGCAAGGCTGACACCGCGCTCTATCCACGCTATAGGCGCCGCTTCAGGGAAGGATGCTGGACAATGACCGGAACGAGACGATCAAGCGAGGGGCTCGACGCCCGCCGCCGCAAGCTTCTGTTTCGATCCTGGCATCGCGGCATGCGCGAAATGGACCTTATTCTCGGCAGTTTCGCCGACGCCGAGATCGGCGCCTTGACCGGCGACGAACTCGACCAATATGAGAGGCTCCTCGAAATTGCCGACACCGAATTCCTGCCCATGATCACCGGCGAGCGGCCGATTCCGGCTGACATCGACTGTGCCGTCCTGCAAAAAATCCTGGCGTCGCGCCAGGCGATGACATTCTGAAACACGTGATTCCATGAGCCTGATCCCCACCATCGGCCTGCCGAAAGGCCGCGCCGGCCAGTTCATCGTCGATGGCGTCGCCGACGGTTACGAAGCCTTCGCGCTGGTGCAGGCCGCGCACGAGATCGCGCCTGACAAGCCGGTGCTGTTCGTGGCACGCGACGGCCAGCGCCTGCCTTCGATCGTCGAGGCGCTTTCCTTCGCCGCGCCTGGCCTGCCGGTGCTCGAACTGCCGGCCTGGGATTGTCTGCCCTATGACCGCGTTTCGCCCGGCTCGGATGCAGCCGCGCGGCGGCTGGACGCACTTACCGCGATGATCGCGTTGGCAAAAAACCCGCACCGCGCCGTCATCCTGACCACCGCCAACGCGCTGCTGCAGCGCATTCCGCCGGCAAGCCTTGTCGAGGCGCAGACATTTCACGCCAAACCCGGCAACCAGATCGACATGAACGCACTGGCGTCGCGGCTGGAGATATCAGGCTTCGAGCGGGTGCCGACCGTGCGCGGCGTCGGCGAGTTCGCCGTGCGCGGCGGCATTCTGGACCTGTTGGCGCCGGGCTGGACGGAAGCGCTCAGGCTCGATTTCTTCGGCGATACGCTGGAATCGATCCGCGTCTTCGACGCCGCCACGCAGCGCACCACCGGCCAGCGCAAGTCGATGGCGCTGCAGGCGATGAGCGAAGTGGCGCTGACGCCGGAGACCATCAGCCGCTTCCGCCGCTCCTACATCGACGCTTTTGGCGCGCCCTCGCGTGACGATGGGCTCTATGCGGCGGTCAGCGAGGGACGGCGTTTTGCCGGCATGGAGCACTGGCTGCCGTTCTTCTACGAGCGGCTGGAGACGGTGTTCGACTATCTGCCGGACACGCCTGTCGTGTTCGATCATCTGGCGCATGAGGCGCTGGCGGAGCGCCATGCGCTGATCCTCGACCATTACGAGGCGCGCAGGAAGCAGGCCGACGGCGCGCTGAAGGACGCCGTCCCCTACAAGCCGGTGCCGCCCGACCTGCTTTATCTGTCGCCGGAAAACCTCATCGCCTCGCTTGGCCCGCGCGAGGCGATCGACTTCACGCCGTTCGACGCGCCCGACGCCGGCGCCAGGAAAATCTTCCATGCCGGGTCGCGGCATGGCCGCAGCTTCGTCGAGGAACGCGCCGACCCCAACGTCAACGTCTTCGACGTCGTCGTAAAACACATCGCCGACGAGCGCGCCGCCCGCCGCCGCGTCGTCGTCGCCGGCTGGACCGAAGGTTCGCTCGACCGGCTCGGCCAGATCCTGGCCGAGCATCATCTCGGCAACCTCGAGCCGGTGGCTACGCTGGCCGAGGCGGAAAAGCTCGAACCGGGGCAGGCGGGACTTGCCGTGCTGCCGCTCGAATCCGGCTTCGAGACCGAGAAACTGGTCGTCGTCGCCGAGCAGGACATTCTGGGCGACCGGCTCATCCGTCGCTCGAAGCGCAAGAAGCGCCCTTCCGATTTCATCGCCGAGGCCGCGGCTTTGTCCTCCGGCGACATCGTCGTCCATAGCGACCACGGTATTGGCCGCTTCATCGGGCTGCGCACCATCGAGGCGGTCGGCGCACCGCATGATTGCCTCGAAATCCATTATGCCGGCGACGACCGGCTGTTCCTGCCGGTGGAGAACATCGAGCTTTTGTCGCGCTATGGCTCGGATTCGACTGAGGCGACATTGGACAAGCTTGGCGGCGGCGCCTGGCAGTCCAGAAAAGCGCGGCTGAAGAAACGCCTGCTCGACATGGCCGGACAGTTGATCCGCATCGCCGCCGAGCGGCAGATGCGCGCTGCCCCTTCGCTGGTGCCCGCCGACGGTCTCTATGACGAATTCGCCGCGCGGTTTCCCTATGAGGAGACCGACGACCAGCAGACGGCGATCGATTCGGTCATGGGCGACCTGGGCGCCGGAAAGCCGATGGACCGGCTGATCTGCGGCGATGTCGGCTTCGGCAAGACGGAGGTCGCCCTTCGCGCCGCCTTCATTGCGGCGATGGAAGGCTTTCAGGTCGCGGTGGTGGTGCCGACGACGCTGCTGTCGCGCCAGCATTTCAAGACCTTTTTGCAGCGCTTCTCCGGCCTGCCGATCCGCGTCGCCCAGGCCTCGCGGCTGGTCGGCGCCAAGGAACTGGCAGAGGCCAAGAAAGGCATCGCCGACGGCACCGTCGACATCGTCATCGGCACTCACGCGCTGCTCGGCTCGTCGATCTCGTTCAAGAATCTCGGCCTGTTGATCATCGACGAGGAACAGCATTTTGGCGTCAAGCACAAGGAACGGCTGAAGGACCTGAAGAGCGACGTGCATGTGCTGACGCTGTCGGCGACGCCGATCCCGCGCACGCTGCAACTGGCATTGACCGGGGTGCGTGAGCTGTCGCTGATCGCCACGCCGCCGGTCGACCGCCTGGCGGTGCGCACCTTCATCTCGCCCTTCGACCCGCTGGTCATCCGCGAGACCCTGCTCCGGGAACGCTACCGCGGCGGTCATTCCTTCTATGTCGTGCCGCGCATCAGCGATCTGGCGGAAATCCATGATTTCCTTCGTGAATCCGTGCCCGAGCTAAAGGTGGCTGTCGCTCACGGCCAGATGCCGCCCGGCGAGCTCGACGACATCATGAACGCCTTCTACGACGGCCAGTACGATGTGCTGTTGTCGACCACCATCGTCGAATCCGGCCTCGATATCCCGACCGCCAACACGCTGATCGTGCATCGCGCCGACATGTTCGGCCTGTCGCAGCTTTACCAGCTGCGCGGCCGCGTCGGCCGCTCGAAGGTGCGCGCCTATGCGCTGTTCACGCTGCCGGCCAACCGCAAGCTGACCGATACCGCCGAGCGCCGGCTGAAGGTGCTGCAGTCGCTCGACACGCTCGGCGCCGGTTTCCAGCTCGCCAGCCACGATCTCGACATCCGAGGTGCCGGCAATCTTCTCGGCGAAGAGCAGTCCGGCCACATCAAGGAGGTCGGCTTCGAGCTCTACCAGCAGATGCTGGAAGAGGCCGTCGCCGAGGTCAAGGATTCCGGCGAGGTGCAGGATGGCGGCTGGTCGCCGCAGATTGCCGTCGGCACGGCGGTGATGATCCCCGAAAGCTATGTTCCGGACCTGCAGCTGCGGCTGGCGCTCTACCGCCGCCTCGGCGATCTCGAAAACACCGAGGAGATCGACGCTTTCGGCGCCGAGCTGATCGACCGCTTCGGACCTTTGCCGGAGGAAGTGAAGCATCTCTTGAAGATCGTCTTCATCAAGGCGCTGTGCCGCAAGGCCAATGTCGAAAAGCTCGATGCCGGACCAAAGGGCGTCGTCATCCATTTCCGCAAGCGCGAGTTCTCCAACCCCGTCGGGCTGGTCACCTTCATCGGCGAGCAGGGTTCGCTGGCCAAGATCCGGCCGGACCACAGCGTCGTTTTCGTCCGCGACTGGCCGACACCTGAAAAGCGGCTGGCCGGTTCAGCGGTCGTCATGACGCAGCTGGCAAGGCTGGTGGAGAATGCGGCTTAGCGCGGCTCAGCCGGCTCCCCCTTCTCCCCTTGTGGGAGAAGGTGGCCGCGAAGCGGTCGGATGAGGGGTGTTCCAGCTTGGCAAAACCGTGCTCCGGCCAACACCCCTCAACCGTCTTGGCGCTGCGCGCCAATCCACCTTCTCCCACAAGGGGAGAAGGAAAGACAGGCGGCGAGCTTGCGCCATTCGCCACCACCGAAATTCCGGTCTAGAATAGGAAATCGGCTTCGTGTATGGAGCCGCGATCCCGTATTGGGGCGAAATGGCGGGCTATAACACCCGCTCGAAGGAATTTTGGGTGCAACGATGACGAAATGGTCGCCGAATTCGTGGAGAGCAAAGCCGATCCAGCAGGTTCCTGCCTATCCGGATCTTGCCGCGCTGAAGAACACGGAAGCCCAGCTCGCCACCTTTCCACCGCTGGTTTTTGCAGGTGAGGCACGCAAGCTGAAGAAGCAGCTTGCGACCGTTGCTGCCGGTGACGCATTCCTTCTGCAGGGCGGTGATTGCGCCGAGAGTTTCGCCGAGCATGGCGCGGACAACATCCGCGACTTCTTCCGCGTCTTCCTGCAGATGTCCGTGGTGCTGACCTTCGCCGGCGCGCAGCCGGTGGTGAAGGTCGGCCGTGTTGCCGGCCAGTTCGCCAAGCCGCGCTCGTCCGACAACGAGACCAAGGGCGGCGTGACGCTGCCCAGCTATCGCGGCGACATCATCAACGGCATCGAATTCGACGCCAAGTCGCGTATTCCCGATCCCGCACGCCAGGAGATGGCCTACCGCCAGTCGGCGGCGACGCTCAACCTGTTGCGCGCGTTTGCGCAGGGCGGCTACGCCAGCCTGGAGAACGTGCATCAATGGATGCTGGGCTTCGTGTCCGACAGCCCGCAGGGCGAGAAATACGAGTCGCTCGCCAACCGCATCACCGAGACGATGGACTTCATGAAGGCTGTCGGCATCACCTCGGAGACCAATTACGCGCTGCGCGAGACCGACTTCTACACCAGCCACGAGGCGCTGCTGCTCGGCTACGAGGAGGCGCTGACCCGCGTCGATTCGACCTCCGGCGACTGGTATGCAACCTCCGGCCACATGATCTGGATCGGCGATCGCACCCGCCAGCCCGACCATGCCCATGTCGAATACTGCCGTGGCATCAAGAACCCGCTGGGCCTGAAATGCGGCCCGTCGCTGACGCCGGACGGCTTGCTGCAGCTCATCGACCTGCTCAATCCGGAAAACGAGCCCGGCCGGCTGACGCTGATCGCGCGCTTCGGCTCCGACAAGGTCGCCGAGCATCTGCCGAAGCTGGTCCGCGCGGTGCAGAAGGAAGGCCGCAGCGTGGTGTGGTCGTCGGACCCGATGCATGGCAACACCATCGAGGCCGCCGGCTACAAGACGCGGCCGTTCGACCGCATCCTGAAGGAAGTGCAGAGCTTCTTCGAGGTGCATCGCGCCGAAGGGACGCATCCGGGCGGCATCCACATCGAGATGACCGGCAAGAACGTCACCGAATGCACCGGTGGCGCCCGCGCCATCACCGCCGAGGAATTGCAGGACCGCTATCACACCCATTGCGACCCGCGCCTAAACGCCGACCAGGCGATTGAGCTGGCGTTCCTGGTCTCGGACCTGCTCAAGAAGAGCCACCCGGTTCAGCACAAGCAGGCCGTCAACGGCTGATTTCAGTCCGCCATCGATCAAGTAGCGCCGGAGACATCCCCAGCCCCTGAGGAACCCGGACCACTGGACGGCCCATCACCGTCGGATATCTCCAGGCTATCTACCTTGGCCTTGCCATGTTCTTGAGTGCTCGGGTCACTCTATGCCGTGGTTCCATGCGTTCGTGGAGCACTCGAACAACGATGACGCCGGTCGTATCGTCCGAAAGGCGACCCTTCATGTAGTAGAGGCAATGCGCAGCACCTCCGCGCCTTCTCGCAGCGATCTCCAGGTGCAGCAGTCGAACACCCGCGGCGAGTTCTGCGCGTTCGATGGAACCTGGTCGATCCGGATTTTCCGAGATCAGCTTGATACCAAGTTCGATGATGCGGGCATAGGCCCGGACTTGCCGCGGGCCGAACGTCTGCATCGTATTTCGCAAGATGTCCCTGATATCGCGTTCGGCGGGTTCGGTAAGCTCGTATCTCATTTCCTGGGCGATTCGAGCATCACCTCATCGAGAATGTCACTGACGCTTTTCTTCGAGAAGCGTCCTGCGTTGGCGGCTTCCACCCCTATACTGATTTCGCGCCGAAGGATGGCGAGTTTCTCCGCCTGCTGGGCCTTTTCGTGTCGCAGCAAGCGCAGCGCTTCCCTGACGACTTCACTCGAGGAGCCGTATCCGCCTTGGGAGACTTCCTGCTCCACGAATTCGACCATATCGCTTGGAAGGCTTACGTTCATCGTTGCCATGTCGCTTCCTCGGCCTCTTGGCTTCGCCTGGATAAATGAGTTTTTGGCAATGTTTGTCAATGGCAAGAACTCTGAATTGGCGACGACGGGTCGGGAACTTGGCAAAATCCGTCAACTCGGAAGCGGATGGCCAGATCACGGTTGCCGGCGCCGATCTTGCCGCGCATTTCGCACGCTCTGGTTGCATCGACGAGTACCGGCTCTACATCCACCCGGTCGTGCTTGGCGGCGGCAAGCCGTATTTCCAGTCCGGCCTGTCGCTGACCTTGAAGCCGCTTGGTAAGGCAAGCCTTACCCAGGGCGTGACACTGCTGCGCTACGCACCCGCCGGTTGAATAGTGGGCCGCCGTCGTTTTTAGCCAGGATCCAGTCAGCGCCCGCGCTCCCAGCGCAGTCCGTTGAGCCGGGGATCGGCGGCAAACGCCGTCCTGGAAAACTCGATCCTCTTTTGCGGGAACTCGCAGATCGCCTGCACGCCGAAGGCGCCCAGCCTGATGCGCCAGGTATGCGGTTCCAGCGGTTTCGGCTTGGCAAAGCCGCTGCATGCCAGCAGCGCCACATTGGCGCCTTTCGGGTCGCGCACGGAGCGATAGCGGATCGCCTCCAGCCCGGCTTCGCGCGCGACATCGGCAGTATTTTGGCAGGCGGCGTAGTCGGTCGGGTGCGTCCACGCCGCCGCGTCGCGGTCGAGCGGCGGCCGCGTCAGGTCGATCACCTTTGTGCTGCGTATCGCGGCGGCGAAGGCGGTGTATTCGGCGGCGTCGCGCGGCCACGGCGTGGCCGGCGATTCGGCGAAGAACAGCAGGCGGTAAAAAGCCATTTCGGAAACTGCGGTCATCATGGTTTCCGCCGCGTAGTAGACGCCCTTGGTCCTGCCGGCGCGGCGGAAGCGCGAACCGTGCGGGTAGATCGAGCCGTAGCGGAAAGGCGTTGCCAGGAGATAATGCAGATGCCGGCATTCCAAGGGGATTTGCGGCTTGGTTTCCTCGATGAGGTCTTCGAGGACGGCCTGCTCGTCGAGCGTGTCAACGACTTTCAATGTCGAGACGCGGTGCTGCGCCTCGACCATGCGCCAATATTTGCCATCGAGCCCATACTTGCCACCTCGTTTGGCGGCTTCAGACGAGAGCGCGTCGGGAGTCCAGATAGGCGATGACATCGACAAGTCCTGATATCGTCACGATTTTTTCGAGCGGCGTGCCATCGAAGGCCGTGTTGGCGTTCTTCAGCCACGCCCGGGCGACAGTCTCGTCGCCGCCGACAATGGCGTCGAGCGAGCGGAACAGGCGGACGAACAGCACGGCAAGCTCGAACGGCTTGGTTCCACGCTCCAGCAGGAATTCCTGCCTGCGCATGCGCGAAACCGTGGCTTCCGAAACCCCGATGATGGAGGCCAGCATCCTGGCGGTAATGTCCAGCAGGTCGGCGGCGCGCAGCGTGGCCTTGGTCAGGACTGCATTTTCGGCCGTATTGGCGGCGAGATCGGGTTGCATTGTCGGCGGCCTTTCCTTTCTGGTGAAAATATAGCGCACAAAAATTCATATGGAAAGATATTGGCTTTAACTATTTGGCGGGCCGTCGAGAGGCTGTTGGCGCGGCCTGCCGCTTTGTCCAAACCGTGCTGTGCGGAACACGCCCGTCGAATGTCGCATTCGCTTGAGCACGGCCGCTGCAAAACTGGAATCCTGGCAAGGGACGCCAAGGATCACGGCTGCGTCGGGAGGCCCGAGATGGACAACACTCATAGCGGCTCATGCCTGTGTGGGGCGGTGCGGTTCAAGACGCGAGGGGCCTTGCGCGGCGTCATCTACTGCCACTGCTCGCAGTGCCGGAAACAGAGCGGGCATTTCTACGCTGCAACCAATGTTGCCAACGCAGACATCACAATAGTGGGCGCGGAAAGCATCACCTGGTACGAAGCATCTTCGTTTGCCAGGCGCGGTTTCTGCAAGACATGCGGCTCGTTGCTGTTCTGGAAGCCGCAGGACGATGAATATGTCTCGGTTTTGGCCGGACTGTTCGACAAGCCCACCGGACTTCAGGGCGAATGCCACATCTTCGTCGGCGACAAGGGCGACTACTACACGATCGACGATGGGCTGCCGCAGTTCGAAAAGTCGACGCCGTCGATCAAGGTCGCTGATGAGTGACAAGCTCGCCGGCAAATGATTTTTGCAGCGATCGCCTTATTCCCTTGATCCGGCCATTGCGCTATCCCCCTGCCGGTGGTTCGGAAAGGTTTGGCATGCAGCGGCTGATCGATGCTTTCTACAATTCAGTGCGGGCATTTCGCAAATTGGCTTCCAGCGAAAAAGCCTTCCAGCAGGAGCTGATGCTGCTCGTGCTGGCGCTGCCGCTCGGCTGGGTTGTTTCGGTGTCGTGGCGCGGCTATGCGCTGCTGATCGGCGCGGTGCTGCTGCTGATCATGGTCGAAGTGCTGAACACCGGCATCGAGGCCGCATGCGATGCGTTCAGCCGGGAGTTCAACGTCGATATCCAACTCGCCAAGGACTGCGGTTCGCTGGCGGTGCTGATTTCGGTGGTGATCGTTGCCGGCGTCTGGGGCATCGCCATCATCGAGCGAATCCTGGGGCTACCGATCTAGCCATCAAATCCCTACATGCCGGTCACCACAACCTGATCCCATGATCTGTTCCGAAAACCGGTATCCACTTTCCGGGATAATGGTCTGAGGAGACCGACATGACCGCTGATTCACTGCTGCTCGAACGCGCGGGGCTGCCGGACGATTTGCGCTGGCTGGCTGAAAAATATCCGCGCGAGGTCTGGCAGGGCCACGCCAATATCCATGGCATCGCCACTATGTGGCTGCAGCGGCACGACATGTTCCGCGAGCTCGGCGGCATGCTGGCCAACGGCATTGGCGACTATCGCGAGGGCAGGCTGACGGCGCCGGAGTTCGCGGGCTGGTTCGCGCCGCGCCTCAACCATTTTCTCGGGCATCTCGATGGCCACCATAATGTCGAGGATATCCATTACTTTCCGGTCTTCGCCAAGGCCGAGACCCGGCTGAAGCGCGGCTTCGAGATTCTCGATGCCGATCATCATACGATCCATGAAGGGCTGGAGCGCAATGCCGAGGCCGCAAACGCTTTCATCCGCACGCTAAGGGAGAGCGAGGACAAGCAGCGCTTTGCCGCCGATGCCTATGCCGACGAGAACAGCCGGCTGATCGCCATGCTGACCCGGCATCTTGCCGACGAGGAAGACCTGATCATCCCGCTGATCCTCGATCGTGGCCGGGCGCTCGGCATCGACTGATCCTCACTTCTCCTTGCTGCGCTCCTTCTTGGCAATGGTGTGAGCGACGAACCAGGCAAGGACGGCCACGCCCAGGCCAATCGCTAGGGCGATCAGCAATCGCTCGTGACGGACCAAGGCCTGGCCGACGATGCGCTCCGCGCCCAGCCCGAACGCATAGCCGATGGTGGTGAACAATCCGGCCCAGACCATCGATGAAATGGCGTTGAGAATGACAAAGCGCGTCACGGCAATGCCGGACAGTCCGGCCGCGATACCGCCGACAAGGCGCAGGCCGTAAATGAAACGGTTCGTCAGCACGAAAATGTCGGGATGGGTGGAGACAAGACGATAGGCGTGGCTGAAACCCGGCCGGCCCTTCAGTTTGACCACGAACGGATGGTCGGCGAAGCTTCGTCCGAGGATGAAGAAAAAGCTGTCGCCGGCAAAAGCGCCGACGGCGGCCGCCAGAAACGCCTGCCACAGGACGAAAACGTGCTGATGCGCGAAAAACCCGCCGAGGAGGGCGGCACTTTCGCCCTCGGCGACACAGCCCATGAAGACGGCAATCAGCCCGTATTGCTCGATGAGATTATGGATGGCATCCGTCATGAGCGCGTCCGCTGCTTCGACAGGATCTCGTCGATCCGCTTCACCTGTTCGGCCAGCTGCGCAATCTCGTCGCGCATGCCAACGATCTGGCTGTGGCGCAGTTCGTCCAGCTTCTCATGCAGCGCCATGATCTCGATCTCGGCCTTGAGATTGACCTCGTAGTCGTGGGCGGCGTCGATGCGGTCGCGCTCGGCCTGGCGGTTCTGCGCCATCATGATCACCGGCGCCTGCAGTGCAGCGACCATCGACAGGATAAGGTTGAGGAAGATGAAGGGATAGGGATCGAAGGCGTCGCGCGACAGAAGCCAGGCATTGCCTGACGTCCACAGGATCAGGAAGGCGATGAAGGCCAGGATGAAGGACCACGAACCGCCGATCCGGGCGATGGTGTCGGCGAGGCGGTCGCCAAACGTCTGGTGAAAAGCGACGGCCTTGTTGGTGTCCTTCGCGATCGTGGTGCGTTCGAGCGTGCTTTGCAGCACCTGGCTCTCGACCTGGCTTAGGCCATCCGGCCTTCGCCTCAGCCAGCGGTTTGCCAGATCTTCGATCGTCTTGTTCATTGTCGCCTCCGTCGTCAGCGTCCGCATAGACCTAGAGGCTGCCGGTTCGCGCGGGAAGTGGTAGATTGACGCGACAGGGTGAGGAAACAATGATGGATTTTCAGAAAATCCGCGCCCGCGCGGCCAAACGCAAGGGCGGGGAAGCGGTGCTGGCATCGCTGCTGGGGCCGATGCCCGACAATGCCGCGGTGGCTGACATTAGCGATGACCGCATCCTGTCGACGATGGCCGAGCGTGTTTTTGCCGCCGGTTTCGTCTGGCGCGTCATCGAGCAGAAATGGCCGGGTTTCGAACAAGCGTTTCTCGGCTTCGAGCCGAAGCGGCTGTTGTTCCAGCCTGACGATTTCTGGCACGAGCTGACAGCCGACGAGCGCATCGTGCGCAATCCGCAGAAGATCAAGGCGGTTCGCGACAACGCGGCTTTCGTTGAGCGTGTCTCGAAGGAGCACGGCGGCTTTGGCAGGTTCCTCGCCGACTGGCCAGAAGACGACCAGGTTGGACTGATGGCCTATCTCGGCAAGCATGGCAGCCGGCTCGGCGGCAATACCGGCCAGTATTTTTTGAGGTGGCTGGAGTGGGACGCCTTCATCATCTCAGGCGACATGGCGGCCGCACTGCGCGGCGCCGGCCTGGACATCGCCGAACACCCGACATCGAAGCGCGATCTCGACAAGATCCAGAACCAGATCAATGCCTGGGCGGCGGATACCGGGCTACCGCGCCGGCATATTTCGCGCATCCTGGCGATGTCGATCGGCGAAAACCACTCGCCGCAGGCTCTGCGCGAATTTATGGGCGAATAAGACGCGATCGGAATCGGCGGTCCGATCGGTCTGACACGAATGACCTATGTCATTCGGTCGATCCGACACGATTGACATTCGTCGATGGTCGACACGAATGACCTGTGTCATTCGTTCTGGGGTGGTCCAAGCAAACGCCATTGCCCGGCGAATTCTGTCGCGCTAAGTCAGCAGGCATGACCGACAAGACCGCTTCCGACATATTGCGCATCGCCGTCGCCCAGCTCAATCCGACGGTTGGCGACGTCGCCGGCAATCTCGCCAAGGCGCGCGAGGCGAGGGCGGATGCCGCTCGCCAGGGCGCCGACATCGTGCTGTTCACCGAGCTTTTCCTTGCTGGGTATCCGCCCGAAGACCTGGTGCTGAAACCGGCGTTCCTGAAGGCCTGCGAGCGGGCGGCGCAGGATTTCGCTCGCGATACTGCCGATGGCGGGCCTGGCTTCATTATTGGCACCCCGCTGAAGCGCAAGAGCGGCACGCACAATTCGATCATCTTTGCCGATGGCGGCAAGATCCTTGCCGAGCGCTACAAGCTCGATCTGCCGAACTACGGCGAATTCGACGAGAAGCGCGTCTTCCAGGCCGGCCCAGAAATCCAGGGGCCGGTCAATTTCCGCGGCGTGCGCCTGGGAATTCCGATCTGCGAAGACATCTGGGGCGATGTCGGCGTCTGCGAGACGCTGGCCGAAAGCGGCGCGGAAATCCTGCTGGTGCCGAACGGCTCGCCCTATTATCGCGGCAAGGTCGATGTCCGCCACCAAATTGTCATCCGCCAGGTCATCGAATGCGGATTGCCGATCATCTACGCCAACCAGCTTGGCGGCCAGGACGAGCTGATCTTCGACGGCGCGTCGTTTGCCATAGGTTCTGACAAGACGCTGGCCTTCCAGATGAGCCAGTTCGAGGAAACGGTCAACGTCACCACCTGGAAGCGCAACCGCGCCGCCGCAGGCGCGCAAAATAGAAATAACGCCGCGGCAGGCGCGCAACTTGGAAATGGTCCTGATGGCTGGGTCTGCTCCGAAGGACCGATGTCAAAAATCCCGGAAAAGGAGGAGGCCGATTACCGCGCCTGCATGCTGGGCCTGCGCGACTACGTCAACAAGAACGGTTTCAGGAATGTCGTGCTCGGTCTTTCCGGCGGCATCGATTCGGCGATCTGCGCAGCACTTGCCGTCGATGCGCTCGGCGAGGAGCGGCTGCGCGCCGTGATGATGCCCTACCGCTACACCTCGAAGGACTCGCTCAAAGACGCCGAGGATTGCGCCCGTGCGCTCGGCTGCCGCTATGACATCGTGCCGATCTTCGAGCCGGTCGAGGGATTCCTGCATACGCTGACACAGCTTTTCGAGGGCACCAAGGAAGGCATCACCGAGGAAAACCTGCAGAGCCGCGCGCGCGGCACCATTTTGATGGCGATCTCCAACAAGTTCGGCTCGATGGTGGTCACCACCGGCAACAAGAGCGAGATGTCGGTCGGCTACGCCACGCTCTACGGCGACATGAATGGCGGCTTCAACCCGATAAAAGACCTCTACAAGATGCAGGTCTATGCGCTGGCGCGCTGGCGCAATACGCATGTGCCGCCGGGTGCGCTGGGCCCATCTGGCGAGGTGATCCCGAACAACATCATCGACAAGGCGCCGTCGGCGGAACTGCGCGAGAACCAGACGGATCAGGATTCGCTGCCGCCCTATCCGGTGCTGGACGACATATTGGAGTGTCTGGTCGAGAACGAGATGGGTGTCGACGAGATCGTCGCCCGCGGCCACGACCGGGCAACGGTGACGCGCATCGAGCACCTGCTCTACATCGCCGAATACAAGCGCCGGCAGGCAGCGCCGGGCGTGAAGATCACCAAAAAGAATTTCGGCCGCGACCGCCGTTATCCCATCACCAACCGGTTCAGGGACGGCGGATAGATCGCCGTTTTTTGCTGCTATGAAAATGGCTGCCGCGAGGAAGTGCACAACCCGCGATTGTTGCAAAATCGCCTCACCAGTTGGACCAGATGCACTTTTGGCCTTCCATTGACTTGGCGCGGCGTTGACGCGACTCTATAAACGCCTTTCCGCGATCCCTACGCATCGGCCTGAAAATCGGAATCGATTTTCGGAAAGCACGATGCGCCGATTCAAATGTTAGAGCGTACTTTGTGCGTCCGAATGGACGCACGTCGCTCTAATGGGAGGACCGAATGCCAGGATTTGACATCGTTATGCGAGGCCGCGAAGCCTAGGTCTCAGAGGGCGCGCCGGAAGGTTTTTCAGCTTCACGGCCAGGCAATCTGACAGCAGGCATTCGTCGATGCCGGTCGCCGCCCGTATTCGGGCGAGCCGCCAATATGCCGAACCTTCCGCATTCCTGGGCACTAATTCGCCCAACGCGGTTTTCTCAGGTTCGACCTTACCGGGACCGGGCTCGTTTGCGCCCGAATGACATCATGGCTCGTTTTCAGATCGATTTGCGCGCCGGCGCCTTTCGCAGCGTCCTTGGCTTCACGCTCAGTCATTGGCGGCGCCAGCCGTGGCGGCTTTCGCTCATCATGGGCACATTCCTGCTGTCGACCTTGGCCGACGTGCTGACGCCGCTCTATTCCGGCCGGCTGGTCGACGCCGTCGCCAGCAGTGCTGCGGCCGACGACGTCGCCTGGAATGCGGCGATGGCGGCCTTTTCGATGCTGGTGGCGCTGGCGCTCACCGGTGTCGTGCTGCGCAACCTCGCCTTCATGGCCATCGTCGAACTGACCCTGAAGATGATGGCGGATATCGCCGCCGACGCCTTCCACCGCGTCCAGCGCTTCTCCACCGACTGGCACGCCAACAGCTTCGCCGGATCGACCGTGCGCAAGATAACCCGCGGCATGTGGGCGCTCGACCTGCTCAACGACACGATCCTGATCGCGCTGCTGCCGTCGGTCGTCATGCTCGTCGGTTCGACGCTGCTGCTCGGCTGGTTCTGGCCGCTGATGGGTGCTGTCGTCGCCGCAGGTTCGGTGCTGTTCATCGCGGTGACGGCGCTGCTGTCGCTTGGCTATGTCGCGCCTGCCGCAAGGCTTGCCAATGCATGGGACACGCGCCTGGGCGGCTCGCTGGCCGATGCGGTGAGCTGCAACGCCGTGGTCAAGGGTTTTGGCGCCGAGGAACGCGAGGAAACGCGCCTTGCCAAAGTCGTTGCCAGATGGCGCGCCCGCACGCGCCGCACCTGGGTGCGCGGCACCGTCAACGGCACCACGCAAGGATCGATGCTGCTGCTTCTGCGAACAGCGGTGGTAGGTTTCTCCCTGCTTTTGTGGTCGTGGGGGCAGGCGAGCGCCGGCGACGTCACCTTCGTGCTGACCTCGTTCTTTGTGCTGCAAGGCTATCTGCGCGATATCGGCACGCACATCCGCAATTTGCAGCGCTCGATCAACGACATGGAGGAACTGGTCGACTTCCAGTCCGAGCCGCTCGGCATCGAGGATGTGCCCGGCGCCAGGCCGATCCGCATCACCGACGGCCGCATCAGCTTCGACAACGTCACCTTCCATTACGGCAGCCACCGACTGCCGCTGTACCGCGACTTCTCGGTGGACATCGCGCCGGGGGAACGCGTCGGGCTGGTCGGCCATTCGGGCTCGGGCAAGACGACCTTCGTCAAGCTGATCCAGCGGCTTTACGACGTGAACGCGGGAACGATCCTGATCGACGGCCAGGACATTTCCGGGGTGGCGCAGGCATCACTGCGCGGGCAGATCGCCATCGTCCAGCAGGAGCCGATCCTGTTCCACCGGTCGCTGGCCGAAAACATCGCCTACGCCCGGCCGAGCGCGACGCAGGCCGAGATCGAGCATGCGGCACGGCTGGCAAGCGCGCACGACTTCATCGTCGATCTGCCGAAAAGCTATGGCACGCTGGTCGGCGAGCGCGGCGTGAAATTGTCGGGCGGCGAACGCCAGCGGGTGGCGATCGCGCGGGCTTTCCTCGCCGATGCGCGGATCCTCATTCTGGACGAGGCGACGTCGAGCCTCGATTCGGAATCGGAGGTGCTGATCCAGCAGGCGATGGAGCGGTTGATGGTCGGCCGCACGACGCTGGTCATCGCGCACCGGCTTTCGACGGTGCGAGCGCTGGACAGGCTTCTGGTGTTCGATCGCGGCCGCATCGTCGAGGAGGGCTCACATGGTCAGCTGATCCGGCTGCAAGGCGGCATCTACCGCCGGCTGTTCGAGCGCCAGGCGCTCGAATTGACCAAGGGGCTGGCGATCTGACGACTTGCAGCGCCGCGCGCGTCCAACAACTTTGAATCTGCGCATCGTGCTTTCCGCACATCGGTTCCGATTTTCGGGCCGATGCGTTAGAGCGACGTGCGTCCACTTGGACGCACAAAGTACGCTCTAACAACTTGAATCTGCGTATCGTGCTTTCCGAAAATCGGTTCCGATTTTCGGGCCGATGCGCTAAACGCGCGCGCTGCCGCCTTTTCATCGCCTTCGTCATGTCTTATGTCTGCGGCCAAGCGCGGGGGCGTGTCTTGTCAACAGCAAAACCATCCGGTACGCCCCATTCATGACAGTTACCGTCCGTTTCGCCCCATCACCCACCGGCCGCATTCATATCGGCAATGCGCGCACTGCGCTGTTCAACTGGCTGTTCGCCATGAACAACAAGGGCCGCTTCATCCAGCGCTTCGACGACACCGACGTCGCGCGCTCGACGCAGGAATTCTCCGACGCCATCCTCTACGACCTGCATTGGCTTGGCATCTTTCCGGACGCCACGGAATACCAGTCACGGCGCTTCGAGTTCTACGATGCGGCGGTGGAGAAATTGAAGGCGGCGCGCCTTCTCTATGCTTGCTACGAAACACCGGAAGAGCTCGATCTCAGGCGAAAGGTGCGCCGCACGCGCGGCCTGCCGCCGGTCTACGGTCGCGAGGCGCTGACGCTGACGGCTGAGCAGGTCGCCGAATACCAGGCCGATGGCCGCCGGCCGCATTGGCGCTTTCTCCTGCCCAATTTCACCAGCGATCCGCTGCAGCCGGAGCGCACCGAAATCCACTGGAACGATCTGGTGCGGGGCGAGGAAACCGTCGACCTAGCCTCGCTTTCCGACCCGGTTCTCATGCGCGAGGACGGCACCTATCTCTATACTCTGCCTTCGGTGGTCGACGACATCGAGATGGGGATCAGCCATGTCATCCGCGGCGACGACCACGTCACCAATACCGGCGTGCAGTTGGCCTTGTTCCAGGCGCTGGGTGCCGAGCCGCCGGTGTTCGGCCACCACAATCTGTTGACCACCGCATCGGGCGAGGGCCTGTCGAAGCGGAGCGGCGGGCTGTCCATCGAAAGCCTGCGCGAGACCGGCATCGAGCCGATGGCCGTCGCCTCGCTGGCGGTGCTCGTCGGCACCTCGGAAAACGTCGTCGCGGTGCAGACGATGGCTGAGCTTGCCGAGCGCTTCGATCCGGCGGCGACATCGAAATCCCCGGCCAAATTCGATCCGCACGAGCTCTTCGTGCTCAATCGCACGCTGCTGCACCATATGCCGTTTTCCGAGGCGCGCGACCGGCTGATCGTGCTCGGCATTTCCGGCGAACAGGCGGAGCCCTTCTGGCTGGCGGTGCGCGGCAATCTCGACAGGCTGGCCGATGCAGCAATCTGGTGGCGCACACTTCGCGACGGCCCGCAGGAGCAGCCGGACTTTTCCGACCCCGACCGCGAGTTCCTTCGCCAGGCGTTCGACCTTTTGCCGGAAGACCCCTGGAATGGGTCGGTGTGGAAGGAGTGGACCGGCAGGATCAGGGAAGCAACCGGCCGCAAGGGCAAAGCGCTGTTCACGCCGCTCAGGCTGGCGCTTACGGGCCAGCCTTCGGGGCCGGAGCTTGCAGATCTGTTGCCGCTGCTGGGCCGGGAAGGAACGTTGGCCCGACGACCCTGACCTTGCGCTGTTCCGGTGGCGGCAAGGTCGTCGGCGAGGGTTTTGCGGCGGGGCGCTCGATGGCTTCGCGATCGAGCCGGCCTTCGCCATTGGCCAAACTCTCGGGGTCGGCGGGGGCAGCCTGTTCCGGGCCTGGCGGGTTGCCGGCAATGATCTCGAAATTTCGCGCGGCGTTGCAGCCGCAGGCCGGCGGACGCGCGGGTTGCTTGTAGAGATAGGCGGTCGGCAGCTCGCTGTAGGGCCTGCCGGTTACCGAAGACGTCATGCCGCCCGAGTCGTCGCCGAAGCCGCGCGCATAAAACACCTGCATCTCGGTGCCGGGGCAACTCGAATCGCAGTTCTTCTGGTCGCGCTCGAAATCGCCCAGCGAGGCGGCGTTCGACATCGGGAAGAAATAGCCGTCGCAGGTGCGCACGCACATGGTGCGGAATTCGCCGTGCGGCTGGCCCATGTCGTCGGCGAGCATGGTGCGGATGTCGCGCGGACCCACAGCTTGATCGGGCTCTTCAGGCCGGTCGGGCGCGCCGGGTTCAATTGCGTCGCTGCCCAAAAGCTGGTCGAGCAAGTTTTTCTCGCCGGTTCCACGGCTGACGTCGCGGCCCGTTGCCGGCTTTGGCAGCGCCGCATCGTCGCGGCAGCCATTGGCGTCGAGCGAAGCCAATATGCGTGCGCGATTGCGGCGCGAGCCGCCGCCGGCGAGTTCAGCGCGCTTGGCCTGCAAGCTGTCGAGATTGGCTGCCATGCGATCGATGGTGGCGTCGAGTGTGGCGCATGCGTTGGCGTTGCGGCGCGACAGCGAAAAGCCGCAGCCGGCGCGGCTGGATTGGCTGACGGCCTTTGAAATCTGCTGGCGCTGCCGCACGATTGCAGCATCGTATTTCCTCAGCAGGGCCGGCTTGGTGCCGCCACCGCGCGAAGCGGCCGCGAGATCGGCTTCCAGCTGCCGGCAAACACCGGATGCGGCCTGCGGCTGGATGACGGCAAAGCCTGACAATGCCAGGGCACCGAGCAGTGCTGCGGCGCGCGTCAGCTTTAGCGGTTTCTCGCCCCGGTCGTTGGCGCTGCCCCTCACCTGCCTGCCGGCATCCTCTCCCCGTATAGGGACGGGGAGAGCGGCGCTCTTGTCACCGGTTTCGCCAATCACCGGCGTCGCAGGCAGGGGGCCGAGTCTGCGGCCAGGGCGATGAGGGGCGGCGCCGCCTTTGACAGTTGATGCGGCGGCATGCGTCAGCTTCCACCTCGCGCCCATCCGGAACTCCGCTTGCCTCGTCGGTTGCGAAGGTTACCGCGTCTGCGGTTAACTGTTCATTTAGCTTACCGCGAAAGGCCGGTTTCGCCCAGACTTACGACCGCCTGCGCCTTGTGGGCCGCTTCGACCACCGCGAGCGCCGTCATGTTGACGACGCCGCGTGACGTCACCGACGGCGTCAATATATGCGCCGGCCTGTCGGTGCCGAGCAGGATCGGCCCGACATGCAGTGCGTCCATCATCGCGCGTAGCGCGGTGAGCGTGATGTTCGCCGAATCGAGATTGGGGAAGACCAGCAGATTGGCTTCGCCCTTCAGCCGCGAATGCGGATAGACCCGCTGGCGCAGCGGCTCCGACAGAGCCGAGTCGGCATGCATCTCGCCGTCGCATTGCAGGTCCGGCGCGATGCGCGCCAGGATCGCCGCTGCCTGCCGCATCTTGAGCGCGCTTGGCGAGTCGCGTGAGCCGAAATCCGAATGCGACAGCAGGGCGGCCTTGGGCTCGATGCCGAAGCGCTGGATTTCCTCGGCCGCCAGCACCGTCATCTCGGCGATCTCCTCGGCGGTCGGATCGACGGTGACATGGGTGTCGGTGAGGAAAATGATGCCGCGCTGCGAGATCAGCATGGAAAGCGTCGACAGGTCGTGATCCTTGATGCCGGCGCGCGGGCCGATGATCAGGGTGACATTGCGCAAATGCCGCTCGAAACGTCCTTCCAGGCCGCAGACCATGGCGTCGGCGTCGCCCCGCTTGAGGGCAAGTGCGGCGATCACCGTGTTGTCGGTGCGCACCATCGTGCGCGCGGCCTCCGTCGTGACGCCACGCCGGCCGGCGAGCTCGATCAAAAGGTCGACATAGTGGCGATAACGCGGATCGTCCTCGGGATTGATCAGGCCGAAATCGACGCCCGGCTTGATGCGCAGCCCGTAGCGTTTCAGCCTGACTTCGATGACATGCGGGCGGCCGATCAGGATCGGCTCGGCGATGCCTTCCTCCAGCACCACCTGGGCGGCGCGCAGCACGCGCTCGTCCTCGCCGTCGGCATAGATGACGCGCTTGGCGCTCGACGTCTTGGCCATCGTGAACACCGGCTTCATGACCAGGCCGGAGCGGAAGACGAAGCGGTTGAGCGTGTCGATATAGGCGGCAAAGTCGGTGATCGGCCGTGTCGCGACGCCGGTGTCGCAGGCGGCCTTGGCCACCGCCGGCGCGATGCGCAGGATCAGCCTGGGGTCGAACGGCGAGGGGATCAGGAAATCGGGCCCGAAGATCGGCGTTTCGCCGGAATAGGCGCGGGCGGCGACGTCAGACGGTTCCTCGCGGGCTAGGGCTGCGATCGCCCGCACCGCAGCCATCTTCATCTCTTCGTTGATGGCGCTGGCGCCGCAGTCCAGGGCACCACGGAAAATGTAAGGAAAACAGAGTACGTTGTTGACCTGGTTGGGAAAATCGGAACGGCCGGTGCAGATCATCGCGTCGGGTCGCGCCGCCCGTGCCGCTTCCGGCATGATCTCGGGGTTGGGGTTGGCCAAGGCCAGGATCAGCGGTTTTGGCGCCATGTGCTGGAGCAGTTCCGGTTTCAGCACGCCGGCGGCCGAAAGACCCAGGAACACGTCGGCGCCGGGCAGCACATCGGCCAGCGTGCGCGCCTCGGTGTCCTTCACATAGGGGTCCTTCCAGCGGTCCATCTCGTCGACGCGGCCCTTGTAGGCGACGCCGAAACGATCGGTGACCCAGATGTTTTCGATGCGCGCGCCCAGCAAAACCAGCAAGTTGAGGCAGGCGAGGGCCGCTGCCCCGGCGCCGGAGGTGACGATCTTGATGTCGGAGATCGTCTTGCCGGCAAATTCCAGCCCGTTGAGCACGGCGGCGGCGACGATGATCGCGGTGCCGTGCTGGTCGTCGTGGAAGACCGGTATGGCCATGCGCGCCTTCAGCCGTTCCTCGACCTCAAAACATTCGGGCGCCTTGATGTCCTCGAGGTTGATGCCGCCGAAGGTCGGCTCCAGCGCCGAGATCGTCTCGACCATCCGCTCGATGTCAGGCGCGTCGATCTCGATGTCGAAGACGTCGATGCCGGCGAATTTCTTGAACAGCACCGCCTTGCCTTCCATCACCGGCTTGGAGGCCAGCGGGCCGATATTGCCGAGGCCGAGCACCGCCGTACCATTGGAGACGACGCCAACCAGATTGGCCCGCGCCGTGTAGTCGGCGGCGGCCGCCGGATTGTCGCGGATTTCCAGACAGGGCGCCGCCACGCCCGGCGAATAGGCAAGCGCCAGGTCGCGCTGGTTGCCGAGCGGTTTTGTTGCCTGGATTTCAAGCTTTCCAGGGCGTGGGTGCTTGTGGAAATAGAGGGCGGCTTCGTCGAGGTCCGACCGGGCTGCTTTTTTGTTTTCGCCTTCCATGCCGGCCGCTCCTCAGTTCAGTCCATTTGCTGTTTTGAGTCTCTTAGCATGCAGCCGTGGCTTTTCGAGAGGTGATATGTCGCAAAGTGCGGCCTTTGGCTTCGCATCGCGGTCCGGCCTGTGTGTCTGCCATTGAAATGTTGGGATGACGGGCGGGGTGCTGTGACGAGCTACGCCGACATCCCAGTTTGAATGTCTGCAACGGGTGGATAGTGTTGAAGAAGTCGGCGATGAAGCCGTGGATCCACTCGCACCGAAGCGTCTTGATTAAGGTCGAC
>NZ_JBVVPZ010000053.1:0-45581 GCF_055811415.1 Mesorhizobium sp. WSM4846
AGGTCGCGTCGACCTTAATCAAGACGCTTCGGTGCGAGTGGATCCACGGCTTCATCGCCGACTTCTTCAACACTATCCACCCGTCTCGGCCATTGGCGACAGCCAGCTGGTTGAGTTTGACTCTAATGCCGCAGAATCTTGCTCAGGAAGGCGCGGCTGCGGTCGGTCTTGGGGTGCGAGAAGAATTCATCCGGCGTGCCGCTCTCGACGATGGCGCCGGCATCCATGAACACCACGCGCTGGGCGACCTTGCGGGCAAAGCCCATTTCGTGGGTCACCACCATCATGGTCATGCCCTCCTCGGCGACCGCGATCATGACATCGAGCACTTCCGAGATCATCTCAGGGTCGAGCGCCGAGGTCGGCTCGTCGAATAGCATGATCTTGGGGCGCATACCGAGGCAGCGGGCGATCGCGACGCGCTGCTGCTGGCCGCCGGAGAGTTGTGCGGGATAGGCATTGACCTTGTCGGCAAGGCCGACCTTGGCAAGCAGCTCGCGCCCGGCCTTCTCGGCCTCGGCGCGCGGGATCTTGCGGACATGGATCGGCGCCAGCGTCACGTTCTCGAGCGCTGTCTTGTGCGGGTAGAGGTTGAAGGACTGGAAGACGAAGCCGATCTCGGTGCGCAGCCGCGTCATGTTGATGGCGGGGTCGCCGAGGCGCCGGCCGTCGACCACCAGGTCGCCGTCGCGGATCGTCTCCAGCCCGTTGATGCAGCGGATCAGCGTGCTCTTGCCCGAACCGCTCGGCCCGCAGACGACGACCACTTCGCGCGGCTCGACGCTTAGCGTGACGTCCTTGAGCACATTGAGCGCGCCGAACCATTTGTTGACGCCGCGAAACTCGATCATGCCGGTACCATTTTTGCTGAGGTTCAGCGTCATATCTGCACCTCGCCATGGGCCGCACCCATGCGCTGCTCGAGCCGGCGCGCCAGCAGGATCAGCGGATAGCAGACGATGAAATAGCCGAGGCCGACGAGGAAGAAGACCAGCAGGCCGTTCGGCACACGCTGCACCACCAGCCAGCCGACGCGGGTGAGGTCGGTGAGCCCGATGGCCGAAACGACAGAGGAATCCTTGATCAACAGCACATATTGCCCGACCAGCGGCGGCAGCACGATGCGCATCGCCTGCGGCAGCACCACCTGGCGCATGCGCTGCCAGCGCGACAGACCGGACGCCAGCGCCGCCTCGACCTGGCCGGTCGGCACCGAGCGGATGCCGGCGACGACGATCTCGCAGATGAAGCAGGCGGCCAGATTGGTCAGCGCGATGATGCCGGCAGTGAAGGCGTCGAGCTCGATGCCGAGTTCCGGCAGGATGAAGAAGATCAGGAAGATCTGCACCAGGAACGGCGTGCCGCGGATCAGATCGACCCAGGCGCCGATCACGCCGCTGATCAGCCGGTTGCCGCCGGTCCGCAGGATGCCGAGGCCAAAGCCGATCAGCGTGCCCAGCACCAGGCTGACCAGCGACAGCATCACGGTCATGCCGAGGCCGCGCAGGGCGAGGGGATAGCTGCCGGCTATGCTTTGCAGCTGCTGCCAGATCATGTCCGTGCCCCCGCGAGGCCGAGCCAGCGCCCGGACAGCGCCGCCAGTCCCTTCAGCCCGTAATAGAGCAGCAGGTAGAAGGCGGCGATGGTGATGAAACCTTCCGCCGGCATGAAGCGGTCGGAGGCGAGCAATTGCCCGGCGCGCGTCAGTTCGGCGACCGCGATCAGCGACAGCAGGGCGGAATCCTTGACCAGCACAATCGCCTGGCCGAGCAGCGGCGGGATCGTCACCTTGAACGCCTGCGGCAGGATGACCAGTCGCATGCGCTGGACATAGGTCATCCCCGAAGCGACGCCGGCCTCGACCTGGCCGCGCGGGATCGACAGGATGCCGGCGCGGATGATCTCGGCGACATAGGCGCCGCTGTTCAGCGACAGAGCGAGGATGCCGACGACGAGCTCAGGCAGGATGATGCCGAGCCGCGGCAGGCCGAAATAGAGGAAATACAGCTGCGCCAGCAAGGGCGTGGCGCGCACCGCGTCGATATAGGCCTTGGCCGGCATGCGGAACAGCCGGCCGCGCTGCAGGTTCATGGCGGCGAGCACGATGCCGACGGCGAGCGCCCCGGCAAAGGCGAGGACAGACAGCCACACGGTCGTGACGAGGCCCTGCCCGAACAGGGGCAGATATTCGACAATGGTGCGGAAGCTGAAATTTTCGAGCATGGGTGGGGCGGTGAATGGTGAATAGTGAGTAGTGAATAGTGAATAGGGATTAGCGAATAGCGAGTAGTGAGTAGAGATTTACTATCCACTATTCACTATTCACTACTGTCTATTCACTACTGTCTATTCACTCTACTCAGTGATCCTTCTTCCAGTCGTCGGAATTAACCCAGTAGTCGAGGTTCTTCTGCAGGCGTCCGTCGAGGCTGACCTGATCGAGGAACAGGTTCATCCAGGTCAGCAGGTCCTGCTCGTCATAGCGCGTGGCGAAGGCCAGCGGCTCCTTCGATAGCATCTCCGGCATGATGGTGAAGCTGCCGGCAGGATAGGCGGTCGACTGGCCCTTGACCGCCGAGACGTCGTTGACGCCGCAATCGGCCTGGCCGTTGTTGACGGCGTCGAGCAGCAGTGGGCCGCCGCCCTTGTAGCTCTTGATGTCGGCGTCGGGGAAGGCCTTCTTGGCCTCCTTCTCGCCGGTGGCGCCGAGCAGCACGGCGATCTTGGTACCCTTGGCCTTGCAATCCTCGGTGGATTTGAACTTGCCGTCGGCCTTGGTGAAGACGGTGCTGCCGGTGTACATGTAAGGCTTGGTGAAGGCGACCTTCATCGCCCGCGCCAGCGTCGGCGTCATGTCGGCGACCAGAAGATCGGCCTTGCCCGACAGCAGCGCCGGGATCAGGCCGTCCCAATCGAAATCCAAAAAGGTGATCTTGACGCCCATTTCCTTGGCCATCAGTTCGGCAAGCTCGACCGAACTGCCGGTGCGCTCGCCGGCAGCGCCGACCAGCGAGAAGGGCGGTCCCTGCGTCTGCACGGCAACGCGCAACTCGCCGCGCTTGGTGATCTCGTCGAGCGTTCCGGCACTGGCCGCGGCAGTGAGGCCGGCGAGCGCAAGGCCTGCGATGAAAAGCTTGGCAATAGTCATTGGGCATTCCTCCTTGTTGTCGTGTGTTATTTTCACTTTGTTGTTCCACCCCTTTGGGTGCTTTTTGAGCGGCAGCGCCGTTGCCGGCGGCGGCCACCGTTCGAAATCCTTCAGTCCCAGTCGATCGTTTCGCATACGCGTATACCGCGTCTGGCCAGTTCATCGAGAAAGCGGCCGTCGGGCACATGCAGCAGCGGATTGAGCAGGCCGGGCTCGGTAATTTCGCCCCGCGCCAGCATCTGCGCCACGATGCTGGCGGGATAGCCGACGCCGAGGCTCATGCCGAACAGGCCGGAGGCGAGGTCGCGTTCGATGACCAGGTCCGACATCACCGTCTTGCGGCGGCCATCTTGGGTGCCGGTAAAGACATTGCGCATCACGCAAAGGTCCTTTTCGCCGGCGCCGTATTGCAGTTGCGGACCGAGCAGCCGGCCGAGAAATTCACGTGGGCTGGCGCCAACGCCGGGCACCTTGTCCTCGGAAAGGAAGCCAAGCTCCTTCAGCGGCGCCCAGAACGCCGACCAACCCGGCCAGCGCAACGAATAGCGGCCGGAGCGCTGCAGCCCCTTGGCGGCGGCAAGCATGCCGGCATAATGCGGCGCATCGCCATTGGGGAAGGCTTCCAGCCTGCCGAGCCCGGCGATCTCGATCTGATGGATGAACGGATTATCGTGCTGGCAGCCAGCCGGCACCTCGACCCGTTGGCCGTTCTCGACCAGCACGCTGTCGCGGTTCTGGCTCATCAGAACCATGTCAAAATTCCAGCTCACCTTGTAGCATAGCGGCTTCGCCATTGCCTTCGGCTCGGGGATACCGCCGCAATAGGAATCGATCGCGGTGATGGCGTCGAATTGCCTTGCGGCGCGGGCGTAGAGCACAAGGTCGATGCCGGGGTCGAGCCCGCATTCGGTCATGATCGAAACGCCGGCCGCTTCCGCCGCCGGGTCGAGGTCGGCGATCGTCTTGCCGTAATTGGTGGTGACCAGCGGCGTGCGCGTCGTGATCGCGGCCTGCACCGCCTCGCGCATCAGCGGCTGCGGCAACAGATCGATGGCGGCGTCGACACCCGCCAGCACGCTCGCCAACACAGGGGCGATCGCGCCTTCGGGCACGACGAAACGCACGCGGGCAAGGTCGGTCAGGCCGCCAAGCCGGGCTGCCCCATTCGGCGCAGTATCGACGCAGACGACCTCTTCGACATCGGCGCTGGCGACGAGATCGGCGATCGCCGCCCGGCCTTGCAGGCCGAGGCCGCCGAGAACCGCGATCTTCATGGTATTTCCTTTCGCCCAGTATCGTCGCGCCCAGTTTCGTCGCGCTTGCTCTCGTCCGACCAGCAGCCTTCGGGCAGGCTGACCCATTTGTTGCAGGAGGCCATGACGACGAACGTCTCGCTGCGCACGACTTCGCCTGGCTCGCCGGCGCCGGGGATCAGTTCGCTGGTGACGCGATAGAGATCGGCGACATCGCCGGCCACCGTGACGTCGACGATGATGTCGAAACGTCCGGTGACCACCGAGGCCGAGTTCACGAAAGGCAGTTCGGCGATGCGCTGCGCCAGTTCCCGGGCGCGGCCGCGCCCCTGCGCATTGATGCCGACGATCGCCGAGATCAATTCTGGGCGCTCGGTCAGGTTGAGCAGCCCGACGATCTTGAGCAGGTTGCGGTCAAGCAGGTTGCGCAGCCGCATGCGCACCGTCGGCACGGAGACGGCCATCTTCTCGGCGAGGCGATTGACGCCAAGCTGCGCATCCTGCGACAGCAGCTTGACCAGTCGCCGGTCGGTCTGATCGAGATGTTCCCGCAAACACTCAGGCTTTCATAAATGGAAAGAATTTATCGAGTTTTCTTTCTGATATGAAAACAGCTTAGGGTGTATCTTTTTAAATCGCAAGAGCGTTCGGGCCGAGGGCATGCCGACTAACGCGGCTTCTCGATCCCCGGAATGCCGCGAATCCGCTCGGCAAGAAAATCGACCAGCAGCCGGACCCTGGCAATGCCCGCGCGTTCCGGGACGATCAGCATGCTCAGCGGAATGGGAGGCGGGGCGTAGTCCGGCAGGATCACTTCCAGCCGGCCGGCGGCGAGGAGATCATCGACAAGCCAGTGATGGGCAGGTGCGATGCCGCGCCCGGCGACGAGGGCTTCGCGCGCGGCCAGCCCATGGTCGACACGAAGTCGGCCGCCAAAGGATACCGCATGGCGGTCGCCGCCCGGCCCCTGCAGGGCGAGCGTGTCGCTTCCCGCGATGTTCGACATCCGGATGCCTTCATGGCCAGGCAGATCCTGTGGGACGGCCGGTCTGCCCCGCGCCGCCAGATAGGCGGGCGCTGCCACCAGCAAGCGCCGGGACTGGCCGAGCGCCCGCAGTTTCATCGAGCTGTCGGTGAGCGGACCGAGGCGAAGCGCGATGTCGACGCCCTCCCGCACAAGGTCGATGCGCTCGTCGGTGAGGCTGAGATCGACCCCGATGTCGGGGTAGCGGTCCTGAAAGGCGAAGATCAGCCGGCTAACGTGCAAGACCCCGAGCGCCGCCGTGCAGGATATCCGGATCGTGCCGGCCGACGCGCCGCGCGTGCCCCGTGCCTCGTCGCCGGCCTGCTCGACGAGGCGCAGGATCTGGACGCTGTCGGCATAGTAACGGCTGCCTTCATCGGTCATCGTGACACGCCGGGTGGTCCTGCTGAGCAAGGGCACGCCGACGGCGTCTTCGAGCTCGCGCAAATGCCGTGTGACCGTCGACTGTCCAACCCCGAGCTCGCGCGCCACCGCCGACAGGCTGCCGCGCTCGGCGACGCGAACGAAGGTGCGCATGCGCTCGAGGGTCACATCAGATCTATCCATTATTCGGCATAATCATATGCATTGCCTGGATATAGCGGATCACCCAGGGGCTGGCTACCTTCAGCGTTCACTGTCCTTCTTCGGAGTTGATCCATGAAAGTCCTGCTTGTTTTTGCTCATCCTGAACTGCATTCGCTCAACGGCGCACTGCGTGACGTCGCCATCAGGGAACTCGAGGCCCAGGGCCATGAGGTGCGGGTGACTGACCTCTATGCCGATGACTGGAAAGCTGAGGTGGACCGTGCCGACTTTCCGTCGTGGCCGCCCGAGCAACGCTTCCTGCCGGCTGTGGCATCAAAAAAAGCTTTTGATACCAACAAGTTAACGGAAGATGTTAAAGCAGAGATCGACAAGCTGCTGTGGGCCGACACGCTGATCCTCCAGTTCCCGCTGTGGTGGTACGCCATGCCGGCGATCCTCAAGGGCTGGGTCGATCGGGTGTACGCCTACGGCTTCGCCTATGGGGTCGGCGAGCATAGCGACAAGCGGTGGGGTGACCGCTTTGGCGAGGGAACGCTCGCCGGCAAGCGCGCGATGCTGATCGTGACCGCCGGCGGCTGGGAGGAGCATTATTCCGCCCGCGGCGTCAACGGCCCGATCGACGACCTGCTGTTCCCGATCAATCACGGGATCCTTTACTATCCGGGCTATGACGTGCTTCCGCCTTTCGTCGTCTACAGAATGGATCGTTTCGGCGAGGCCGATTTCGAGCCTGTCGCGGAGCGGCTGCGCGAAAGGATGCGGACGCTCGAGACAACCCGACCGATTCCCTACCGGCAGCAGAATGGCGGCGACTACCACATCCCGAGCATGCAGCTCCGCTCTGAACTGGGCGACCCGGGCGCAGCAGGGTTCGCGCTTCACGAGGATCGCGCAGCCGCGAAATCGGCTACGCCGCGTTCGACTTTGCGGGACGTGGCCTGACGCAGCATCCCGAGAAGATCGGGCAAGGCGCCGGAAGCCTACGGGATGAATCAGCGACCGGCCCGGAAGATCGCGACGGCTGCAGCCGTCAGTGCGGCATTGCCTGATGCCGTAGTGCCGTCCGGAAGCGCCTTGCCGTCTTCCAGACCGACACGCGTCAACCAGTTGCGCTCCGCCGCCCGGTGCACGAACGGCCAGACCGTGGCGTCGGCGCCGTGCAGCAGGATGGCGCGACGCAGTCCGGCGCGGTCGAGCACGGCGGCGATGCCGTCGCAGGCTTCCAGCGCCGCGTCCAGCGCCTGCTCGGAAATCTCGATCAGGATGCGCAGCACCTGGTTGCCATGGTCGAGGCGGACCAGGCGCTCGGCATCAGCGACGGAGGCGAGCCCGGCCTCGATGCCGATGCCGCGCTGCCGCAGGCTTTGCATGACCTCGGGCGCTGCTTTTTCGCTTAGATTGACCGAGGCGTAGTCAGGCAGCTCGCTCCAGCCGGCGATCGCCGCAAGTGTGCGCTCGTCATCATTCTCGATCCAGGCGCCGGTGGAGACGCCGATCAGCGTTCCCGGGCAGGCGCGGCGCAGCGCCAACACGGTCCGGTCCATCGTCGCCGGGGCAAGGCTTTCGCGGCCGTCGAGCCCGCGTGCATGGACATGCAGCTCGGCCGCACCGGCGGCCACGCAGGCGGCGCCGTCACGCGCGATGGCGTCCGCGTCAAGCGGCAGCTGCGGATGGAAATCGGCGCTGCGCGCGCCATTGATGCAGGTCTGGACAATCATGAGAGTGGTCCGGTTGAAGTGGACCAAGTGTAGCGCAGGATGGCGAAAACCGGAATCGGGTTCGCGTCAGGAGAGTTGCTGCGGGAGGGACGTTTGCAGACGTTGGCGCTGCCCCTCATCCCCCTGCCGGGACCTTCTCCCCGTAGAACGGGGAGAAGGGCCTGGCTGCAACCTCGGGCGCTCTTTCTGCAACGTTGGTTTTTGGCGAAATCTTCGGCGAAGGCTTCTTTCTCCCGGTTCTACAGGGAGAAATGCCCGGCAGGGCTGAGGGGCAGCGCCGACATTGGCCCTCTACCTCGAAAACTCGCTGCGCACGATGCCGTGGCGCTGCAGCTTGTCATAAAAGGTCTTGCGCGGAATACCCAGCGCTTCGATGGTGCGCCTGACGTCGCCCTCGTTGCGGTTAAGGGTCTCGCGGATGATGTCGGCCTCGTAGCGCTCCAGCCGTTCCGGCAGTTTCATGGCGGCATCCGGCTGGGCTGGGGCAGGGGATGCCACTCCTGCGTCTTCCTCCAGTCCAAGCACGAAGCGTTCGGCGAAATGCGCGAGCTCGCGTACATTGCCAGGCCAGTCATGCTCCCTGAGATGGCGGTGCACCGCGGCCGGCACCGCCGGCAGCGGACGCCGGAAGCGGGCGGCGGCGCGCTCGGCGAAGTAGAAGAACAGCAGTGCGACGTCGTCGCGGCGCTCGCGTAGCGGCGGAATGGAGATCGTCACCACGTTGAGCCGGTAATAGAGATCCTCGCGGAAAGCGCCGCGCTGGCGCGGATCGCCGAGATCGACCTTGGCGGCCGCAACGACGCGCAGGTCGACCGGCCGCATTTCGTTGGTGCCGAGCGGGGTGACCTCGCGCATTTCCAGCACGCGCAGCATCTGCACCTGTGTCGAGACCGGCATGCTTTCGATCTCGTCGAGGAACAGCGTGCCGCCGCTGGCATGTTCGATGCGGCCGATCCGCTTCTTCTGCGCGCCGGTGAAGGCGCCCGCCTCATGGCCGAACAATTCGCTCTCGATGACCGTCTCGGGCAGCGTGCCGCAATTCAGCGCGACGAAGTTGCCCTTGGCGCGGCGACTCCAGCGATGCAAAAGGCTGGCCACCACTTCCTTGCCGGAACCGGTTTCGCCGGTCACCAGCACATCGACATCGGTGTCGGCGATCTGGCGCAGCGTGCGGCGCAGCCTTTCCATCGCCGGCGTCTGGCCGATCAGCGGCAGGCCGTCCTGCGCCTCTCCGGCCGCCTCGCGCAAGGCGCGGTTCTCCATCACCAGACGGCGCTTTTCCGCGGCGCGGCGCACGCTCTGCACCAGCCGGTCGGCGGCGAAGGGTTTGGTGATGAAGTCGTAGGCGCCGTCCTTGATCGCCTTGACGGCAACCGCGATGTCGCCATGCCCGGTCACGAGGATGACCGGAATGTCCGGTTCCAGCCGCAGGATGCGGTTGAAAAGCTGCAAGCCGTCAATCTCAGGCATGCGGATATCCGACACCACCACGCCGGCAAAACCGGTGTCGAGCCTGGCCAGCGCCTCGGCCGCCACCGAAAAAGCCGAGACCGAAAAGCCGGCAAGCTCCAGCGTCTGCGCGGTGGCCTTGAGGAGATCGCTGTCGTCATCGACCAAGATGACCGGCGCTGCGTCGTCGTTCGTCATGCTGCCTTGGCCACTATGCTGCTTTCAAGAGATGGATGGCGAAGCGCGTGCCGCTGCCGTCGCTCGAAACCTCGATGCGTCCGCCGTAGTCGGCGACGATATCCTTCGAGATGACAAGGCCAAGACCGAGGCCTTTTTCCTTGGATGTATTGAACGGCGTGAACAGCGATTTGAGAATCCCTGGCGGAATGCCAGGTCCGTTATCGGACACGCCGACCGTCACGCCGTCCGCGGTCTCCTCGACCGAAACCCGCACATGAGCGTCGTTGCGGCCGTCGAGCGCTTCAAGCGCGTTCTGGAAGAGGTTGATCAGCACCTGTTCGAGCCGGACCCGGTTGCCCATGACCTTGAGCCTCGGCGGTGGCAGGTCGATCGCCAGTGCGTCGAGCCGGCCGGCAAAGCGGCTTCTCAACAGCACGACGGCGCCCTCGATGACACCGCGCAATGCGACAGGCTCAGCGGCGGTGCGGCCCTTGCGGGCAAAGGCCTTCAATTCTTCGGTGATGGTGCCGATGCGCTCGGTCAATGCTGCGATGGCGCCGAGGTTTTCCTCGGCGGGCGCGGTCTGCTTCCTGTCGAGGAAGACGCGGGCGTTGTCGGCATAGGCGCGTATGGTGGCAACCGGCTGGTTGATCTCATGGGCGACGCCGGCGGCGACCTGGCCGAGGATGGCGAGGCGGTTGGCCTGGACCAGATCCTGCTGCACCACCTGCAGCTTGGCTTCCGTGCTGCGATGGTCTGATATCTCGGCCTGCAGCCGATCGCGGGCACGGCTCAGATCCTCGGTTCGTTCGACGACGCGGCGCTCGAGTTCGGTGCGCGCCGCCTGTTCGGCGGCGATCCGCATTTGTCCCGACTGCCGGCGCCACAACAGATACGCAGCAAGGCCGAGCAACGGGACCAAGACGCCAAGCGTAAGGAGCCGCATTTCACGGGCCGCGGCGGCGATCGGCGCCTCGGCCGGAACGAGATAGTCGAGCCGCCAGGGGGTCGAAGCAACCGGGGCTGAAAGCCGAAGATATTCCGCGTCGCTGCCGCCGGGCGTCACCGCGTGGACGATGGATGTGTCCGGGCTGAGCGCCTGCGGGCGCGTGATCGGCAACGGCATCAGCGGTGCATCACCGAACTGCTGGCTGTTCTGGATGGCGGCAAGATCAGACCCGGCAAGCGGCGCCGTCGTCATGAAGCGCCAGGACCGCACGCTGGTGATCAGAACGATACCACGCTCGTCGCTGACATAGGCCGGGCGGTTCACCTCATGCCAGTCGGCCTCGAGCTGATCGAATTCCGCCTTGACGACGACGACGCCCAGCGCTGCGGCAGCATCGCCGACGCGGCGCGAGATGTAGAGGCCTGGGCGTTTGCTGACATTGCCGAGCGCGAAATATTCGGCGGTTCCGGATTGCATCGCCGCGGAGAAATAGTCGCGGAACCGGTAGTCGTTGCCGACAAAGCTGATCGGGTCGCGCCAGTTGCTGGAGGCGATCGCCAGCCCGTCGGTGCCGATGACATAGAGTACTGAGGCCTTGGTGCCGGAGACCAGCCCTTCAAGCTTGCGATTCAGCACATCGATTGCAGCAGCACTTTTCTGCGCCAGCGCGTCGCGCACCTGCTGGTCTTCCGACAAAAGCAGGGGCAGGGCGCGCGGGCTTTCCAGAACGGCGCGCAATAGCGCGACCTTCAGATTGGCGTCGGTGCGGCCCTGCGCCGCCAGTCCCCTGAGCTCCGTGGTACGGCCATAGAGACCAGCGCCGTAAAGTGCCGCCGTTGCCGTCGCAAGGGCGATGGCCGCAAACAGCAGCCAGGCACGGCGCGCTCGCCTGCCGAGTTGCTCGGGCGTCGAAGGCAAGGCAGCGGCGGGGCGTTGCAGCATCGCCCATTTGTGCATGATTTCGCACAAAGCACAATTCGGCCATGCGAACATCCGCACTTTGTGAGGGCAAAGCCAAAAGTTTCAGTTCGAGGATACTCAACAAAATCAAATCGATAGCCTCTTAAGCGCAGTCTGGCACGGCAGTTGCAAACACGACTTCAGCGGTCACGAGGCTGCTGGGGTCAAATGCAAACGCTCCGGGAGGTCGAGCTTTCGATCGGAGCACAATGGAGGACGTCATGCAGACAGCATTCGCTGCCGCCGCGCCGCGCGGCAAACTTCCGTTCTACCGGCATCTCTATGTGCAGGTGCTGGCGGCGATCGCCGCCGGCGTGCTGCTCGGCCACTTCTATCCCGAAACCGGCGAAGCGATGAAGCCGTTCGGCGACGCCTTCATCAAGCTGGTGAAGATGGTGATCGCACCGGTGATCTTCCTGACGGTGGCGACCGGCATCGCCGGCGTTTCCGACCTGCAGAAGGTGGGCCGCGTCGCCGGCAAGGCGATGATCTACTTCCTGGCATTCTCGACGCTGGCGCTTGTCGTCGGCCTCGTCGTCTCGAACGTCATCCAGCCGGGCGCCGGCATGCATATCGATCCGGCCACGCTCGATGCCACAAAGGTGGCGACCTACACCGAAAAAGCGAACGACACCAGCATCGTCGGTTTCCTGATGAACATCATCCCCGACACGATCACCGGCGCTTTCGCAAAGGGCGACATCCTGCAGGTGCTGTTCTTTTCGGTGCTGTTCGGGCTCGCTCTTGCCGCGGTCGGCGATCGCGGCCGCCCGGTCCTCGATTTCCTGCAGGCATTGACCACGCCGATCTTCCGCCTCGTCGCCATCCTGATGAAGGCCGCGCCGATCGGCGCTTTCGGCGCCATGGCCTTCACCATCGGCAAATACGGCATCGGCTCGATCGCCAACCTCGCCATGCTGATCGGCACATTCTACCTGACATCGCTGTTGTTCGTGCTGGTGGTGCTGGGCGCGGTCGCCCGCTACAACGGCTTCTCGATCCTGGCGCTGATCCGCTACGTCAAGGAAGAGTTGCTGCTGGTGCTCGGCACCTCGTCCTCGGAAGCGGCACTGCCGGGCCTGATTGCCAAGATGGAGCGCGCCGGCTGCAACCGCTCGGTGGTCGGGCTAGTCGTTCCAACCGGCTATTCCTTCAACCTCGACGGCACCAATATCTACATGACGCTGGCCGCGCTGTTCATCGCCCAGGCGACCGACACGCCGCTCACCCTCGGCGACCAGATCCTGCTGCTCGCCGTCGCCATGCTAAGTTCCAAGGGCGCCGCCGGCATCACCGGCGCCGGCTTCATCACGCTGGCCGCGACGCTCTCGGTCGTGCCTGCAGTGCCGGTCGCCGGCATGGCGCTGATCCTCGGCGTCGACCGCTTCATGTCGGAATGCCGGGCGCTGACCAACTTCATCGGCAATGCGGTAGCGACCGTGGTCGTGGCGCGCTGGGAAGGGGAACTCGACCAGACCAGGTTCGCTGCCGCGATGGCCGGCGACTTGCCTGAAGAAGCCGACCTGTCGCTGCCCGGGCTGCAGGCTGCGTGACTGTTCAGGCCTGCCACCATACGGCCCGGAGCCGGTTCGCCGGCTCCGGGAAAGACGATCGGCCTTGTAAGGCGATCGTCGCAGGTCGTATCCTGCCGGTTGCCGCGCAATAGATTGGAGAATCGGGTATGAGCGTGTATGAGACGACGCGTCCGATGGACCGCTGCCCCTCCCACCCTGGAGCGCTGCTCGACGACATTATCCCGGCAACCGGAAAGAGCAGGGTGGAAATCGCCAATCTGCTCGGAATCTCGCGCCAGCAGCTTTACGACATCATCCGCGAGAAGAAGCCGGTGTCGCCGGCCGTCGCCGCCCGCCTTGGAAAGACGTTCGGCGACGGCGCCGCGATCTGGCTCCGGATGCAGGCCGCTTATGATGCCTGGCACGCGGAGCGCGAAGTGGATGTCAGCGCCATTCCAACGCTGCATGCCGCCTGAGACGTAACAGGCTTGTGAGCCTTTGGTCTTGGCCTGGGGCTTGCTCCAGCCGCATTTGTGGGTCAGTATCCGCCATGCCTTCAAAGTGCCTGTCCGCTTCGGTCCCGACCTGATCGCGACCCAAGCCTTTCCGCCAGGCTCGGTTGTCGTGTCATCCGAGCCGAACCGTCGGAGCCCTTGCTGCCGTCGACCATGATCTCGGCGGCAGCTCTTGAAGGCAATAGCGGCCTCAAAATGAAGTCGCAAAGCAAGAGACGTGACCCGTCCTGACGAAAGGCGCGAGCCTTCTCCCAGGAATTTCGTGGGACGCGCTTGAAGAGGAACCAGGCCCGCGCGCGGGTTTGCCGAAACCAAAGCAAGATGCGAGGTCAAATGCGATGCAGTCTGTCCCGAGGATTCCGGTATCCATCATCATTCCGAACTACAATTACGCGCGTTTCCTCAAACGCAGCATCGATAGCGCCCTCGAGCAGGACTACGCGGATGTCGAAGTCATCGTCGTCGATGATGCCTCGCAGGACAATTCCACGACAATCATGGGATCATATGGGGACAGGATCCTCGCCTGTCCGCGCGCGCAAAATGGCGGGCACGCGGCGGCGTTCAACACCGGGTTCGCGGCAAGCTCGGGCAAGATCGTCCTGTTCCTCGACGCCGACGACTATCTTTATCCAACCGCCGTCTCGACGATCGTCGACACCTGGGATGCGGCAACGGCCCAGGTGCAGTCCAGGCTGCATATCGTCGATGAACGACAAAGCATCAAGGACGTCTTTCCGCCGCGCGAACTGCCCTTCGACAGCGGTGACGTCATGCCGAAACTCCTGCACAAGGGCCGCTATCAGACGACTGTGACCAGCGGGCTGGCCTTTGATCGTACAACCCTCGAATCGATCATGCCTATACCGGAGGCGGAGTTCCGCCAGGGCGCCGATGGCTACCTTGTAACGCTGGCGCCCATGTACGGACACGTCCAGTCCATCGACGAATGCGTTGGCGCCTACCGGATCCACGGCGCCAACCATTCGGTGTTCGGTGAAAAGCTCGCCGAACGGGCACGCTGGCGGGTAACCCACGATTTCCGCCGCATGCAGGCGCTGTCGGACCAGGCTTCCGGGATCGGCTTGACGATTGTGCCGTCGGAGGCTGTCCGCCACGATCCGGTCCATCTGGAAGAGCGGCTGGCGTCGCTGTGCGCGGACAGGCGCCGGCACCCCGTGGCCAATGATTCCCGGCTGGCGCTTGGGGCGGCGGGCGCCGTCGCCAGCCTCGAAATGACCGCGTCCCTGCGCCGGCGCGCCGTCCTTGCCGCCTGGTTCCTGTCGGTCGGGGTGTTGCCGCGGAAAATGGCGACGGCGGTGCTGTCGTGGAAGCTCGACGCATCGTCTAGACCGGCATTCCTGAGCCGTCTGTCCAAGTCGATCCGCCACGCCATGGGGTAGAAGACCGTCGCCCGAAGCGGAGCGCATATCCGCTCGACAGTTGGCGGGACAGCGCCCCTTCTGGCCTGCCGGCAATCTCGCCCACTTGGGGGGAGATCGGCAGCTTCGGCGACGGCTCCTTTCTTCGGCGGTAGTGATTGGCGAAAGCGGAGATGTACGGCCAATCTCCCCCCAAGTGGGGGAGATGCCAAATGGTGGCAAAGAGGGCAGGACAGAGGGGGGCGCGAAGGATTGCCAACCTTGACTTGATCGGTTTTTCCAAGCTTCGGTCGCCTCACTGCCCCCCGCGCAGCCTGACCACGGCACTGCGCGCCGCCAGCACCAGCACCGTGATGATGATCAGGATCACCGAGAGGGCGGCGATCGCCGGGTCGATGTTGTCGCGCAGGCCCATCCACATCAGCCTGGGCAGCGTGATGGCGTTGACCGAGGTGATGAACAGGGTGACGCCGATCTCTTCCCAGGATAGCACGAAGGACAGCAGGGCGGCGGTGACGATGCCGAATTTGATGTTGGGCATGATGATGCGGGTGGCGCGCTCCCACACGGTGGCGCCGAGACCGCGCGCGGCAAGGTCGATGCGCCGGTCGAGCTGGCTGAGCGACACCAGGATCAGCACCGTTGCGAAGGGCACCGTCATCACCGCATGCGCCATGGCGACACCGAGCCAGGTGTCGTAGCCGAAGAACGAAGAGACGCCGGAGATCGAGGTCAGCAGGAAGTAGAGCGTGATCGCCGAGACCACCGGCGGCACCACCATCGGCAGCAGCACGAAGCCGACCAGCGCGGCGGTGAAGCGCGGCTGGAACATCCACACACCGAGGCTGAAGCACAGCGCCAGCACGGTGGAAAAGGCGCTGCTGACGACGCCGATCCTGATCGAGAGCAGGATCGAATTGATCCAGCGCGGATCCTCGATCAGCGCCCGGTAGTGGCGCAGCGACAATTCGCCGGACGGCATCGCCAGCATGCGGGTGGGCGTCAGCGACACCGGAATGACGGCAAGCAGCGGCAACAACAGGAACAGCGCCACCAGGGCGGCGAGGATCAGCGAGACGGGGCCGGGGCGGTAGGTCGGCATCAGATCAGCTGCCTAGGCCTGACATAACGGAACACCAGCGCCATCAGTGCGCCGACGAACAGCACCAGTACGACGCTGATCGCCGCCCCCAGGCCCCAGTCCGGGCTCTGGAAGATGCGCAGATAGATCAGCTCGGCGATCATCACGCTGCGGCCGCCGCCGAGGATCGCCGGCGTCACGAAGAAGCCGAGCGAAAACACGAAGACGATGAGCGCCGAGCCGATGATGCCGGAGCGGGTCATCGGCACGAACACCGACCAGAAGGTGCGCATGCGGCTGGAGCCGAGCCCGCGCGCCGCCAGCAGCACGCGGTCGTCGAGGCTGCGCATCGAAGACGCCAGCGGAAACACGGCGAAGGGAATGAGGAAATGCGTCATGCCGACGATGACGCCGAATTCGTTGCGCACCAGCGTCAGCGGTTCCGAGATGAAGCCGATCGCCTGCAGCCAGGTGTTGAACAGGCCGCGATTGGAAAACAGCGCCACCCAGCCGAAGGCGCGCGTCAGCACCGAGATCCAGAACGGCACCAGGATGCAGAACTCGGCGATCACCCGCTGCGCCGGCGTGCCGCGCACCCAGACCACGGTGATGGCGTAGGCGGCGGCAACCGAAACAATCGTGACGATCGCAGCGATGCGCAGCGTGCGGACAAACACCGACTGCACCAGCGGGTCGCTAAGCAGCGTGCCATATTGCCCGAGCCCCGGCTCGGGCAGGGTGAAGCTCCAGTTGACGACGCCGAAGAATGGCCAGGCGTAGGCGGCGCCAAGGAACAGCAGCAGCGGCGCCATCAACAGCGCCGCGCCCATCCTGTCGGAGAGATATGCTTTCATCTGGCTCCGGTTATCCCGGTCTATCAGGCGGAGATGATCTTCGTGTATTCGTCGAGTGCGGCCCCGTAATTCTTGGCGTACCACTCCATGTCGAGCGGGATCTGCTTCTTCATGTTTTCGGGGTCGACCGGGTTGATGCGCTTCTTGTCGGCGGGGATCAGCGCGTCGGTGGCCGGATTGGCCGGGCCCTGGCCGAGCTTGTCGAACATGATCAGCTGCTTTTGCGGATCCTGGGCGCTGGCGATGAACTTCATCGCCGCGTCCTTGCCGCCGGGATTGCCTTTGAGCACGGCGAGCGCGCCGGGCGAGATCAGGCCCTGGTCCCAGATGAACTTGATCTTGCCGCCGGAGTCCTGCTCGATCAGCGAGGCTCGCGTCGACCAGACGATGGCCATCGAAGCCTCGCCGTCGAGCAGCACGCTCTGGCTTTCGGCGCCGCCGCCCCAATAGGCCACGACATTCTCCTTGAAGGCGGCAATCTTGTCATGCGCGCGCTTGAGGTCGAGCGGATAGAGCGAGGCCGGCGCGATGCCGTCGGCGAGCAGTGCCGCTTCCCAGCTCGACACGCCCCATTTGTAGAGCGAGCGCTTGCCGGGGAATTTGGTCACGTCGAAGAAGTCGGCCATGCCGGTCGGTGCCTGGCTGCCGAATTTTTCGGAATCGTAGGCGATGACATAGGAGAAGAAATAGGTCGAGGCGGCGTGCTCCCAGCCGAAGCCAGGCCGCATCTTGTTCTTGTCGACGATCGAATAGTCGATCGGCTCGAGCATGCCCTGCGCGCCGAGCGTGATGGCCGAGAACGGGTCGACGTCGACCAGGTCCCAGGTCGGGGCGCCGCTCTTGAATTGTGCGGCGATCGCACCCTCGGTCGGACCGGAGCCGTCCATCTTGACGGTGATGCCGGTCTCCTTGGTGAACGCCTGGCCATAGGCCGCGTCATAGGCGGTGATGGCGTCGCCGCCCCAGTTGACCAGCACCAGTTCCTTGGCTTGCGCGAAGGCGCCGGTCGAGCGCAGCAGCATCGGCGTGCCGGCCAGCACGAGCGCAGCCAGCTGCGTGAACTGCCGGCGCGAGATCTCGCCGCGCACCGCCCTGGCGGACAGTGTCTCGATGGCGTGTTTCCTGGTGTCGCTCATCTCTGAATTGTTTGTCATGTCAGTTCCCCTTTTTTGTCGTTGATATTTCCCGAAAGCCAGCCTGGCGAATTTCAGCTTCGCCACGCCGATCGTCATTGTCCTCCGTCCGGAAGGAGGAAACCTTTTTCCGCAGGCCATGTCAGCCATACGGAATTGCCCTTGCTGAGTGCCGAAGCGGCGACCTCGTTCGGCACCGAGACCGTCACCTTGGCACCTTGGCGCGTGGTGAGATCGAGCCGCGTCGCAGCGCCAAGATAGGTCGAGGCGACCGCAGTCGCGGCGATGCCGTTCTCGCCGGCTGTCGCTTCGGGGGCGATCGACATGTATTCGGGCCGGATCGCCAGGATGGCGTTGCTGCCGACGGCGCTTGCATTGCCGCGCAGGGTGATGGTGCGGTCTTCGCACAGGCCGGTGGCGCCGTTGTCGGCGTTGCGCACGCCCTTCAGCGGCAGCATGTTGATCTCGCCGAGGAACTCGGCGACGAAGCGGTTGGCCGGCCGTTCGTAGACCTCGTCAGGCGCGCCGACCTGCAGCAACTTGCCGTGGTTGAAGATGGCGACGCGCGACGACAGTGCCAGCGCCTCGCTCTGATCATGGGTGACGAAGACGAAGGTGGTGCCGGTTTCCTGGTGCAGCCGCTTCATCTCGGCCTGCATCTGGCCGCGCAGGCCCTTGTCGAGCGCCGAGAACGGCTCGTCGAGCAAAAGCACACCCGGCTCGAACACCAGGGCGCGCGCCAGCGCCACGCGCTGCTGCTGGCCGCCGGACAATTGCGACGGCAGTTTCTTCTCGTGGCCCTTCAGCCCGACGCGCTCGACCATCTCACCGACGCGACGCTTGATCTCGGCCGCCGACTTCTTGCGCACCTTGAGCGGGAAGGCGATGTTGGCCTCGACGCTCATATGCGGGAATAGGGCATAGCCTTGGAACACCATGCCGGCGGCGCGCTGCTCGGCCGGCCGCTCGGTGATATCGACGCCGTCGCTGTAAAGGCGGCCGTCGGTCGGCTGCACGAAACCGGCAAGGATCATCAGGAAGGTGGTCTTGCCCGAACCCGACGGCCCGAGCAGGGTCAGGAACTCACCGCGGCCGATATCGAGCGTCAGATCGTCCAGCGCACGGAACGAGCCGAAGCTCTTGCCGATCCCGATTGCCTTGATCTCTGCGGCACGGCCGGGTTGCTGCATCCTGCCTTGTCCTCAATGCTGATTGAAATCGTAGGCAGGGCGGCGGCTCACCGCAACCGAATAGTTTTCGCCGCATCGGCAAATTTGATTCATCTATGGCGCCAATCTCCCCCCTTTTGGGGGAGATGGCCGCAAAGCGGCCAGAGGGGGTCGGTCCGACTGGGCTCGCCCGCTGCTGCAGATTGGAGGCTGGGGCTTCACGCGCGGCGACCCCTCTGTCGCCTTCGGCGACATCTCCCCCCTCGAGGGGGGAGATTAGCTAATCTCCGACAATTTCGACCTCAGCCACCTCCCGAACGCCTCCAGCACCGGATGCGCCGCCTTGGCATGCTCGGAAACGAGAAAATACGAGCGTGGCGAACTGATTGCGATGTCGAAGGGGCGCACCAGCCGGCCTTCGCTCAGCGCCCGGCGGCTGGTCAGTTCGTCGCCCATGGCGATGCCCTGGCCGGCGATGGCGGCCGAAAAGACCAGGTTCATGTCGGAAAAGAAGATGCCGCCCTCGGTGTCGGGATTCTCGACCTTCGACAGCGCCAGCCAGCGCGCCCAGTCCTCGGTATCGCCGAGATGCAGGAGATTGGCGCGCAGCACGTCGGCCGGCCTGGAAAACCCGCCGATCTTGTTGAGCAGCGTCGGGCTGCACAGCGGCGTGAACGAGATCTCGCACAACAGCTCGACCGCGCGGTTCGGCCAGTTGCCGACGCCGAAGGCGATGAAGGCGTCGGCCTCGGCATTGCTGACGTCGTCCAGCCGCCGCGGCGTCAGGATGCGCAGCGCGACATCGGGGTACATCTGCCGGAATTCGCCTATGTGCGTGCACAGGAACAGCGAGGCGAAGCCCGGCGTGCAGCTGACGCTGAACGAGCCGCCGACGCCGGTGCCGGCATGACGCGTTACCGCATCGCCGAGCACCGTCAGCGCTTTCCGCACGTCGCTGGCGTAACGCTGGCCGCGCGGTGTCAGCGCCACGCCCTTGCCGATGCGCTCGAGCAGATCGAAGCCGAGATCGCGCTCGAGCAGCCGCAATTGATGACTGACCGCGCTGCGGGTCAGATGCAGTTCGTCGGCGGCGCGCCAGACGCTGCCGTGGCGGGCGAAACTGTCGAGGGCGCGCAGCGCCTGCGTCGAGGGAATTCTCAAGAGGTGAACCGAATTTGCATGAGCCGGGAAAACATATCACTTTTTGGCGAGGCGCTTCACTGCTTTCTTTGACCGATGGAGGATCCGGTGACCACCTCGGCCCAAGCAACCGCGCTTGCCAGTCTCGACCACATCCAGCGGTCGCTGTCGGCGTGGACGCGGACGATCTTCGATTTCGGCGAGACCGCCTGGCGCGAATACCAGTCGGCCGCCTGGTATGTCGAGCGTCTGAAGCACGAGGGCTTTTCGGTCGAGGAAGGCTCCGGCGGGATGCCGACCGCCTTTTGCGCCCACTGGACCAACGGCGCCGGGCCGACGATCGGCATGTATGCCGAGTATGACGCGGTGCCCGGCAATTGTCAGGACGCAGCTACCGTCAAGCGACCGCGTCCGGGCCTTGGCGAACAGGCCGGAGGCCACACCGATCCGCATTCCGGGCTCGGCATTGCCAGCCTGGGCGGGCTTTTGGCGACCAAGGCGGCGATGCAGCGCCACGGCATATCGGGCATGCTGCGCTTCACCGGCGAGCCGGCGGAGAAAGTGCGAGGATCGAAGCCGATCCATGCCGCAAAGGGCTACTATGATGGCCTCGCCGGCATGATCTCGTTCCATCCCTTTTACATGCTGCCGCTCTGCAACACGGCGCGCTGGGACACGCATTGCGGCGCGGCCTATGCGATGATCTATCGCTTTGTCTGCGACGAACCCGAAAATTGGGTTCGCGCAAGCGATGGCGCGCCGATTCCGCAGGCGCATTCGGCGGTGCGGGCGCCCGGCGCCAACGACGCGCTTGTCATGATGTACATGGCGTCCAAGGCGCTGCGTGATTCCATGCTGCCGCATCAGGGCGGCTGGTCGATCAGCGAGGCGATCCTGACCGCGGGGCAGGCGACCGCCGACAATCTGCCGGCGGGTCTGGCCGAGATCCAGTACATGATCCGCGTGCCGACCTTGGCGATGGCTGAGCAGGTGACCGCCGTGCTCGACCGCAATGCGGAAGCCGCCGCTAAGATGAGCGGCTGCCGCCATGAGCGGCACTGGGTATCGAAGTCGCGGTCGGGGCTGGCCAATCACGCAATGTCAGGCATCGTCTATGACGCGCTGTCGACCGTCGGGCCACCGCGCTGGGACGAGGCGGCCAAGGCGATTGCCCGCGAAATCCAGGTCAATGCCGGCGGCGCGGCGACCGACGAGCCGTTCATCGCCGAGTTGGAGCAGCTGATTGCGCCTGAGGAGGCGGAGGCGTTGCTGCGCCGCGACCTGCCGCCGTCGCAGCTGAATTCGACCTCCGACGATTACACCGACATGTCGTGGCAGACGCCGACGGCGCGGTTCTATGTCGCCCGACCGGCGCTGCGTTGCGAGAGTGGCCACGCCTACCCGTCCTGGGCGATGAATGCGCTGGGCGGCATTTCCGCCACCATCGATCCGATGGTTGCCTGCGCGTCGAAGACGATTGCGTTGGCAGCCCTTCGCCTGCTGGAAGACAAGGCGGCCCGCGACGCGGCGATGGACGAATTCGTTGCCCGCACCGGCGGCGGCATTGGTGGCAGCAATTGGCTGGCGCCGCTCTGCGACTACGAACCGCCGATCCATTTCCGCTGGCCGGAATATGTCACCACCCCGCGCGGACGGGACTGGTGGATACCAAGCAATCAAGCCGCGTGATCACTCGAAGCCAGGAGAAATCCCATGACCGTCCATGACCGCATCGTAGCAGAACCGTTTTCATTGCAGCGCCGCAACCCGGCCGGGGGCACCAAGCCATTGACCGCCTGGGGCTTTGCCAACGAGACCGACGTCCTGACCGACGTGCTGCTCGGTTCGCCGAATTTCCTGCGCCATCTCTCGACCAGCTCGCTATCGCGCAAGCATTTGCGCGAGGCGCCGTGCAACGTCCAGATTGCGCAGGCGCAGCACAAGGACCTGGTCGCCGCTTACGAGCATTTCGGCGTCAACATCCACTGGCACGAGCCGACGCCGGAGCTGCCGATGCAGGTCTATTCGCGCGATTCCAGCGTCATGACGCCGTATGGCGCCATCATCACCGCGATGTCCCAATGGTGGCGGCGCGGCGAGAACTATGCGGCGATCCGCACCTATGAGAAGCTCGGCATTCCGATCTACGACATGGTCACGGCGGGCACTTTCGAGGGCGGCGACTTCAACGTCATCGAGGACGGCGTGGTGCTGATCGGCTGCGGCGGCGCCCGCACCCAGGAGGAGGGCGCGCGCCAGGTCCAGGTCTGGTTTGACAAGGAGGGCTGGGAAACCCGCATCGCCTTCATCGACGAATATTATGTCCATATCGATCTGATGGTGGTGCCGATCGCCGAGAAACTGACCGCCGTCTGCCTCGCCTGCACCGAGCCGGGCATCGTCGACTGGCTGAAGGGCAAGGGCCACGAGATCATCGACGTGCCGTTCCAGGACACGATGGCGCTCGGCTGCAACTTCATGTCGCTGGGCAAGGACCGGGTGATCGCGCCGACATCCAGCCAGACGCTGATCGGCCAACTCAAGGCGCGCGGCTTCGAAGTGGCGGCGGTCGACATGAGCGAGGTCTCGAAGACCGGCGGCGGCATCCACTGCATGGCGCAGGCGCTGAAGCGTGTGCCGGCCTGAGGGACCGCCCTTTAGCCCGGCCGCTTCCGCGAAAGCGCCATTGTCAGCAACGTCGATCCCGCCTGGCTCGCGGCACGCCTACAGCACGATGAGCTTTCCCTTGCGCAGACGCTTGGCGCAACGATAGGCGAGATCGGCGGCGACCATGTCTTCCATGGCAATGCCCATCGCCTTGTAGGTGGTGATCTGTTGATCCGAAACACGGCCCGGCGCGCGGTCGAGCAGCATGGCGCCAAGCTCAGTGCCGAAATCCGGGTCGAAGCCGGCAAGCTCGCAAGAACCGACCGGGGTCGGTTCGAACGCATCCCTGGTCTCGACAAAAAGACTGGATTTGCCGATGAGCTCGATCGGCATTTCACCGCCGGGTGGTGCCACCCCGACCGACGAGACGTGCGTGCCCGGCCGAACCCAGTCTGCCTCGATCACCGGCTCGTAGGAATGCGTCGCCAGGCACACCACGTCGGAACTGCGCACTGCCGCCTCGAGGTCGGCGACCGCCACCACCGACGGATGCAGCCGGGCAAGCGCTGCCGCATCGTCGAAGCTCTTCGAAGCGACTCGGATTTCGGCAAAGTCGCGCACCAGCGGCAACAGATGCAGGTGCTGGTTGGCCTGCACGCCGGCGCCGACCGCTGTCGCTATCCTGGCGTCCCGGCGCGCGAGCGCGCGCACCGACAGCACGGCGGAGCCGGAGGTTCGCACCGCGGTTATGAAGGTGCCGTCCATGATGCAGACCGGCAGGCCGGACAGCGGATCGAACAGGCTGATGGTGGCGAGGTGGCTGGGCAGGTTCTTGGCCAAATTGCCTTCGAAGACGTTGACGACCTTGACGGTCAGGTTCATGCCCTCCATCCAGGCCGGCATGGCGAGGCTGTAGCCGGCCCCTGGGATGTTGAGCTGTGGTCGGGGTGGATTGACGACCTTGCCTTGTGACAGCGCCTTGAAGCCGTCTTCCAGAACATCGAGAAGCTGGCTGAGATCGATGCACGCCATCACGTCGACTTCGCTCAGCACCAGGATCTCGGTCGCTCCCTTGCTGATTTCCGCCGCACTCCTGCCGGCTGGGCTGAACGCTTCCTTGGTCATCTTGCACTCCTTTTGTTTGTCGAAATCGGCTCACCACGTTTGCTTTGAGTGGGTGAGGGAAGCGCAGGTTATTGCGAGGTTTTATGTGATGAAATACGTTGATTTTGATATCTCTGCGTGAAATCAGCACACAAATCCCTGAGATAGAGTGGATTGTGAAAATGGACGACCTCGACCAGATAGACCGCAGCCTGCTCCGGCTGCTGCAGGAGGATGGGCGCCGGACGACGCTTGATCTTGCCGGGCGTGTCGGGCTGTCGCCGACCGGAGCCAGCCAGCGGGTGAAGCGCCTGTTCCGCGACGGGTTCATCACCGCGGTCAGGGCGGTGCTCGATCCGCGCAAGGTCGGCCGGGGAACGCTGGTGTTCATCGAGGTCCGGCTTGACCACACGGCGCCGCATGTCTTTGACCGTTTCGCCGAAGCCGTGGCGAAGGCCCCGGAGGTTCTGGAGTGCCATATGGTGGTTGGCGGTTTCGATTATCTGGTGAAGGCGCGGATCGCCGATATGGCGGTGTTCAAGGATTTCCTGCAGCGGGTCATCCTGCCACTGCCCGGCGTGCGCGAAACGCACACCTTCGCCTCCATCGCCGATGTCAAGCCGAACGCCCTCTTGCCGGTGTGATCAGTGGAGGAGGGGAACGCTGTTCAGGGCGACCTGCACGCATCTTCGCCATCCTGTCGCTCCCTGGCGCGCCTTCCCGTGCAGAGATGCCGGAGACCGGCTCTAGCCTTGCGCGGTCAGCAGGTTCGCATCGCGGGCCAGCCGCCACGCACCATCAGCCTCCTTGCGCAGGAGCGTCAGCGTATATCCCGATTGACGCACCGGCTTCCCGTTCGGCGGTGTTGCGGTCATATCGATACGACCGCGCATGAAGGCCCAGTCGCCAAGAAGCTGTAGTTCAACGATCTCGTTCGTGCCGTCGACATGAACGCCGGCCATCTCCTGCGCGGCTGCCGCGAAGATCTCCTTGTCGAAGGGCTCCCGGCCGGGAACCATGAAGATCGCGTCGTCCGTCATCAAGCTGAGGACGGTCGCGGTGTCTCCACGCTTGCTCGCATCCATCCACGTCTCGACCAGCTTTCGGATTGCTCTTTCGTCGTCCGTCATCCGTTGCCTCCCTGGCTTCTCGCCGTCATCGATACCGCACGGCGCTCCTCCATCGCCGCAACATAGGGCTCAGATCGCTCTCGTCATCGATTGCAGGGTTTTATCGACGTCACACTGCGTGGGATGGTCCGTGAAACGGCAGGTCCGCGCGCTCTACGCCTATCTCCAACCGCCCGAGGCGGTGATGCGCTCGCCGGTCAGCCAGGATGCGTCGTCGGAGGCGAGGAACACCGCGATGCGGGCGATGTCGTCGGGCTGGCCGAAGCGGCCGAGCGGGGTCATGGCGATGACCTGCTTCTCGAACTCGCTGCCGACGATGCCGATCCGCTGCAGGCCTTCGGTGTCGACGCCGCCAGGCGCGATGGCGTTGACGCGGATGTTGCGGGCGCCGAGCTCTCTCGACATGGAGAGCGTGATCGAATCCACTGCGCCCTTGGTGGCGGCGTAGACCAGCGAGTTCGGCTGCGGGTTGAGGCTGGCGACCGAGCTGATGTTGATGACGCTGCCGCCTCCGGCGCCGAAATGGTTCACCGCTTCTCGGATGGTCAGGATGGTGCCCAGCACATTGGTGTCGAACTCACGGTGGAATTCGGCCTCGGTCACCGCTTCCAGCGGCTCGAATGCGAAGACGCCGGCATTGTTGACCAGGATGTCCACCGCGCCGAACGACGATTTGGCGGCCTCGAACAGGCGGCGCACGTCGGCCACTTGCGACACGTCGCCATGGACGGCAACGGCTCGGCCGCCTGCGTCCTTGATCTCGGCAACGACGCGGTCCGCACCTTCCCTCGACGAGGCATAGTTGACGACCACGGCGGCACCGGCCGCCGCAAGACCTTTGGCGATGCCGGCGCCGATACCCTTGGACGCGCCGGTGACGATGGCGACCTTGCCGTTCAGCTTGCTCATCAATCTCTCCTTTGTCGATGATGAGCGGTATTTAATGGTGATCGGATAGCGTATTTAGGATCACCTCGATCGGTTCTTTCGTGCCTGGAATTCTTGAATGACCATCCTCGAAAAGACCGCCGGTCTCGTCGCCTTCGTGCGCACGGTCGATGCCGGCTCGTTCCATGCCGCCAGCCGGCTGGTCGGCTCCAGCCCGTCGGCGGTGTCGAAGAGCGTGGCGCGGCTCGAGCGGCGGCTGGGCGTGCGGCTGATCCAGCGCTCGACGCGCCGGCTGGCACTGACCAGCGAAGGCCTCGCCTATTACGAGCGGGTCGCGCCTTTGCTCAGAGCGCTGGACGATGCTGAGGACATCGTCCAGCTGGCGGAAGCGCGCGGCCTGCTGCGCGTCACGGCATCCGTCGAACTCGGGCGCGGCCTGATTGCCTCATGGGCGCAAGCATTCCTGGCGCAGCACGGCGAAGTGAAACTCGAGCTCAGCGTCACCGACCGTCACGCCGACCTGATCCGCGAAGGTTATGATGTAGCGGTGCGCATGGGGACGCTGTCGGACACCGGGCTCATCGCGCGCAAAATCGCCAATCTGCCGATCGTGCTGGTGGCCTCGCCGGCCTATGTCGAACGGCGCGGCCGGCCGGCATCGGTCGAGGCGTTGCAGAGCCACGACTCCGTCCGCTATCAGATGGCCGGGCGGCCTTATCCGGTCACCTTCGCCGACGGCGCGGTGATCGTGCCGAACGGGCGGCTCGATACGGACGACGGCGGCGCCATCCGGCAAGCGGCGCTGGCCGGAGCCGGCATCGCGCATCTGATGCAGTTTGCCGTGCAGGACGATCTCGACACCGGCCGTCTGGTCCGCATTCTGCCCGAGGTGGCGATGCCGACTATGCCGGTGCACATCGTCCATGCGTATGGGCGACAGCTACCGGTCCGCGCCCGGCTGTTCGTTGAGTTCCTGGCGGGCCGGATGGCGGCGCTGACGCGATAGGGCGGAAGCTCCGTGGCAAAGACAGCGGCGCTTCGTCGATGGCCATGCGGTAGCCTTTGAGCGTCGCTGCGTTGAAGTTGAATATTAAGCGTTGGCGCGGCGCGACGTAACGAGAATACTTGTCATCGAGCTAAAACGTAATCTCCACCGAAGCGGCGCTGCGGTTGGCCGGCCCGTGAAAGACGGCCTCGATGTTGTTGCCGTCGGGATCGAGCAGGAAGGCGGCATAGTAGCCGAGATGGTAGTGCTGCCGCTCGCCGGGTGCGCCATTGTCCGTGCCGCCGCCATCGAGGCCGGCCTTGTAGAAGGCGTCGACCATCGCGCGGTCCTTTGCCTGGAAGGCAAGGTGGTGGCGCCCCGTCAGTTGCCCGCTGGCCGCCCGGCTGTCGATGCTGGAGACGAACAGCTCGTCGGCCCAGAAATAATCCTCGGCGCTGCCGCCGATCGGAATATCGAGCACCTTGAAAACCGCCTCGTAGAAGCGGCGGCTGGCCTTGAGATCCCTGACCACCAGCTGGACGTGGTCGATGAGACGGCCGCGATGAAGTTCCATGCCTGACAGCTCCTGATCGCCAGGTTGGAAATCTAGCTCAGGACGGTGCACGGTCAATGCAATGGAGCAATTGAATGGCGCGATTTCCTGACTGGATAAAAAATGCAACCGGATTGTAGGATTCGAAATGTCGTCATCGTCCTTCGGACGCAAGCGGTGTGACGAAGCTTGAAAGAAGTCGCGCCGTGTCCAAACGATCTCGGGAGAAAAATATGAGCCTTTCCTATCGTTGGGTTATCGTCGCGGCAGGTGCTGTGATGACCTGCGTCGCCCTCGGGGCGATGTTCTCGCTGGCGATCTTCCTCGAACCGATGGCGCTCGACACAGATTGGTCGCGCGCCGGCATATCGAGCGCTATGACGCTGAACTTCCTGGTAATGGGCCTCGGCGGCTTCGCCTGGGGCGCCATTTACGATCGCTACGGCGCCCGCATCGTGGTGATGACAGGTGCGTTGCTGCTCGGGCTGGCGCTGGTGCTGGCCAGCCGCACCGGCTCGCTGCTTGTCTTCCAGATCACCTATGGCGTGCTCGTCGGCCTCGCGGCAAGCGCCTTCTTCGCGCCGATGATCGCGCTGACCGCCGCTTGGTTCGACACCAATCGCAGCTTGGCCGTTTCCCTGGTCTCGGCGGGCATGGGCGTGGCGCCGATGACGATCTCGCCCTTCGCGCAATGGCTGATCACGGCCTATGACTGGCGCACCGCCATGTTCGTCATCGGCGTCGCGGCATGGGCGCTGCTGGTGCCGGCCGCATTGCTGGTGCGCCAGCCGCCCAAGCCTGCCGCTGAAGACGCCGCCGCCAATATTGCCGCCAACGATACCGGCATGTCGGTTCCACAGGCGCTGCGCTCGCCGCAATTCATCGTTTTGGCACTGACCTTCTTTGCCTGCTGCGCGGCGCATTCCGGACCGATCTTTCACATGGTCAGCTATGCCATGCTGTGCGGCATAGCGCCGATGGCGGCAGTCAGCATCTACAGCATCGAGGGCCTGGCGGGCTTAGGCGGCAGGCTTTTATACGGCGTGCTTGCCGACCGGCTGGGGGTCAAGCCGGTGCTGATTACCGGTCTGGCGATACAGTCCGTGGTCATCGCAGCCTATCTTGCGGTCAGCGAGCTTGGTCAATTCTACACGCTCGCCGTCATCTTCGGCGCCACCTATGGCGGCGTGATGCCGCTCTATGCGGTGCTGGCGCGCGAATATTTCGGCCAGCGCATCCTCGGCACGGTGTTTGGTGCCGTCACCATGCTGTCCAGCATCGGCATGGCCTTCGGCCCGCTCGCCGGCGGCATGGTGTTCGATGCCTATGCCAGCTATTCCTGGCTGTTCATCGGCTCGGCCCTCGTCGGGCTCGGCGCGGTGGCGGTGGCGATCGCGTTCCCGCGGCTGCCGCGCAGGGAGTTGCAACTGGCGTAGAATGGCGGAGAGAGGTTGCAGGGGGTCGAAAGTGGACATCGCCTATGTCAGCTTTTGACCCCCAGTCGCGAGGTGTTCATCGGCAGCGATAGGAGCCGGGTCAAGACTGTGCAGGACCCATCTCCTTTTTATTATGATCATGATGCAACGCAGCGCATTCACGTCCAAATGTCGATTGCCGGTAGGCTGAGGTTCGGACGAAAACCGTCAAAGAGGCCTTTTCATCGATCGTGCGCCGCGCACTCACGCGACTATTTCAGGTCTGTTAACATTTTGTGTTTTCGGCGCAGCATTTTTTTCCTATCCTCGCCCTAGGGCTTTGCGCATCCGATTGCGTGAAGAACTGGCGTGAGGATCCCAAACATGCAGCAGGCAAAGCGAGTCTTGGTGACAGGGGGCGCAGGTTTTCTGGGATCGTTCCTATGCGAGCGGTTGCTTGCTGAAGGCCACGAGGTTGTATGCGTCGACAATTTCTTCACAGGAAGTCGGAGAAACGTCTCGCATTTGCTCGACAACAGATCCTTTGAGATCATTCGGCACGACGTGACATTTCCGCTCTACGTAGAAGTTGATGAAATATACAACCTTGCCTGCCCGGCAAGCCCGGTTCACTATCAGTTCGATCCGGTCCAGACGACAAAGACCAACGTCCATGGGGCGATCAATATGCTGGGGCTCGCCAAGCGGGTTCGCGCAAAGATCCTTCAGGCGTCCACGTCTGAAGTCTACGGCGATCCCGAGATTCACCCGCAGACCGAGGACTATTGGGGCAGGGTAAACCCGATAGGTCCCCGTTCCTGTTACGACGAAGGCAAGCGGTGTGCCGAAACCCTGTTTTTCGACTATTGGCGGCAGAACAGGTTGCGGATCAAGGTAGCGCGCATCTTCAACACTTACGGTCCGAGGATGCGTCCGGACGACGGCCGCGTCATTTCCAACTTCATCGTGCAGGCACTGCAAAACAAGCCGATAACTGTGTACGGCACCGGCGAGCAGACACGCTCATTTTGCTACGTCGACGATCTCATCGACGGTCTGGTTCGCCTGATGAACACGGCCGACGATGTTACCGGCCCGATCAATCTCGGCAACCCGGTCGAATTCACGATGCTCGAACTCGCCAATCTCGTGATCGAACTTACCGGAAGCCGATCCGAGATCCGGTTTTTACCTTTGCCCGTCGATGACCCAAGGCAGCGACAGCCTGATATCGGGTGTGCCTTGCGCGAGCTCGATTGGAAGCCAGGAATCGCATTGCGCGACGGTCTCGTCACGACCATTGCCTATTTCGATGACCTGGTCTCATCGGGATCCGCTCGGTCCGCTGCAGCCGAATGAAAACAGTCTTGGTCACTGGCGGGGCGGGCTATATCGGCTCACACTGTTGCAAGGCATTCGCCGAATCCGGTTGGTCGGTCATTGCGTATGACAACCTCTCGCGCGGCTGGCGCGACGCGGTCAAATGGGGACCGCTTGTCGAGGGCGATATTTGCGACGGTGCAGCGGTGGCAGCAGCGCTGCACCAGTACCGGCCGGATGTGGTGGCGCATTTCGCCGCTTACGCCTATATCGGCGAGTCCGTCCAGCGCCCGGAACTCTACTACCGAAACAACAGTTTTGGGACGCTGGTCTTGCTCGAGGAAATGCTGAAGGCCGGCGTCGACAAGCTGATCTTGTCGAGCACCTGCGCGTCTTACGGCGTTCCGATTCGTTCTCCGATTGATGAAACGCATCCGCAGTCGCCCATCAATCCCTATGGATGGTCGAAATTCATTGTAGAACGAATGGTGGACAATCTTTCGGATGCCCATGGCCTCAACGCGGTTGTGCTTCGGTATTTCAACGCGGCCGGATGTGATCCGGACGGCGAGGTCGGTGAGCGGCATGAACCGGAAACGCATGTCATTCCGCTCGCTGTCGAGGCGGCGGTTAGATCGGGCCGGATTTTTACCATTAATGGCACCGACTTCGACACAAGGGACGGAACCGCGGTGCGGGACTATGTCCACGTCACCGATCTCGCCCGTGCGCACGTTCTGGCGGGGGAGAAGCTTCTCCGCGATCCGGGAGTCCACGTCTACAATCTCGGCACCGGAACCGGGACGACGGTGAACGAGTTGGTCGATGCGGTGAGCCGGGCTTCAGGGACGCGCCTCCCTGTGGCCTACGGTCCGCGCAGGGCAGGCGACCCGCCTGCGCTTGTGGCCGCGGCCGGCAAGGCGGCCCGGGAACTCGGCTGGAGGCCTGAGCAATCCGGAATCGACCGGATCGTCGAAACGGCGCTGACCTGGTATCGCCGCCGGTTGTGAGGATTTTTTTGCGGAAGAGCCCTACCGCACGGTCAACAAGCAATCGAAAGCGGCGGCGACTGCGGCAAGCGAGAATCTTCCTCTATCTGACTTAAACCAACAAGCCTCCCTCCAGGGCGGTTCAAGCAGCCTTTGTAATCATGACTAGGATTTCGTCACGCCACTCTCCTTTTCGTGCAAAATGAACGGAACATGAGACTTTGGCATTCGGGCCGAGAACTTTGTCAACAAGCACATGCGTGTTCTTGTTCCAGATGACGAACCGGTCATCTTTGCAATCGAAGTTCCACTGGTGCAGCCCTTCGTATTCGCCGCCCTCGGCTTCATTTCGGTAATGGCGGAGCAAAACCACGCCATCGTCTCTGACAAGTTCGAGCATATTCGCGATCGTGGCTACTGGGGCATAGGTGTGGTCTAGAGAATTTCTCGCATATGCAATGTCAAAGCTAGCCCGCGAAAACTGGCTTAGTAGCGTCTCGCCCTCACCCTTAATCGTCGGGAACGGCAGCTTGACGCCCCTCTTGCGCAGCACGTTAGCATAGTGATCAGCGAGGGGGTCGACAGGCGTAATGGATATGTTCTTACCGGGATGCGTATACCCAACTTGGGTGATTGCCCCGGCCCCGACATCGATGATGGCAATGTCGGTACGAGATTCTGTCGATAAATATTTTGTGATCATCGGATCCCGTATGGGACACTCTGGGTTCTGAGCCTCGGCTTGGAATTGAGCAGCCTCCGGCTCACTGGAATGGTACGACTCGTGCCAATCACGCTCGTTGAGGAGGCCGATAGTCCACTTAGCCTTGTTGCCCAGTCTCGCCTTTGCATCGGCATTTCTTGATAACGTCTGGCGCGCCACGTAGAACGTGGAGAGAAGAGTAAGATGTAATTTCGTTGCCACTCGTGCACCACGGCCTTGAAGGGCCGATAGGATACGCTTGGGGCCAACTTTTGTAGGTTGGGTCATCTCGCCACCATGTGCTATTGAACCAATCCAGGTTAAGCATCATGCCGCAGCCACCGCCTCAACGAGCACAGCCGAGGTGTCGCCGGTCCCGAGCGCCACTTCCACGGACGCAACTCCAGCAGGCGCCAGACGGGCAGGTTCGGCATGCGGGCTAGCACATCCGCGAGCCAGGCCCTCGGGTCGATGTCGGAGTTGCGGCCATACTGCTCGCGGCGGAGTTTGGCGATCTCCAGCCTGAGGTGCGCGATCATCGCCTTGGAGGTCGAGACCACCGCGCGCGCCTCGGCCAACTCGACCTCCGTTCGGGAGCGGACCTCGGAGGCAGCCAGTCGAGCACGGAGAAGAGCGATCTCGGCGGGGTCTCGGACATGCCTAAAGCTACCACGTCCAGCGCCTAAATCCCAGCAGAAACAGCCCTAGCCGAACTCAACCGAGCCTTCGCCGAGCGCTGCGTCCAGCGTGGATTGCGCCAGTCGATTCCGTCGAGCAACACGCCGCCGCTGATCTTGCTTTTTTCAGCATCAACGTGACGGTCGCTGTTCCGAGCTTCTCCAGCGTTGGCTTGCTCTGCGGTTTCGGTGGGGGCCGATGGGGCGACAACTTCGACCGACGAGAACTCGTTCGCTAGGTCACTCACCTTCGTCGGCAACGCGCAATTGGACACGTCGCAGTCCAAATTTGGGGCGAGTTCTGTCCTTTTCGACTGTGCCGGAGACCGGAACACCAGTGCCTAACGGCGCTGGCCTGCAATTTGGTTCCGGCCAGTCACAATCGAGGCGTTTTGTCAGATTTGCGGTGCTTGATGCCAATTCCCGCGGGATCATGGGCAAGATGGCTTGATTGGGGGGCGCTTTGGAGTGGTTGTTCACGGTGCCGGCGACGCTCAAAATGCGGCGGCTGGAGGCGTAGATATGAACGGCTGGCTGGATGAAGTTCGCATCACCAAGGGCGTGGCGCTCTATGCGTCGGACAGCGGATTTGCAGTGCCGACTGCGGCTTACCCGCGCTTTTAAGCTAAGCCGTCGATCGCCAGCGCAGCTGGTTCTCCCATCGAACGATGGGGTCCGGACGAGGCAAGGCCCTGTTCCATCAAAGTCTAACGACTGGGAAAACGCACCGTCAAGCACGTGCGGTAACAGTTGATTCAACCGATGCTGGTATTTTGAAGGAGTGTGGTGGCGGCTCGACAGTGGCGCGGGAAGGCGAATTGCCGGAGCCGCCAGCGCCGCCCGTTTGGGGTTTGACCGCGCCGTCTATTCTGGGACAGCGCGGTCAAACATTCCGTTAAAATTTTCCGGAACTAATTATCCGTTTTCGCGATGCCCGACCCAGGCGTTCCCGCAAGCCCGGGTTGTCCTTCAGTCTTTGCAGGGCGCGCGCGATTTCAGCGTTGCGGTCGCGCGGTCGACGGATTGAACTACACCGAAGATTTATTCGCCAGGACGTCTCTCCACGCGCCTTCAATCCACCTTAAGCAACTGGGCAGAATGCGACAGTCGCACAATCCCGTGCTCTTTCTGATATGGCCAATATGAGTCATTGACTGTTGCTGCAACAACGTCGAACGTTAGCAAGTTCTCGCTGTCGAGGCCCGCGTTATCCTCTCCCCACGAAAAGAGAGCCGCTCCAGCGCTATAAGTGCCAGGCAACAATCCCAACGATCGCACGCTGAATACGACCTTGGCCAGCCCTACTATGTCAAATTGACCAACACCTTCCGCGAGGCTTTCGAGCACAGAGATCAAGTTGCCTTCCTGATCAAAAATCTTGATAGCAACCACGCTTCGGTGATACGAATTCCTCGCGCCCAGCTTCAGCACAAAATCGTAATCGCCGCCAAACTTGAGCTGGCTGCAGCGCTCGCGCGTACCCGGATACACAATAGCCACCTGCATCCAGAGGTCATCATCGCCAACGCGCTCGGATCCGTTGCTGCTCGGGGCGGTGTTCGACAGGTACGCATCGATGATCGATGATGCCTCGCCAAAATCCTTCAGAAGGCCGCGGTCCAGATAAATCGCTTTTGTGCAATGCTGCCGAACCATGGCCAGGTTGTGGCTCACGAACAGCACGGTCCGACCTTCACCCGCGACGTTCTTCATCGTGCCGAGACATTTCCTTTGAAATTCAGCATCGCCGACAGCAAGCACCTCGTCGACGACGAGAATCTCCGGCTCCAGATGAGCAGCGATCGCGAAGGCAAGCCGAACATACATGCCGGACGAATAACGCTTGACCGGCGTTTCGAGAAAGCTGCCGATATCGGCAAATTCGATGATCCGGTCTAGCTTACGCGTGATCTCGGCTTTACTCATGCCGAGGATCGCGCCGTTGAGGTAGATGTTCTCGATCCCGTCGAGATCCGGATGGAATCCGGCCCCTACCTCCAGCAAGCTTCCGATCCGACCTCGCATCACTGCCTCGCCCTCATCCGGAGCCGTGATCGAGGTCAAAACCTTGAGCAGCGTGGTCTTTCCCGAGCCGTTGCGTCCGATGATACCGCACACGGTGCCAGTCGGAACGGAAAATGTGATGTTCTTGATGGCGAAGAATTCGTTGAGGGAAGCTTTGGCTTCCCGCGAGCGCAAACGCGCGACAAGTTGTTCGACCTCCTCACGCAATGAGCGCACGCCGATCGCGCCGCGCCGGTAGCGCTTGGAAAGTCCTCGGACCTCAACGGCTGGCAATTCTGTCATCGATCTCAAGCCGTAACATCTGCGGTTCGACTGCCGGGTTGATCCGCGGTCAGCCCGTCCTTCACGACGCGCGCCGTGACAACGATAGGATAGGCGGTATCCCGGACGTCGAGCTTCTGGTCAGAAACTTCTTCCTTGGCGAGTCCCTGAAGAAAACAAACTGCCGCAAAGACGTTGCCGTGGGTTTCGAGCGCCATGTTCGCCGTGCTGAAGGATTTCGCAAGCAACTTCGCCAACGCCGCCTGCGTCAATGACCAGAACCACGTGCTGCCCCACTCGCCGCGATCGACCGGGGTGATGCCAGGAACAGTTAGCAGCAGCACGCCCCCGGGCTTGAGCGCTTCGGCCAGTGCAGCGACCGCGGCCGACATGTCGAAGATCAGATGAAGTGTTTGCGTGAGGATGATGCAGTCGAAGGCGTTTGACGGCAGCACTCCGGGCTGCGACAGGTCGCCTATGATGGTCGCGTTTGGATCATCGGGATCAACATGCAGCACGTCGCTCTTGACGACATGAGCACCGCCAAAATGCATCGTGTAGCTGTTGTCGCCGATTTCCAGCACACGGCCATGTATGTCGGCCGCATTCAATCGTAGGAAATTCTCGATATAATACCGATCTATTGGCTTGCCCCGATCATATCCAAATGAATGGCTCATCGGCATCGTGCGTGCGAAATCCCCAAACCGCACCGAACCGACGCGCGGAGCCCGCCAATCGGCGCCGGAAGCTCCGAGCAGCCGTTGCACCTGCCTGCCGACCTTGCGTGTTATCTTAAATGCCGCCGTTTGCAGCGTGATCGGCGGCGACATCTGCAAAGCCTGCCGCAGCATGCGAATCGCTTTGGCGGGGTGGGCGCGGATCGCGCGCAAGGCATCAGTAGTCAACTGTCCGGTATAGTAGGTCTTCCAGAACCGCCTACCATCGCGGACTGCAAGACGCACATCGTCGTCAACCGGACCTGCTAACTGCTTGTCAAGCACCGACAATGCTGCAGCGAGCATCATCGATCGATTCTTCGTCATGTTGTCGCCGTGCATGCGATACTCGGCGACGACATCGTCGTGCGTTACGATCGAACCGCGCCGGGCAATTCGCAAGAATAGCTCATAGTCTTCGCAGGACCGCATTGAAACGTCGAACCCGCCCATGGCCGCGAGCCTCTCCCGCCGATAAACTACGGTCCCATGCATCGCAATGAAGTTTCCCGTCCGCAGTAACTGAAGATAAGGATCTTCAACAAGCGCGACGTGATGGTTGTCTGACTGGATCGCACCGCTTCCATTGATGAAGCGATGAGCTCCGTAAGCGAGAACCGCATCTGGATGCGCAACCAGCATTCGCACGCCCGTCTCAATGGCATTCGGAAGGAGACGATCATCCGCGTCCAGAAAGGTGATGTAATCGGATCTGGAAGCCGCCAGTCCGGTGTTTCGGGCGGCCGCGAGCCCGCAATTGTCCTGCCTGATCAGGCGCACGCCCGGATGACGCTCGACAACCGATGCCGGGTTGTCGGTGGATCCGTCGTCGACGACAATAATTTCATCCATCGGCCGGCTTTGACGAAGACAGCTCTGAATGGCTTCCTCGAGAAAGCGAGTGTGGTTGTAAGTTGTTATGACGACTGCGATCATGAAACAGCCAAATTCTCCTTAGCTTCGCAGAGAGGCAACGCGCGGGTGTTCGTTGATATCAGACATCTCAGGCTCGGTCGCGATCCAATCCGCGCCACCCGGTCCCGCCCACTACTTCCGTGCTCTCGTCAGTAGCCTGAACACCTTCGACAGGATGCGGCGTGGCGTCAGACGCCGAGCGAACCGGCGTGGCGTCAGCCGCGGAGCGAACCGGCGTGCGGCTTCGATGGCGAGGTCAAACCTATCGCGAAGTGTCAGGGGCCGACGCTGGGCCGGATAGTGCGCAAATGCGAAGCGGAGCGCCCGCTGCAACTCCGGCGTCATTAATCCCGAGGCCGACGCATGCATCTCAACCCATTCGAGGAAGCGGATGCGAGCAGCATGCGGGCGCAGTGGATCGTAGATGCCGGAAGCAGTCGCCTTGGCCGATGTCGAATCGAGGTGCTGCCTGTATCGGCCGGTGGGCGTGGATGTCACGAACACCGGATAGCGCAACAGCAGCTTCACTAGAAGGGTCTGGTCTTCGTAGAGCTCGAACGCCTCATCGAAGCCGCCCACCGCTACCAAAGCTTCGCGGCGAACCATGATCGAGCAGATGCACGGCACATGAGCCCGCTGGCGCACGATGACCTGGTCGAGCAGGTCGGACGGCATGTGCAGACGGTCCGATTGGCGTGGCATCGAGTCGGTCCAGTTCCTGTGAGGTTCATTGGGGAACCACCACAGGGTCGGTCCGTAAAGGACCTTGGCGCGAGGATGCGCATCAAAGATCGCAAGTTCCGTCTCGAATTTTTCCGGCTCAAATATATCGTCGCCATCCAGGAACGTGAAGAACATGCCCGACGCGGCCGCGATTCCGGCATTGCGCGCCGCGGCGGCGCCGCGACGCCGGCCGTTCGATCGAATGAAACGGATTCGCGGATCTGCGGTTGCTGCAGCCTCCGCGATTGCAACGCTCCCGTCGAATGATCCGTCGTCAATGAGAAGCATTTCCCAGTCGGTCAAGGTTTGCGCGCGCACGCTTTCGATCGCGTCCGGAAGAAACCGCTCGACATTGAGGAAAGGCGTGATGACGGAGATCAATGGCATCGGCGTCGTGCCCATTGTGCAGAATGCGCGGCGGCCGACGAAAGGCGACCTTCACTCTCTACGGGGCCGCAAGGGTTATCATTTCTCTTCACAGCATGTCCATGGCCGTTCGTTCGACGCGTTGAAAGATCACGACGCCGATGAACAGCACGACCGAGGTCGTGACAAGCGCTGCCGCGATTTGTGGCGCACCGACTGCCGAAGTGCCGAAGAAGCACCAGCGCCATTCATCAATTATGACAGCGAGCGGATTCAGAAATCCGGTCAGCGTCCGGTACTGCTCGGGAATAGCCGAAAAAGGAAAGATGATCGGCGTCACGAACAGCCAGATCTGAATGAGGAAGGGAGTCATATGAGCTGTATCGCGGTACTTCGCGGTTGACGCTCCTAGACAAAGCCCAACAGCCAACGAGAATGCCGCGACCTGGATGATCACCAGCGGAAAGAACGCGAGGCGCCACGACAACCCGTCCACTTTTCCCGTCAGCTGGTACCAGAGCAAGAAGGCCAATGCGACGCCAAGCTGGATCGCCAGGGCCACACTGTTCGACAGCAGCGACGACACGGGAACGACGAGTCGCGGGAAGTAGATCTTGCTGAAAAGATGACCGTTCGCAATGAAGACCTGGCTCGCTGTGGAGACGACTTGGGAAAAATACGACCACAGCACCAACGCTGTCAGATAAAAGATTGGCGCGGGATGGCCACCGGTTGAAATGCCCGCGATACCGCTGATGACGGTGGTCAAGGCTGCGGTAAGCGCCAGGGGCTGCAGGATCAGCCAAGCCGGACCAAGCAAGGTCTGCTTGTAGCGGACTTTGATGTCGCGCATCGCGAAAAGGAGCAGCAGATCGCGATAGCGCCACAGGTGCCAGAAATCGAGGTCAAACCAGCCGCGTCGAGGGGTGATGATGGTAGTCTGCTGTGCGTTCATCAGAACAGATGATCCTCGATTTTTCGCAAGAATTCGTCCCCTGACCAGTTGCCGACATACAATCGAGGCAAACGCAGCACGTCTGCCTCGGGCGCAACGTACCCGGCGCGCGTCGTGCATGCGAACTCAAATCCCGCTTCCCTGACGGCAGATACCGACAGAGCGTCATGGTCTCCGAATGGATATGCAAAAGAGAGGACGCGTTTTCCTGTCATTTGCTCACAGGCCGAACGGCCGTCGACGATCTCGCGAAGCTGGGTCGCGAAGGAATGGGCCGGAAGCGTGGGATGACTGACCGTATGACCGCCGATCGTGATCAGGTCGTCACTGATGTCACCAACCTCCCCGGGGGTCATAATACAGTGCTCTGGCCTGGCGTCGAGACCAACGCCCGCCCATTTCGCAATGTCTTCGACGTGCGCGTTCTGTCGCTCATACGGCAGTGTTCGGAGCGCCGACCATACCTCCCGGTAGACTTTGTCACGGCCGGCCTGATCCACCATCTTCGGGATAAGCCAGTGATGCCTGCCTCCCTTGATCGTGATGTCGAGTTGGTCAGGCAGTTCAGACGTCTCAAGACAGATGCGCGAGAGCGCATCCCACCAGAATTCCCTGCCGCTTCCGATTGCTCCCGTCGCAACAAACAGCGTCATCGGGCAGTCGTGACGCTGCAGGATAGGGCGAGCGTTGCTGTAGACGTCGTGATAACCGTCGTCAAACGTGACAACCGCAAGCGGTTTGCCTGGCTTTCCCCGAGCGTTGACATCGAACAGCTCATGCAAATGCACCACCTGCCGGCTCCGCGTCAGCGCGTCGATTTGTTCGTCGAACCTCGCCGGATGGACGGCCAGGCTCCACGGATCGACGGCGATGTCTGCAACGCGATGGTACATCAGTATGATGGGAGCACGGCGCAGGCGTCGACGCCGCACCAGCCGACCAAGCTGCAGGAGAACGCGCGGGATCACCATCGGTCTCCAGCCGCGGGAACCGCGAAAACCACGCTCATGTCCCTTCGCGGATGCCATCCCGATCGGCAGAAACGCCAAACATGTGAGTGTTCAAAGCATATAGCTGATCGCAATAAGACCACGACGCCACGGGCACGGAGGTGAGCGAATGAAAGAAAGCATGAAGGCATCACAAGTTTGGGCGGATTTGGAACCAGCATATTGGCACATGTCGCCGCCGAAAGTGCGAAAGATCGGGCGAGTTCTCAGACGTTGAAGTAGCTAGGGAGAGGCGCGGCTTGATACTATCCCGCTCCAGTATGTTAGCATTTAGGCCGGTGGCGCTCACTTTTCTTTCATCCTTCATCAAAAGCAGGTTTTTTTCGATATGCAACCCGCCGTTTCCGTCATCATTCCTGCCTACAATGCGGAAAAGACTATCCGAAACACGATCCAGTCGGCCGCCTCACAAACTTTCAAACAGCTGGAGATCATAGTGGTCGATGACGGGTCGACCGACCGGACCGCTGAGATCGTCGAGACATTTGCAACAAGTGATCCGCGTATTTCTCTTCTGAGACAGCAGAACCAAGGGGTTGCTGTGGCCAGAAACCTGGCAATTCATGCGGCGAAGAGTGAATTTATAGCGCCGCTTGATGCGGATGATGTGTGGCACCCGACAAAGCTGGAGAAGCAGCACGGCCTCTTCCAATCTCGGCCGTCTCTCGGCCTTGTCTACGCATGGTATCGGGTCATCGATGATGATGATTTGGTGATCGAATGCTCCCCGCCAACTCTCGCTCGCGGGGACGTTCACAACTGGCTGCTGGTTGACAATTTTATTGGCAATGCAAGTTCACCGCTAATCAGGCGATCAGTTCTTACGGCAACCGGGGGATACGACCCATCGCTCAGAGCCGCAGGAGCCCAAGGAGCCGAAGACTTGCAGATGCAGCTCAACGTTGCCGCGATCTCCGATTATGATGTCGTTCCCGAGTATCTGATTGGTTACCGGCGATCACCGTCTTCTATGTCGACCAAGTATGTCGTCATGCTGACATCGCACCGCATCGTCCTTGAAACAGTCCGCACGCGACATCCCGGGCTAGCGTCTTTCTTGTTTCGTTGGTCCGATGGCGTGGCTTCAGCGTATTATGGCAGCGAAGCCGCCCGTACGTCGCCGCGCGCGGCCATCGCTCCGTTTGTCCACGCAACACGGATCGATCCGGCCGCGCTGTTTCATGTCTTCGCAAAGCCGATCGCACAAAAACTGTGGCGGCGGCTGCGTCGCTTTGTGCCGAGACTGCTTGCCGTTAAACAGCGCATGGTTCCGACCTCACCGCATTCCATCTGTACCTCCAGGCATTTTTTCGACGCCGATCCGACCTTCATCTGCCAGCCAGCTCCTCCGGAGTGGCTTCGAAGGCGCGTCCAGGTGGCCCTCAAGACCCCGACGCCGCGCCAGCTTCACGAGTCAGGTCCGAGGAGTATTGATCCGTCCGCTCTCGTCGAAAACGGCGCTTAGGTCCCAAACACGAGGTGACGCCTTCGAGAACCGCCGCAGCCAACCTAAGTCCGACGACGGTCGGCCTCGCCCATCTAGACGCCGCCGCCAGGCGGAAGTGCCGCCGCAAGCGCTCGAAATGGAAGCGCTCACCAGCTGGTCTCTTCATAAAGGCGCCGAAACTCGGCGTTCTTGTTTCGCATCCGCTTCACTCGAATTTTGACCCAGCGAGGAACCAGCCTGGCCCGGCAGTACATGTCGATCATGTGGGGCAGGCGGGAAATTGCCGTGCGCGGTTCCAGGACGAAGTATCTCTTCAGCAGGTCGCCGGCTGCGAACAGCCGCCCGCCGACCAAGGCTCTGATGGCAAGCCAATGGATCATGTCGACCAGATGCGCATCGAGATCGCTGCCGAACTGCGGATATTTTTCGCGATACTCGGCAAGGACGATTTCACATGAACGAAGCATCTGCATGACATCGCTCGACATGTTGACGTTCGTTATCCGATAGCCCACCAGGTGCTGAGGCACGACGCGGAATTCGTAATTTTCCGCTATTCTGAGGCACATGAGAAGGTCCTCGCAGCCCTGTGCGTTCCTGGCCCTCAGGGAAGGATCGAATTGTCCCGCCCGCTCGAATGCGGAGCGACGCATCAGCATCGAACTCCCGTTGCCGACAAAATTCATTCTGCACATCCGTTGCAAGACGTGGCCGTCGGCGTCGGGCCGGTTGTACAGTGAGAATACCCGGCCGTTCTCGTCGATTTGGGCAAACCAGCAATAGGCCAGGCCCGCGGAAGAACCGCCTTCCTGCAGGGCGCGCAGTTGCAGTGAGATCTTGGAAGGGGCCCAGAGATCATCCGCGTCGACGAACGCCAGAAACTCGGCATCGGTAGAGGCCGCACCGCTGTTGCGGGCCTGCGCAACACCGGCGTTCGACTGCCTCATCAGGCGTATACGCCGGTCTCTCTCAGCACAGGAGGCCACAATCGAGGCGGACTGGTCCGTCGACCCGTCGTCCACCACGATAATGTCCAGCGCCTGATGATCCTGCTGGCAGATGCTGGTCAAGGTGGCGCGAATGGTTCGCTCGGCATTGAACATCGGCACCACGACGCCGACCCTGGCATTGTCCTGGATCATAAGAGCCTTCGTTTTGTCTGCAAGAGTTGGTAAACGGATAGCGCCAGCATTGCAATCAGCACCGCTCTTCAATGATCGGGGCGAATTCGAGGCAAATGTGGTCGGTCATTCAGCCTGGCCTACCGTAGCTGGCGGATTCGGACCGTGACGAAAGCAACGCCAAATCCGAAAAACAGACACAACGATCGGTCGCGTAACGCTGCCTCATTAGCCTTTACTGAAGAAGCCGGTCAACCGGCGCCGCGCGACGCGGATTGCGGCCGCCCGGCGCGTGTGAGAGGCCGTGCTGGTCTTCGTTGTTGCCAGGCCCTGGGCGACTATCTCAGTGATTGGCAGCGACACTATGCCACTGGGAACGGGTCACTTGGGGAGGCCGCGTCGAGATTGGCGATGCCAGGGATCTGCCGTCGGGACGGGCAAGGGCATCACCCGGCGGGGCGCGAGACGTTTGTAGCCGCAGCCTTGCCTCGTCGTACCGGTCGCTTCCCCGATTGCGGATCGGATGCCTCCGTTGTCGCGCGATCCGGTGCCGAGACGTTTCCGACGAGCGATGCAAGTTCAGCTTCACTTAGCGTCTCGATTCCGAGCAGCTTGCGCGCCGTCTTTTCCAGCAGATCCCGTCGCTCAGTGAGGAGGCCGACGGTTCGCGCGAAAGCTGTGTCGACGATGCTGCGAACCTCCGCGTCGATAGCCTCGGCGGTGGCCTCGCCGTAATCGTGCTCGCGCGGACCGCCGGCAAGTGGGTTGGGGCTCAGGAAGGAGCGCTGGTCCTTTTCCAGCGCCACATGGCCGAGCTTTTCCGACATGCCGTAACGCGTAACCATGGCGCGGGCGATATCGGTCACTATGGCCAGGTCATCGGCGGCCCCCGTGGACAGATGCCCGAACACGATCCACTCGGCCGCCCTGCCGCCGAGCAGCACCGCCATCTTGTTCTCCAGTTCCTCGCGCGTCATGAGGAATCGGTCCTCGGTCGGCCGCTGGATCGTGTAGCCCAACGCGCCGACGCCGCGCGGGATGATCGATACCTTGTGCACGGGATCCACTCCGGGCAGCGCCATGGCTACCAACGCATGGCCCATTTCGTGATAGGCGACGACCTCGCGTTCCCTCGGGTTCAACAGTCGGTTGCGCTTCTCGAGCCCGGCCACGATGCGCTCGACCGCATTGTTGAAATCGTCCATCGTGACGACATCCGCCCTCCGGCGCGTGGCGAGCAGGGTCGCCTCATTGACCAGGTTGGCGAGATCGGCGCCGGTAAAACCCGGCGTCAGCGCGGCGACTTTTTCAGCATCGACATCCGCCGCCAGCTTAGCCTTCTTCATGTGGACCTGGAGTATCTGGACGCGACCTTGCTTGTCCGGGCGATCGACCAGCACCTGCCGATCGAAACGGCCTGCGCGAAGAAGTGCCGGGTCAAGGATTTCCGGGCGGTTCGTCGCGGCGAGCAGCACGACGCCGATTTTCGGGTCGAAACCGTCGAGCTCGACCAGGAGTTGGTTGAGCGTCTGCTCCTTTTCGTCGTGGCCGCCCATCATCGGGCCCGCACCGCGGGCGCGGCCCAGCGCATCGAGCTCGTCGATGAAGATGATCGCCGGGGCTGTGGCGCGTGCCTGCTCGAACAGGTCGCGCACACGGGCGGCGCCGACGCCTACGAACATCTTGACGAATTCTGAGCCCGAGATCGAGAAGAACGGAACTTTTGCCTCGCCTGCAACGGCTTTCGCGAGCCAGTATCCGGACGACGGGCTGGCCATCTTCCACGGCCCGCGCTGCATCGGCCGTTATGATGCCGAGGGCCGGGAGATCGGCGAGCCGATCTCACCCATGCTGCACCCGTGCTCGACGCCCTCAAGGCGTGGCCTGGAAGCGTCGCAGCCGGCCCCCCTCTCGGCAGCGCGGCGGCCAGCCTTGACTGCGTCTCGACACGAGGTCGGCGCTTCACCGGAAACGACGCAAGGGCAGCGACAAGCCCATGCGTAGGAGCCTGCCGCGGCAGGCACCTGAACCAGCAAGCGGCCCCCGGATGTCCTTCCGCTTTCATCCGGGGTCAACCGTCAACCCAAAGCGGACAGCTGATGTGCTACAAAAACCGCACAACTTGAAAAGCTACCGACACTACGCGTGCAGTGGGTGCCAAGGATTGGAGGTGGAGCGAAGCGGAACCGAAGTGTTACCCCGCGATACCTCAGGTGACCGCTATCTGAACCCATGCCCCCGGAAATAGGAGGCCGCCTGCGAGCAGGTTAGCCAGAATATCACTGGCGTCTTTGCGGATGCTTTCGGATTGCAACAAGCACCGCGCCGTCGTCCAAGCTACATTCAACAGACCCTAGAGCGGCCAGCGCGTTAGTGGCATCTACCGCATCCCCACCCGGTCCAGGCCCTCTGATAACGAAATGTCCTTTCTCACATGTGAAGTCCCACTTGTGCAGCTGCTTGTACGATTCCGTCTTTCCTTCGTTTTCAGCATGATAAAGCACGACGAAACCATCATGTTTTGTGACCGAGAGCATCTGTTGTATTGCCTTGAGTGGACTAGTCGTGTGGTCTATACAATTCTGTCCATGCACGATGTCGAAACTGTAATCGCCAAATTGGGTCCTAAGATTTTCGGCGTCACCGAAGACTGTTCGCACTAGAGGTTGGATCCCAAAATCTCTCAGAACTTGATCATATTCTGATGCCAGCAGGTCAGTTGCAGTAATCATGATCTCTTTCGAGGCATGCACTTTGCCGAGCTTCGTCAAGGGGCCAGCGCCCACATCGAGTATGCAAACTGGGTTGGTCGTCAACCTGTCGACATATCGCCCAACGTGATCCTGAATTGGTAAATTGGGGTCAAGACGTTCCTTGTAGTCCTCTGGCCAGAATGATCCCTGAGTGGAGAACCAGTGTCTCCAAAACAGAACTTCGTCGCTGAGCTGTTGGGATCGGCTGTCTCCCTCCAGCCAGCGCAGGATATTTCGTCCGAGCCGCCGAGCCCTAGTCAACACCGATGTCGATCTTCTCAGAAACCGTTCTCTAGACATGACGGGACTCCTCGGATCGTGCCCACTGGCGTGGTGTAGCTGACGGCACTGGACGCCGTGCTCTCCGGCATGGGCCGGACTGATCAGCGCGCCACTGCTGGCAGGCTGATGAGCGGATCATCGCTCATCTGGCTGATGGTCTCAAGCGTCATGTAGCGGGCCCGCTGCACGGCCCATTCATCATTCTGTTCGAGCAGCAAGGCGCCGACGAGACGGACGATGGCGTCGTCGTTGGGGAAGATGCCGACGACCTCGGTCCTGCGCTTGATCTCGCCGTTAAGGCGCTCGATGGGATTGGTCGAGTGGAGCTTGGCACGGTGCTCCTTGGGGAAGGTCATGTAGGCGAGCACGTTGGGCTCGGCGTCGTCCATGATTGTCGCCAGCTTCGGCACCTTCGGCCGGATCTGGTCGGCGACGGCGCGTCATTGCGTGCTGGCGGCCTCGGGCGTCTCCTGGGCGAAGGCGGTGGCGATGAAGGCCGTGCGACGCGGCGGCCGCTCTTGCCGGCATGCGCCAGCAAGTTCCTCATGAAATGGACCCGGCAGCGCTGCCATGTCGCGCACAGCACCTTGGTGACGGCCGCCTTGATGCCTTCAT
>NZ_JBVVPZ010000054.1:0-44720 GCF_055811415.1 Mesorhizobium sp. WSM4846
ATCCGCGTCGGCGGTGCGACCGAGATCGAAGTCAAGGAAAAGAAGGACCGCGTCGATGACGCCCTCAACGCGACCCGTGCGGCCGTCGAAGAAGGCATCGTTCCCGGCGGCGGCGTCGCACTTCTGCGCGCTTCGCTGAGCATCAAGGCTGTCGGCGCCAATTCCGACCAGACCGCTGGCATCGCCATCGTGCGTCGCGCGCTGCAGGCTCCGGCCCGTCAGATCGCGGCCAACGCCGGTGCGGAAGCATCGATCGTTGCCGGCAAGATCCTCGAGAACAAGGGCCCGACCTTCGGCTTCAACGCCCAGACCGGCGAATATGGCGACATGATCGCCATGGGTATCGTCGATCCGGTCAAGGTCGTGCGCACGGCTCTCCAGGACGCGGCCTCGGTCGCCGGCCTGCTGGTCACCACCGAAGCCATGATCGCGGAGGCTCCGAAGAAGGAGTCGGCTGGCGGCGGCATGCCAGGCGGCATGGGCGGCGGCGGCATGGGCGGCATGGGCGGCATGGATTTCTAAGAAATCCATCAGCCTTCATTTACGGAAAGGGCGGCCGAGAGGTCGCCCTTTTCATATGACCAATGGTCTTCCAAGAAGGTCGAGACTCACGTGCTATCACTAAAAAGCGGCGTTGAATCACCCCAAAATGTGTATTATGTTACACGGAGCGCTCTTATGGAACGCGACAGCCGGAAGCTGATCAAACTGCTTGAGGAGGACGGGTGGTTTGAGATCGGCATCACCGGCTCGCATCATCATTTCAAGCATCCAACGAAACCTGGAAAAGTGACCCCACCCTCGTAAAGATCATACCGATTGGCACGGTTCGGGCGCTGATGAAGCACGCGGGCTGCTCAACAAAGCAAGATAAGAAAATGCGCTACATCGCCTTTATTCGCAAAGATCCTGATAGCGTCTATGGCGTCGAATTTCCCGATATGCCCGGCTGCATTTCGGCTGGCGACACGATAGACGAGGCTGTGCGCAACGCTGTCGAGGCGCTTTCCAGTCATGTGCGAATGCTGGAGGCCGACGGCGATCCGGTGCCTTCCCCTCGCGATTTCGATGCGATTGCAAATGATCCAGAACTTGCGGAGGTACGCGAAGGCGCTATGACGACGGTCGTTCCGCTGATCCGTGACCGTGGTTCCACAACGCGTATCAATGTATCCTTCGATCTCGGCCTGCTTGAAGCTATCGATGCCGCGGCGCGTGAACGGGGACAAACCCGCTCCGCCTTCCTTGCTTCGGCCGCACGCAAAGAGATTGTTGACTAATTGTGCAGACGTGGGCGCTGGCGAGGGCCGAGCCTGTCAAGCTCAGACAAGCAGTATCAGTTCGCCGTGACAGCGACTTCTTTGGCCGGCAAAGCACTCTCTATCAGCGCGGCGACTTCATCGGCCACCGCCAGCACCGGGGCGCGGTCGCGGGTGGCGCGCGCGATCACCATCAGCCCTTCCAGCGATGATTCGACAAGCAGCGCCAGGGCGCGGGCGCGGCGCTCGGGCACCCCTGCCCTGACGAAGGCCGCTTGCAGCAGGCCTACCCATTGCTCGAAAGCCGACCGGCACAGTTCGGCCAACTCCGGCACGTCGGCCGGCGAGTCCAGCACCACGGGTGCGATCGGACAGCCAAGCGTGAACTGGTTGTCCTCCAGCATGCGTGCGACCGACTGGTAGATGTGGTGGACAGCCACCGCCGGATCTTTTTCGGCAGCAAGCTCTTCGCCAAGCCATCGAGACACCTTGTCCACGCTGTCGCGCGTCACCTCGATGACCAATTGGTCCTTGCCGCCCGGAAAATGAAAGTAGAGCGATCCTCTCGGCGCACCGGAGGCGCTCAAAATGTCGTTGAGCGAGGTGCCGTGATAGCCGCGCTGCCTCAGCAGCAGCGCCGTCGCCTCGATCATGCGGATGCGAGTGTCGTTCGCCATGTCAACCTCTGTCAGGAGTGAGCTTTATAGCCTTGCGCCGAATATGACAATCGGTCTATATAGTATGTAGATCAGTCTATATATTCGCGTTTCATCGAAGAGGAGGATGACAAAATGACCATCCGTGAAGCAGAGGCCCAATGGCAGGGTTCGTTGAAAGAAGGCTCGGGCCGTCTGCGGCTTGGCAGCGGCGTCTTCGAAGGCGCCTATTCCTTCCCGTCGCGCTTCGAAAACGGTCCCGGCACCAATCCCGAGGAACTGATTGCGGCGGCACATGCCGGCTGCTTTTCAATGGCGTTGAGCGCCATACTGGGCAGCGGCGGCCATGTCCCCGTAGGGATTCACACCGTCGCCAAGGTGCATCTCGGCACGAGCACGCCCGGACCGACGCTCACCCGCATCGACCTCGAAACGGAAGCCGAGGTCCCGGGCCTGGCGCCCGAGGAATTCCAGCGCCTTGCCCAATCGGCGAAAGCAACATGCCTCGTCTCCCGGGCTTTGGCGGGCGTGGCGGAAATCAGGCTCATGGCCGACCTCGTCACGGCCGCCGCTGCGGAAAAATGAAATCAGGAGGTACCGAGATGAAACGGGATAGCATCATCGTTGTCCATCCCGACGACCAATCCAGACAGACGGCCGAGATCATGCGGCGCTTCAACGACGTGTTCCAACTTCATGATCCGTCGGCACTCGGCGAGCTGGTGGCCGAAGACTGCGTCATCGAAAACACCGTGCCGGCGCCGGATGGCGCCCGCCATGCCGGCCGGGAGGCATGCGTGCGGCTGTGATCGGCGATCGCCAGCGAACCCGGCACCCGCTTCGACGTTGAAGAAACGTTCGTCGCCGGTGAGCGGGCGACAATCCGCTGGCGCTACTGGCCTGCCGACGGCAACTCCATCCGTGGCGTCAATCTGATGCGCGTAGCGGACGGGCTGATCGTCGAAGCGATGGGATATGTAAAGGGATAGGTTTGGCGCTGCCCCTCATTGCCCTGCCGAGCATTTCTCCCCGTATAGTGACGGGGAGAAAGCACCTTCGCGAACGATTTCGCCAATTGCCAGCGTTGCAGAAAGTGCGCCAAGGTTGCGGCAAGCCACTTCTCCCCGTCCCTATACGGGGAGAAGATGCCGGCAGGCAGATGAGGGCGCGCCAGCTTCGACGACTGCCCGCGATCTCCCTGTCTACCTCTCAGTCAGCGCCAGTTTTGCGCCGAGCATGACGAAGGCGCCGGCGAAGGTGCGGCGCATCCAGGTGAGCACCATCGGCCGCGACACGACATGGCTGCGGATCGAGGCGGCGAAGATGCCGTAGCCGACAAAGACGATGAAGGTCAAAAGCATGAAGACGGAGCTGAGCTCCAGCATCTTCGACAGCGCATGCGGTTCGGTGGTGCTGACGAACTGCGGCAGGAAGGCGAAGAAGAAGATCGACAGCTTCGGGTTGAGGATGTTGATGAGGATGCCAGAGGTAATCACCTTGCCGGCCGAGCGCGGCGCGACATCCTGCCCGACGTTCAAGCTGCCGCTCTCCTTCAGCGTGTTCCATGCCATGTAGAGCAGATAGGCGACGCCCAGATATTTCAGCGTCTCGAAGGCGAGCGCGCTGGTGTGCAGCAGCGCCGCCAGACCGGTGATGGCGGCCGCCATGTGCGGAATAATGCCGAGCGTGCAACCAAAAGCCGCGATGATGCTGGCGCGCGCGCCACGCGAAAGTCCGGCGCTCAGCGTATAGAGAACGCCGGTGCCGGGCGAAGCCACTACGATCAGCGACGTCAACAAGAATTCGATGCTCACGATGCGTCCTCCGGTGACCTGCCGCCGGCAAGGTAGCCAGCGAAACGCGCGGGCACAAGCCAGCCCGAGGACCGGTAGTGCCTCATTTCGAATTTCGGGTCACGACCCAAGGCGGAATCCCTCGGCGGGATTTTAATCCAACTCCCGTGGGCGACGTTTCGTAAGCTCGTTTCCTGAGGCAAACCTTGCACTGCTGGCCCTGCCATCATCGCATTGGCCTGACTTTGGACACCACCTTCGCTGCGAACGAGGCCGGTCCGGTGCCAGTCCGGAACACTTCTTGACCCGATGCCGTGTAAGCTACAAACTTGTCCTTGCGCCGTGGCCACCTCTCCTGAAGCGGGATAATCGTCATGTGTCACCAATCCTTTGGATCGCAGGAGCTGACGATAGGCAAGGTTGTGGCGCATGCCCTGTCCTGCGCCACTGTGTTGTTCTTTGTTGCGCGCCCGGTTTTCACGATGCTTCGCTCTGGCAGAGAAATGCTTGCGGCGGCTCTCCTGCTTGGACTTTGCGCCAGCGCGAGCGCCGATGACGTGCTTTTCGAAAACGTCCGCATCTTCGACGGGAAGGGCGCCGCACTTTCGGCTCCGTCGAGTGTGCTGGTGCAGGGCAACCTGATCGCGCGGATTTCGACAAGTCCCATCGCGGCCGAGGGCGCGCAGCGCATTGCCGGCAACGGGCGAACGCTGATGCCGGGGCTGATTGATGCGCATTGGCACGCAATGCTGATTGCATCCACCCCGGCAGAGGCGATGGGCGACGTCGGCTTCGCCAATCTTGCGGCCGGCGACGAGGCGATGGATACGCTGATGCGCGGCTTCACCACCGTTCGCGACGTGGGCGGGCCGGCGTTCGGCCTCAAGCGCGCGATAGATCAAGGCATCATCGCGGGACCGCGCATCTATCCGTCCGGAGCCATGATCACCGTGACCAGCGGGCATGGGGATTTCCGCCAGCTCAGCGACTTGCCCCGGACGATCGGCGGCTTGTTCACCCCCATGGAGAGGAACGGCGGCAGCATAGTCGTGGACAGCCCCGACGAAGTGCGTTTGCGTGCCCGCGAGCAATTCATGCAGGGGGCCGCGCTGCTGAAGCTGACAGCGGGCGGTGGAGTGTCGTCACCCCACAGCCCGCTCGACGTCACCACCTTCACCGAGCCCGAACTGCGGGCCGCCGTTGAAATTGCCGAGAATTGGGGCACCTACGTCGCCGCGCACGCCTTCACCTCGGATGCGATCCGGAAGGCTGTCGCGGCTGGCGTCAAGTGCATCGAACACGGCTTCCTCATGGACGAGGCAACCGCCAAGCTGATCGCCGAAAAGGACGTTTGGCTGAGCTTGCAGCCGCTTCCCGAATTGATGAGGACAGGCCTCCGAGAGGGTTCGGTCGAGCGAGCCAAGGCCGATGAGGTGTGGCCGGGCATCGGCAGGACCTACGAACTCGCGAAGAAATACAAGATCAAGACGGCATGGGGCACCGATGTCCTGTTCTCCCGCGCGCTGGCGAAGCAGCAGGGAGCAATCCTGGCGTCGCTTGTGCGTTGGTACACGCCTGCCGAAGCGCTCGTCATGGCGACCGGGACCAATGCCGAGCTGCTCGCGCTGTCGGGCCTTCGCAATCCCTATCCAGGAAAGCTCGGCGTGATCGAAGAGGGCGCGCTCGCCGACCTCCTGCTCGTCGAAGGCAATCCGCTGGAGAACCTCGACCTGGTGGCCGATCCTGCCAACAACTTCAAAATCATCATGAAGGACGGCCTGATCTACAAAAACACGCTGACTCAGTGAGGAACGACTGAGCCGCCCGTCTCTACTCGACGCATCCGATGGCCTGGCCGCAGAGCGCTGGAATTCCACAGCAGCGACAGGAATGGCCGCTTCCCACCCGAGGTGGAAATTCAAAATGAGACCTATCGAGGCCCGTTATCACAGCGCGGGCAGACCATGTGCCTTGCGCGCCATCAGGCAGTCGTCGCCACCGGGCATGCAGGCGCGGCAGACGTCCGGTCTGACGTCGTAGATGCCACAAATGGTCGACTTGCCGACCTCGCCGGAAAGTGCCGAGCAGCGCACGCCTTCGCAGCGCATGCCGGCCTCGTCAGCAGCCACATAGTCTTGCGGGATCCGGTCGAGCTGCGCGTCATCTTCGGTCGAGAAGCGCGGCCATTCGGCCGAATAGGAACAGCAGGCGCCACAGCTCTGGCAGTCGAAGAGAGGCGCGGCGCGCTCCTCCAGTGATGAAAAGTCCCCGGCGCTCGCCAGGGCGAGCAGCCCTGAGGCTACGGGATTCAGGTCGGCGCTTCGCGGCAAGGGCGCTATTTTTTCTTCCTGGTCTTGCGCGACGCCACGTCCGCCGGCGACTTGAACAGGTCGGTCGCTGCCTCGGCGGCAACATCGGCTTTGGGCGCGGCGGCCGGCTTGGCCAGCTTTGCGGTGGCAGCGGCTGCTGCCGACTGATCCTTGGCGGAAAATTTTATGGCCATATCAATCCTCGTCGGAGAAACGCGATGATGGCGCATTCGGGTTGCGAAGCCGGCCGATCAGCGCCGAGACCGCCGTGATGTTCATTTCCTCGGGCGACCAGTTCCTGGCCTCCTCGATGTGCCGGGGTGCCAGTTCGCGATGCGTGCTGCCGCTATAGGCGGCATCCTGATGGGTGACGCGCTCATGGGTCTTGGCATTTTCACGGACATACTCGATCAGATAGTTCGGGCATTCGGAGCGGCCACGCACGCCGAGCCTGACCTGGGCATCGCCATGGGCGCGCTTGCAGCGCTCGAGCTTTTCGAGCACGCGCCGGACATACTCGACCGGCTTGTCGAGGGCTCCCACGACATCGGCGATGGTCGAATCGGCGGCGATCGCCTCTTGCGGGACGCGTTTGGTGGCCATCAGCGTTTGCCTGCGCGCTTCGGCGCGGCAGCGAGCGAGGCGGCTGCAGCCAGCTCGTCAGCTTCCTTTTCCAGGCGCAGTTCGCGCAGCCGCGCGGTCTTGGCTTCCCGGGCCTGGCTGACAGCATCCTGCTCGGAAATAATGCGGTTGAGCGACATGGACTGGGTCTGCGTCTTGCTGAAGATGGATTCGGCGTGGTCGCGGGATTTCTTCGAAGTGGCGGTCAAGGTCTTTCTCCCGGTTCGGAGCGTAATGCCGAAAATGGCGAGACCGGTCTTTCGACCAGGACCACGCACAAAGCAATACGGCAGTCGATTTCAAATTGCTGGAGCATCCTTAGCACGTTCAAGCGAACGCGCGGTGCTCTTTTCGAACTTTTGCGGCGCCCGAATCGCAAAAGGCCAGGCATTGCCTGACCTCCGCTGGAGCGCCGCGCGTCCGGTTGAACGCGCGTGCACTTGCTCATTCTGCGCATGATCCTTTCCGGAAACTGACGTTTCCGGGGTCATGCGCTGGAATTTGCCGTTCACCGGTGCCAGTACATCCGTGGTCACCGGCGAGGCTGAATTCCGTTTTAGGCCGCCTTCAACTGATCGGCGGACATCTTGCCCGACTTGTTGTCGCGGACCATCTCGTAGCCGAGCTTCTGGCCCTCGACGATGTCGCGCATTCCGGCGCGCTCTACGGCCGAGATGTGGACAAAAACGTCGGCCGAGCCGTCATCAGGCTGAATAAAACCGAAACCCTTCGTGGCATTGAACCATTTAACTGTGCCTGTGCTCATAACGAACCCTTTCCGTGGCAAATATTCGTTCACCGTCATGCGAATGCACAACAGCGTTTGTCTCGATTTTGATGGGGGAAGTTCGTCAAAGGCGCGCCTGGACACGCGGATAACAAAAGTCGGTCAAACAAATATCGACGAATTGCTTTTAGACTTCTTTTGGCGCCGTGTCAATTTTTTGCTTTCGCCGTGTGCTTACGTCGTCGGCGGGCCGATGGCGGCACGCTGGCTGCGCAGGCAATTCGACGGCGGATCTGACGCCGAAAACCGGGCCCAGCGCCAGCTGTTAAAAATGTAAAAAAAATCGCGCCATGCCGGGAACCATCTTGGCATCCGTGCATTTTAAATATCGCCAGCAGTTCATGAGAGCAATCTCAGGAAAGGCTGACACAAAGGACGCCTCCCGTGCAATAAAACGCGCGAGGGGCGTTCTTTTTATGCCGAGTAGCAATCGCCATGGCGGTCAGGGCCAAAGGCCGTGGCCTGTTGATTGACCGACGAGGCAGGGCTCCGGAACCGAAAACCCCAGCCACCCGTTTCCCAGCCAGCAGATTGATTCCGGGAGATGCGGCCATGGTGAACAAGAGTCAGATTGCGGGCCTAGCCAAGCAGCTCAAGGGCTCGGTGAAGAAAGCCGCCGGCAAGGCCACCGGCAACAGGCGCGTCCAGGCTGAAGGCGTGGCCGACAAGATCGCCGGCAAAATGCAGAAGGCCTATGGCGACATCAAGGACAAGTTCAGGAAGGTGATCTGACCCCTGCGCTGCTGTTTCGATAGCGATGAGAAAAGCGGTTTAGCGGTCCGCTGTCTGCTTCAGTTGCCGTTAGAAATTCAGGCTCTTTGAGAAAGCGTTTGTGAAGGCGATCTCGCCATGGTCGCCAACGGCTTCGCCAAGCGCCACGTCCATGCTGTCGCCGCTCACCCGCGCCAGCGCCAAGCCGCCCATATAAGCGGCCTTCGGCTTGAACAGGTCGAGCCCATCGCCGCGGTAGATCATCGCTGTCTCGTGCTGGTGGCCATGGAAGATGCCGATGACGTTGTAGCCCTTCAGCGCCGCCAGCAGCGCCTGCCGGTCCGCCTCGCTCCACCAGTGCGGCGCACCAGCGCCTTCATCGTCGAAGGTTCCTTTGGCGGCATCCCACCGTTCGATCGAGAAAACATCCCAACCATAGTGCTGGAACAGGATGACGGGGCGGCCGTCCGCTGCATAGGTCGCCAGATCCTGCTTCAGCCATGGCAGGCCGGAGACCGCGCCGTGGCCGGTGTCGCCGGCGAAACGGTGCGTCTGGACGAGATGCAGGCCGCCCCAGTCCCACGAGTAGCAGTCGGTGTCGACATCGTAACTGGTCACCGGCACCGGCGGCTTGAAGAACACGCCGGCACGATGGCTGACCTCGACATAGTCCCGCATTTCGCGGCGGTACCAGTCGACGTGGTTTGGCGGGCCGTTCTGGTCGAGATCGTGGTTGCCGAGGCCGACATAGACCGGCACATGCACGCGATCGGGGCCTACGCCCTGCTGGAAACGCTGGCTGAACTGGATCAACTGTGTGCCTTCGCTGGGCTGGATGACCTGGCCGCCGCCGTCGTCGGTCATGTCGCCGCCGACGACGAGGCCGAGCGGCGTGTCGATGCGGCTGCCGGCTGAGCGCAGGCTGGTGGCGATGCCGTTGATTTCGGCCGGCCAGTGCTTCTCGCCAATGGCGTTCAACGCGGCGACACTGCGCAGCAAGGCGGCGTCGGTCTTGCCTTCCTGCTGGCAATTGGGGCTCAGCCCGCTGGCCATGCGGCAGGCATGGACATCGGCGACGAACAGGAAGGTGGCGTCGACAGGCGCAATGCGCTGTCCGGTCTGTCCGAGTGCCGGTCGCGCAAGGACGCCGGCCGCGGCCAACCCTGCTCCCTGCGTCAGGAAGCGGCGCCGGGAGAGTGATCCTGCCGAGATGCGATTCATGGCGTGAAATTCAGCACAGCCGGCGCCTCTTCGTCCAGTTGCCGCGAACGGTATGTCGACACGCTGCCGCAGGTCTGGCATTGCTTCAGGTCAGGACTCAACTTGCGCGGGCAAACGCTATGAAGACTATATCCATCGCAACGGCACTTACCATCCTGGCGAGCGCCGCTCATGGTGCCGAGTGCATCGACGCCAAAGCCGCCAAGGCCGGATTCATTCTCGAAAGGCCCGGCATCCACAGCGAGTTTCGACCGGCGGGGGGTGGAATGGTGTCGGTCGCCAACGAATACCAATCCCAATCGCCGCAGACGCAGTTTCTGTTCGGCGGTCTGATCGAGGTGTTTCGCGACAGCGAGACCGGTCAGCTTGCGATGATCCCGTTTTCCGATCTCAGAAAGCTGTTCCCGCTCAAGGCCGGGGCGAAGAGCACGACCGTTTTCGTCCGCCTCGCAGCAAACAAGCAGCCGAAGGGCACCGAGACGCTCGAGATCAACGTCAAGGGCAAGGAGACGTTCAGCCTGGGCGACTGCAAATACAACGTGCTAGCGGTCAGGCAGACGATCAAGAGCGAGGCCGGCAAGACCCAGGATGAATTCACCGCGCTCTATGCGCCCGATCTGCAGGCCGTTCTGGCCAGGCGCTATGACGAGGGCACCAACGCCGAAAGCGTGGTCGGCTACGAGGTCATCAAACCGCTGCCGAATTAACTCCCGGCAGGGCAGAAGGCGACTGGCGCTCCGGCATCAGAAGGCTTTGTACTGCCGCAGCACCCTGCGACGTCGCTTCGCTCTTGCTGAGGAAATTCCCTGCTCCAGCGCGTTCAGGCAATCGCGCAGCACAGCAGAATCCTGCGTCGTCTTGGCCATCGACATGGCGCCGGAATAGGTGGCGACCGCGAATGCCGCGAAACGCTGCGGATCGGTGTCCTGCTCCCTGCCCGCTTGCTGGTCGGCCCCGACCTTGGCGGCGATCGCCTGGCGCCACGCCGAAAAAATGCCGGCAAGGGCGGTGCGGAAATCCGGATCGGCAAGCGACAATTCATGCGCCAGGTTGTTGAGCGGGCAGCCGCGCACGAAACCCTGTTGCTCCAGTTCCGCGGCCACGGCCTCGAACACGCTGCGCACGCCCTCACGCGCCGAGCCTGCCGCCTGCACCGGCGCGATCCATGTTGCTTCGACGGCTGCGGCGACCCGCTCCTCGATCACCGCCAGGGCCAGCGCCTTCTTGGTCGGGAAGTGATGATGCAGCGCGCCACCGGTGACGCCTGCCGCGGCCATCAGGTCGCCGAGGCTGGAGGCATGGTAGCCGCGCGCCTGAAACGAGGCTTCGGCGACATCAAGCACGCGTTTGCGCAGGCCTTCCGGGTCGTTGGTGCGTTTGCCGGGCTGCGCCTTTGGGCGAGCGGTCATCTCTGCTGACATTTTTTAACGATAGCAGATTGACAAAACAGGACAACCGGTCTGTTTATAAAACAGGATGAACGCCCTGTTTTGGAGATTGCGCGATGAGCCTGCCCCTGAATGCCCGGTCCAAATCCGGCCTCAACGCCTCGCCGGTCGTCGAGCTCAGGCAATACACGCTGAAACCTGGCCGGCGCGACACGCTGATCGGAATCTTCGACGGTCACCTCATCGAGGGTCAGGAAGCGGCTGACATGACCATCATCGGTCAGTTTCGCGATCTCGACCGGCCTGACATGTTCATCTGGCTGCGCGGCTTCGAGGGTATGGAAGCGCGGAAAAATGCACTGACCGCGTTCTATGAGGGGCCCGTCTGGGCCGCCTGGCGCGACGCCGCCAACGCCACGATGATCTCCTCCGACGACGTGCTGTTGCTGAAACCGGCATGGCCGGGCGCCGGCTTCGATCTGTCGCGCGCACAACGGGCGGCCTTGTCGGGTCACGAAAAGCCAAGCAGAGACAATCGCTTGTCGGATATTGTTGCTATCAAGATTCATCATCTGCGGCCCGGCGCCGAAGCCGGATTCGCCAGCCGCTTCGAAACCGACGCGATTCCCGTGTTGGCGGCACATGGCGCGTGGCCACTTGCTGCGTTTGTCTCCGAACATGCCGAAAACAGCTTTCCCCGCCTGCCGGTGCGATCAGGGGAAAACGTCTTCATCAGCGTCGCCGCCTTCGACAGCGCGGACGCCCATGCCCGCCACGAGGCAGTCCTTGCCGGTTCCCCTGAGTGGCAGGCATTCGAGCGGGATGCCCAGTCATGTCTGGCTAGATCGACCGAAACCTTGCGCCTATCTCCAACCTCACAGTCGCTGCTTGGGCGGTGAGAGGCGCTCCTTCAAGCGATTTGCATCCTTGTCGCCCGCAATCTCCGCTTGAAGCCATTTGTGCAACGCGATACGCCGGTGCCGGGTTCGACAGACCGGAGAGACATGTGAGCGCGCCAGAGACCAGAACCGAAACCGACACGTTCGGTCCCATCGAGGTCGCCGCCGATCGTTACTGGGGCGCGCAGGCGCAGCGTTCGCTGGGCAATTTCAAAATCGGCTGGGAAAAGCAGCCGGCGTCGATCGTTCGCGCGCTCGGCATCGTCAAGCAGGCGGCGGCCGAAACCAATATGGAGCTGAAGCGGCTCGACCCGGCCATCGGCAAGGCGATCATCGAAGCCTCTCAGGAAGTCATCGACGGCAAGCTGAACGATCATTTCCCGCTGGTCGTCTGGCAGACCGGCTCGGGCACGCAATCCAACATGAACGCCAACGAGGTGATCTCCAACCGGGCGATCGAACTGCTGGGCGGAGTCATGGGGTCGAAGAAACCGGTGCATCCCAACGACCACGTCAATATGAGCCAGTCGTCGAACGATACCTATCCGACGGCCATGCACATCGCCTGCGCCGAGCGCATCGTGCACGATTTGTTGCCGGCGCTCAGGCATTTGCACGCCGCGCTGGAGGCCAAGACCAAAGCATTCGCCCACATCGTCAAGATCGGCCGCACCCACACGCAGGACGCGACGCCCCTCACCCTTGGCCAGGAATTTTCGGGCTATGCCGCGCAGGTCGCCTCCTCGATCAAACGCATCGAGATGACGCTGCCCGGCCTGCAGGAACTGGCGCAAGGCGGCACGGCCGTCGGCACCGGCCTCAACGCGCCAGTCGGCTTTGCCGAGAGAGTGGCGGATCGCATCGCCGCGATCACCGGCATCGCCTTCGTCACCGCGCCAAACAAGTTCGAGGCGCTGGCGGCGCACGATTCCATGGTGTTTTCGCATGGCGCCATCAACGCCTGCGCCGGCGCCCTGTTCAAGATTGCCAACGACATTCGCCTGCTCGGCTCCGGCCCGCGCTCCGGCCTTGGTGAACTGTCGCTGCCGGAAAACGAGCCGGGTTCGTCGATCATGCCGGGCAAGGTCAATCCCACCCAGTGCGAGGCGATGACCCAGGTCTGCATCCAGGTGTTCGGCAATAATGCGGCCGTGACCTTCGCCGGCAGCCAGGGGCATTTCGAACTCAACGTCTACAATCCGCTGATGGCCTACAATTTCCTGCAGTCGGTGCAACTGCTCGCCGACGCCTCCATCTCGTTCACCGACAATTGCGTCGTCGGCATCGAGGCGCGGGAAGACAATATCAAGGCCGCCCTCGACCGTTCGCTGATGCTGGTGACAGCACTGGCGCCGACCATCGGCTACGACAACGCCGCCAAGATCGCCAAGACCGCTCACAAGAACGGCACAACCTTGCGTGAGGAAGCGCTTGCCACCGGGCTGGTCAGCGAAGCCGACTACGACCGCCTGGTTCGGCCGGAGGAGATGACGCATCCGGGATGATCTTGCGCTGATCGCAAAAACTTTCCTGCGGTGAACAATCTGTAACCAAATCTGCATCTTTGGTGAACAGTCGCGCTACTCTATGTGGATGGGCACCACAACCCCTTCCGGAGAGAGCCCATCATGTCCACCAACACGTCCGTTGCCGGTTCCGGCACCGTTTCCAACGCCGCTTCCAATGCCTCAGGCAGCATCCTGCTCGGCCGTATCCTGCTTTCGGTCATCTTCGTGCTTTCCGGTTTCGGCAAGCTCACTGCGATCGCCGGCACCGCCGGTTACTTCGGCAGCATGGGTCTGCCGATGCCGACCGTGACGGCGATTGTCGTCGGTCTGCTCGAGCTGCTCGGCGGCCTCGCCATCCTCATCGGCTTTCAGACCCGGATCACCGCCTGGGTGCTGGCAATCTTCACCGTCGCCACCGGATTGGTCGCCCACACCGGCTGGGCCGATCAGATGCAGATGATCAGCTTCATGAAGAACCTGGCGATTGCCGGCGGCTTCCTCGTGCTGGCTTCCTCGGGCGCCGGCGCCTATTCGGTCGACGCCAAGCGCGGCTGAAGCGGTCCAGAAACCACTTGCAGCAAGGGGCGCGGAATTTTCCGCGTCCCTTTTTCGTTGTCGGTTTATGCCCGTCGATCAGCCGGCCGGACTTTCTGCTAGGATGAGGTGTCGGGGTGAAGCCAACCGCCGCGACGTCGGAGGTGACCAATGCCGCGCGATGCGCTGCTTCTGCTTTCGCGGCTGCTGCTCGCCGCTCTATTCGTTCCGTCCGGCTTTCACGCGCTTACCGACATTGCCGGCACATCGGGCTATTTTTCCGGCCTTGGCCTGCCGCTGCCGACACTCGCAGCCTGGGCGACGGGCCTGTTCGAGCTGATCGCCGGACTGCTCATCCTCGTCGGCCTCAAGACGCCTGTCGTGGCGCTCCTGCTTGCCGCTTTCTGCATCGCGGCAGGCTTCATCGGCCACTATGGCCAGGGCGGCGACGATCCAACGCTGACCTTCATGCATTCGCAGATGCTGATGAAGGACATCGCGATATCGGGCGGTTTTCTGGCACTGGCAATGGCAGGCGCCGGCGCCTACTCGATCGACGGGCGGATGCTTCGGATCGGCGCTGAAACGACTTGACCGACACAACTGCCGGACTGAGCCGAATTATTTGACCGAGCCGAATTACTTGACTGAGCCAGACTACTTGGCTGGAATAGTGGGGCCGCCCTCGACCGCCAGCACCAGCCGGCGATTGGTGACCCTCGCCAGTTGCGCCAGTCGTCCGGCCGGCCGCTCGCCGTAAAGATCGGCCAGCGACGCCGGCAGCACCAGCGCCAGCACGCCATTGCCACGCCTCTCCCATTTCAGCCGCGGCATGACGCCCGGCATTGCCGCCGTCAGCAGGTAGACGACGCGCATCACCGCGGCCAGCACACGGGCGCGCTCGATATAGCGCGGCGTCGCCAGCGCCTTGATTTCCGGCGCAATCGATTCGTTGAAGATGCCCTCATGACGGTAGGCGTTGGCCAGCGCCAGGAAGGCGCGGCCGGGATGGTCGACACCGATGAAGGAGGCGTGGGCAATGATGTTGAGCGATTGCTTGCCGCGATATTCGGGATGCGCGCGCCAGCCGATGTCGGCAAGCAGGCAGGCGGCCTGGCGGTAGCGCGCCTCGTCTACCGTCTCCTCGATGCCGAAGGCGGCGAAGGTCTTGCCCGTCCACTCGACAAGCTCATGCGCGTGGGTGACCGAGCGCGAACGCAGCCGCGCGAGTTCCTCCGAGGCCGAGATCAGCGGATCCGCCTTCTGCTCGGCCTTGTCGAGCAGCGAATAGAGAAAGCCCTCGCGCACGCCCAGCGCCGAGACGATGATCTTGGACGGCTGCATCGCCGCCATGATCTCCTGCAGCACGATGGCGCCATAAGGCAGCAGCGAGCGGCGGTTCTTCGAGACTCCTTCGATGCCCTTTACTTTCTCGATGTCACCCTTGGCGACCTGCTTGAGGAAGTTCGCAGCGCTGTCGATGCCGATATCGTAGTGATGCATGACACTCAGCGGATAGCTGGTCATTTCCATGTACAGCCGGGCGAGGTTTCGCCAGGTGCCGCCGACGGCATAGAACGGCCTGCCCTGCCCGCCTTTCAGCAGCTTTGCCTTCGCGAGCTCGTCGCGCGCTATCTTTGCCGCCTGGGCCAGCGAGTTCTTGGCCATGTCCTGCAGGCGCAGGCCGCCCAGCGGCAGCGTGATGCCGTCGCCGATTGCCTCGCCATCGACGTCGACGAGTTCGAGGCTGCCGCCGCCGAGGTCGCCGGCTATGCCGTTGGCCGGGTGGAAGCCGGAAATGACGCCAAGCGCGGAATAGTGGGCTTCCTGGCGCCCGCTCAGCACCTGGACCTCGGTCTTGAGCACATCTTCGGCTCGGTGGATGAAATCGGGGCCGTTGACCGCCTCGCGGGCGGCGGCAGTCGCCAGCACATACATATGCTCGGCGCCGGCCTGCTCGGACAGCGCGCGGAAACGCCGAAACTCCTCCATCGAACGGGTCACCGCCTCCGGATCGAGCTTTCCGGTCGAGACGATGCCGCGACCGAGGCCGGCCAGCATCTTTTCGTTGAACAGCGTGGTCGGCGAGCGCGCCAGCCCCTCATAGACGACAAGCCGGATCGAGTTCGACCCGATGTCGATGATGGACAGCGGTCGGCGGTCCTGAAGCCGGCCCTGGGACGTTGAAATCATCAGCCGGTCGCTGTGGCGTTTTTCTTGCGGCGCTTGAACTGCGCGATGCGCTTGGGCGCATGCGATTTCAGCGCATCGCCGCGTCCGGAGAGGCTCGGATTGGTCATGAAATATTCCTGCGCGTTGAACGGTTCCTCGCCCTCCTCGAGCGTGGCGCGCCGGGAGGTTCCGTCAGCCAATACGTCGAAACTTTGCTGGTTGTCCATGATGTTGCCCAGCATGATCTGGCCGAGGACTTGTTCATGCACCGTTGGATTGGTGATCGGCACCATGGTTTCGACGCGGCGGTCGAGATTGCGCGGCATCAAATCGGCCGATGAGATGTAGACGATCGCCCCGTCCGACGGCAGTCCATGGCCGTTGCCGAAACAATAGATTCGGCTGTGTTCGAGGAAGCGGCCGACGATCGACTTGACCCTTATGTTTTCCGACAGGCCCGGCACTTGGGGCCTCAGGCAGCAGATGCCGCGCACGACGAGATCGATCTCGACGCCGGCGCGGCTGGCGTCATAGAGCGCGTCGATGATGATCGGGTCGACCAGCGAATTCATCTTCATCCAGATGCGGGCCGGCCTGCCCTCCAGCGCATGGCCAATCTCGTCCGAAATGTGCTTGAGGATGCGCTTGCGCAGCGTGAACGGCGAGATGGCTAGCCGCATCTCCTCGGTCGGCTCGGCGTAGCCGGTGATAAAATTGAACAGCTGGGCGACATCGCGGGCGATTGTCGGAGCGGTGGTGAAGAAGGACAGGTCGGTGTAGATGCGCGCGGTGACCGGATGGTAGTTGCCGGTGCCGAGATGCACATAGTTGCGCAGCTTGCCGTCCTCGCGCCGCACCACCAGCGACATTTTCGCGTGGGTCTTCAGTTCGAGGAAGCCGAACACGACCTGAACGCCGGCGCGCTCGAGGTCGCGCGCCCAGCGGATGTTGGCTTCCTCGTCGAAACGCGCCTTGAGCTCGACCAGCGCGGTCACCGACTTGCCGGCCTCCGCCGCGTCGACCAAAGCGCGCACGATCGGGCTGTCGTTCGAGGTGCGATAGAGCGTCTGCTTGATCGCCACCACTTCCGGATCGGCCATCGCCTGGCGCAGGAACTGCACCACCACGTCGAAGGATTCGTAGGGGTGATGAACGATGATGTCCTTCTCGCGGATGGCGGCGAAACAGTCGCCGCCGTGCTCGCGGATGCGTTCGGGAAAGCGCGGATTGTAAGGCTTGAATTTGAGATCGTCGCGGGCGATGGCGACGATCTCGGAAATCTGGCTGAGCGCCAGCGGACCGGTGAGCACGCTGATCCGGCTCGACGAGACGCCAAGCTCGCCGGCGACGAACTCGCGCAGTTCGGCCGGCATCAGCTTGTCGAATTCGATGCGGATGACCGAGCCGCGACGACGACGTTTGAGCGCCGTCTCGAACAGGCGCACGAGATCCTCGGACTCCTCCTCGACCTCGATGTCACTGTCGCGGATGATGCGGAACGTACCGGAGCCCTTGACCTCGTAGCCGGGGAACAGCTTGCCGATATAGAGGCCGACCGCTTCTTCCAGCGGAATGAAGCGGACATGATGCTTGCGGTCAGGCAAGCGAATGAAGCGCTTCAGCGCCACCGGCAGACGCAACAGCGCGCTCATCTCCTCGCCATTCCTGCGGTGGCGCAGCTGCAGCGCCATCGAGAAGCCGAGATTGGGAATGAACGGGAACGGATGCGCCGGGTCGATCGACAGCGGTGTGAGCACCGGAAACACCTGCTCCTGGAAATGATCCTCGAGCCAGGTCTTCTCGTCCTTGGTCAGCCCATCGCGGCTGATGCTCTCGATGCCTTCCTTGTCGAGCAGCAGCATCAGAGCGGATAGGCTGTTCTGCTGGTCCTCCTGCAGGCGCTCGACCTCGCGCAGCAATTGTTCCAGCTGTTGTTCGGGGGTGCGGCCGTCCGCGCTCTTCAGCGTGATGCCTTCGCGAACCTGGCCGGCGAGACCGGCGACACGGACCATGAAGAACTCGTCGAGATTGGCGGCCGAAATCGACAGGAAGCGGACCCGCTCAAGCAGCGGATGGTTGGCGTTCAGCGATTCCTCGAGGACGCGGCGGTTGAATTGCAGCCAGGAAAACTCGCGGTTGACGAACCGGTCCGGGTTGCCGCCCTCTGGGCTCGCCACCTCGACAGTGGTGAATTCGCTCTGCACCGGCTTTAGTTCGTTCATGGTCCTGCTCGTTTCGCACCCGTTGGCCACAGCGTCGCGCGTCTTTGCAGACGCGCAAAAGGACGCTCCCGCCACTTAAGCTACGCATGATCCCCAGCAAAACCGAATTCGGTTTGGGGGCCATGCCTTAACCGGCTTAGCTTATCCTGTGACAGGCTTTTACGACAGTTTGATTTCATCGATCTTGCAAAGAGACTGCTTATGATCCAGATGCAATCCAGGTACAGCGCGGCGCGTCCTGTGGACGCGCAAAGGACGCGGTGGAATTTTGATTTTGCACATGATCCGGGGTCATGCGGCAAATATAGGAGACGACGATGGCAGGCGGTTCCATTCCCCATTTCCAGAACGATGCGGGTTATGCGGCGATTGACATCGGCGTCAAGGAATTCATGTGCACCGGCGCCAACCCGCCATTCGACCATCCGCATGTGTTTCTCGACATGGGCGACGACAATGAAAAGGTCTGCCCCTATTGCTCGACGCTTTATCGCTATTCGCCAAAGCTGAAGGCGACGGAAACGCAGCCTGCCGGATGCCTCTATATCCACCAGGCCGCCTGACGCGCACACCATCCGATGGACGACACCCGGTCCGGGCAGGTCGTTATCGCCGGAGCCGGCGTCGCCGGACTGACCGCGGCACTGGCGTTTTCAGAGCGCGGCTATCTGGTGCGGCTGTTCGAACAGGCGCCGCGCCTCGAAGCGGCCGGCGCCGGCATCCAGCTCTCACCCAACGCGACGCGCATCCTTCGCCAGCTCGGCGTTCTCGACCGGCTGTTGCCGGCGGCGGTGCGGCCGGAAGCGGTCGTGCTCAAGGACGCCGCCACGCTGCGTGAGCTGGCGCGGGTGCCGCTTGGCGAAGCGGCCGAAAGGCGCTGGCAGGCGCCTTATCTCGTCGCTCATCGGGCTGATCTGCAAGACGCACTGATGGCGCGCCTTGCCGAACAGCCGGACATCAGTCTCGTCACCGGCGCGCGCGTCGGCGGCATCGCCACAGGACCGCGCCATGCCACGGCAACAGTCGAGATTGCTGGCAAGACAGTCGAAGCCGGCAGCTTTCTGCTGATCGGCGCCGACGGCGTCTGGTCGGCGATCCGGGCTTTTGGCGGGTTTGCGGCCAAAAGCCGGTTTTCGGGCGAGCTTGCCTGGCGCGCTACGATCAGTGCAGGCAGTGTCGCAGGAGAAGCCCTTGCGGCGGTCGGCGCCGCCAATTGCGTGACCACCTTCCTGCATCCCGGCTTCCACCTCGTCGCCTATCCAGTCAGCAACGGCACGGCGTTCAACCTGGCTGCCTTCACCAGGGGCGAGATCATCGGCGAGCGCTGGTCGGGCCACGCCGACCCCAATATCCTCCTCGGCGCCATGCGTGGCACGGCGGCAGCGCTGGCCCGGCTTGCCGAGGATGCCGGCCCGTGGACCGCGTGGCCGATCCATACGGTCGACCAGGCACAGCCATGGACGACGCCCGCCGGCATCGCGCTGATCGGTGATGCGGCGCATGCAATGACGCCGTTCGCGGCGCAGGGGGCGGCGATGGCGATCGAGGATGCCGCAACCCTTGCCGGCTTTGTCGCTGCCGCGCCCGCCGATCCGTGGGGCGCGCTTGCCGCCTGGGAGAAGATGCGCCGCCCGCGCATCGCCAAGGTCTCCCGCCGCGGTGCGGTCAACCGGCTCGCCTGGCATGCAGCGGGGCCGGTGGCCGTCGCGCGCAACCTGTTCCTGAAGTGGCGCTCGCCGGAAAAGCTCGCGGCCGATCTCGACTGGCTCTATGGCTGGCGGCTGCCGGATAGCAATCGGCAATGAAAGCTCTACCGGTTGGGGGACAGCGCCCCCCTCTGTCCTGCCCTCTTTGCCAAAAACTTGGCATCTCCCTCACTTGGGGGGAGATCGGCCGTCACCTCGGCTTTTGCCAATCTCCAACGTTGCAGGATTAAGCGCGGCGCCGAAACTGAATATCTCCCTCCTTGTGCCTCCTTGTGGGGGAGATGTCCGGCAAGACAGAGGGGCGCGCCGGAATGAGGCGCTGATTACCCGGAGCATCAATTATAAATCCGCATCGACAGGTCGAGTGAGGCCGGCAGCGGATTCCACCAGCCTGTCCGCAGGCCGGCGATACGCAGAGCCGCCGCTGTCCAGGTGTTGCAGCCAACCAGCGCATTGAAATGGCCGTTGGCTTCGTAGAAGCGGTCGAACTTGGAACAAGCGGCATTCTCGATCAGGATCGGACCGTTAGGCCCTTGCTGGAAACTCGCCCCGATGAAGTCGAGCAGCGCTGCAAAACGCTGCTCGCTGATGTCGAAGCCGGCGACGTCGGGGTGCGGCTCGACAATGTTGCCGGCGACATCGACATGCATCACCGATGCGTCCAATGTCAGCGCCTTCATCACCGGCGCCGCCTTCAGTTCCGACCAGGTCGGCGTCTCCAGATAGAAGGCGCGGCCCCCCCAGCCGAAGACGATGTAGCGGACCCCAGCCATGTCGGCCGGAATGCCGCCACCGACCAGGAAATGGAAGCGCTTGCGCACGTCGTCATCGACCGGGATGGCGATATCAGTGTGGATCGGATTTTTCAGCACCAGGACGTGCCTGGTGGCGGCGGGATCGGCGGCGGCCGCCGGCAAGAGCGGCCGTGGAATGAATGTGCCCAGAACCACGGCAAGCACGATTGCCACCACCAGAATGGCGAGAAAACGCCCAAGGTTTTTTACGAGGGACGGCTTTTTCATGAGGAACGGCCTCGCAGATCGGGGCGCAATCGCCTGCTGACGGCTCAGACGCAAAAGAGCCCGGCAGGGTTTCGGCCGGGCTCTTTTGATTCGCGTGAGAGCAATCAGTGCAGGATTTGCGACAGGAACAGTTTTGTGCGCTCGTGGCGCGGATTGTCGAAGAACTCGGCTGGCGTGTTCTGCTCGACGATCTGGCCCTGGTCCATGAAGATCACCCGGTTGGCGACCTTGCGTGCAAAGCCCATCTCGTGGGTGACGCAGAGCATGGTCATGCCCTCTTCGGCGAGGCCAACCATCGTCTCCAGCACTTCCTTGATCATTTCGGGATCGAGCGCCGAGGTCGGCTCGTCGAACAGCATGATGCGCGGATTCATGCACAACGAGCGGGCGATGGCGACGCGCTGCTGCTGGCCGCCGGAAAGCTGGCCTGGATATTTGTTGGCCTGTTCCGGAATCTTGACGCGCGTGAGGAAGTGCATGGCGATTTCCTCGGCCTGCTTCTTCGGCGTCTTGCGCACCCAGATCGGCGCCAGCGTGCAGTTTTCCAGGATGGTCAAATGCGGGAACAGGTTGAAGTGCTGGAACACCATGCCGACCTCGCGGCGCACCTCGTCGATCTTCTTAAGATCGTTGGTCAATTCCTTGCCGTCGACGATGATCTTGCCCTTCTGGTGCTCTTCCAGCCGGTTGATGCAGCGGATCATCGTCGATTTGCCCGAGCCCGAAGGGCCGCAAATGACGATGCGCTCGCCGCGCATCACCTTCAGGTTGATGTCCTTCAGCACATGGAATTCGCCGTACCATTTGTGCATGGCGATGATGTCGATGGCGACATCGGTGGTGGAAACCTGCATCTTGGCGGCATTGACCTTGATCTCTTCCGCGCTGACTGCATTTTCTATTGTCATGGAAGGTTCCCTTTTTTGTTCTTAGCGCTTGTGGCCGGTGTCGAGCCGGCGTTCCGTGAACATCGAATAGCGCGACATGCCGAAACAGAACAGCCAGAAGACAAAGGCAGCAAACACCAGGCCGGACCTGGCCGTTTGCGGCGTTGCCCAGTTGGGGTCGTTAAAATTCTGTTTGACGACGCCAAGCAGGTCGAACATCGAGATGATCGAAACCAGGCTGGTGTCCTTGAACATGCCAATAAAGGTGTTGACGATGCCGGGAATGACCAGCTTCAGCGCCTGCGGCAGCACGATCAGGCCCATTTTCTGCCAGTAACCGAGGCCGAGCGAATCCGCACCCTCATACTGGCCCTTGGGGATCGCCTGCAGGCCGCCCCGCACCACTTCGGCCATATAGGCAGCGGCAAACAGCGAAACACCGATCAGCGCGCGCAGGAACTTGTCGAAGCTGACGCCGGCCGGCAGGAACAGCGGCAGCATGACGCTGGCCATGAACAGCACGGTGATCAGCGGGATGCCGCGCACCGTCTCGATGAAGATGACGCACAGCATCTTGACGATCGGCATCTTCGAGCGCCGGCCGAGCGCCAGCACGATGCCGAGCGGCAGCGACACGGCAATACCGACGAAGGACAAGGTGAGCGTCACCAGCAGCCCTCCCCATAGCGGGGTTTCGACATGCGGCAGGCCGAACACGCCACCAACCAGCAGGATGAAGGCAAAGATCGGCAGCGCCCCGAAGAACAAGATGGCGTTCAGCCCCTTGCGCGGCACCTTCGGGATGAGCAGCGGCACCAGAAGCGCCACGAACAGGATGGCGACCAGGATCGGCCGCCAGCGCTCATCGATCGGATAGCGGCCGAACATGAACTGGCCGAACTTGGCGTTGACGAAGGCCCAACAGGCGCCGGACCAGCCGTCCGGCTGGACGCCGCCCTGTGCCGCCGTGGCGCAAAAGGTACGGTCCGCGCCGGTCCATTGGGCGTTGATGAAGGCCCAGCTGATCAGTTGCGGCAGGATCATCGCGACCAGCACGATGCCGATGATGGTCAGGATCGTGTCACCGGTCGACGCAATCAGGTTCTTGCGTATCCAGGCGCCCAGGCCGCGCTCGCTTGCAGGCGCCGACTGTGCCAGCGCCATTTCGACGCGGACGAAGGAAAGATCGTGCTCCTGCATGTCGCTACCTCTCCACCAGCGCCATTCTGGCGTTGACCACGTTCATGACCGCCGACGTCAACAGGCTGAGTGCGAGATAGACCACCATCATGATCAGCACGCACTCGATAGCCTGACCGGTCTGGTTCAGCACCGTGCCGGTCGTCGCCGTCAGATCCGGGTAGCCGATGGCGATGGCCAGGGACGAGTTCTTGGTCAGGTTCAGATATTGGCTGGTCAGCGGCGGAATGACGATCCGCATGGCTTGCGGAATGACGACAAGCCGCAGGATCGATCCCGGCCGCAGCCCGAGCGCACCGGCTGCCTCGGTCTGACCCTTATTGACGCCCATGATGCCGGCCCGCACGATTTCGGCGATGAAGGCCGCCGTATAGAAGGACAGCGCCAGGTAGAGCGACAGGAACTCCGGCTTGACCTGAAAGCCACCAGTCAGGTTGAAGGTCGATTGCTTTGGATAATCGAAGCTCAGCGGGAAGCCGCTGAGCGCGTAGGCCAGCAACGGCAAGCCGATGATCAAAGCCGCCGATGTCCAGAACACAGGGAATTGCTGGCCGGTCGCCATCTGCCGCTGACGCGCCTTGCGGGCGACGAACCACGCCATGGCGATGCCGAGAAGCAAAGCAACCAGGATCAGCCAGGAGCCTTCGCCCCACACGGCGCGTGGAAAATAAAAGCCGCGTTGGTTGAGAAAGGAGCTGAACGGCAAATTGATGCTTTCACGCGGCGGCGGCAGCACCGAAAGCACGCCGGAATACCAGAAGAAGATGACCAGCAGCGGCGGGATGTTGCGAAAGACCTCGACATAGACCATACAGATCTTGCGGATCAGCCAGTTGTGCGAAAGCCGGCCGACGCCGAGGATAAAGCCGATGATGGTGGCGGTGACGATGCCGGCGGCGGCAACGATGAGGGTGTTGATAAAGCCGACCACGATGGCGCGGCCATAGGTCGAATCCGACGAATAGGCGATGGCGCTGTCACTGATGTCGAAGCCGGCGCGACCCCTGAGGAAGCCGAAGCCTGACGCAATGCGCAGGCGCGTCAGATTGTCGACGGTGTTTTGGACGATCCACCAGACCAACGCAACCAGCACGATGACGACCACCGCCTGGAAGACTATGCCGCGGACCTTTGGATCATTGATGAAGGAGCCGCGGCTTGGCTCCTCGCGAAGAATTTCCTGCGATGCCATTCGACCATCCCCTGGAAAGAGAAACCGGGAGGCAGACGATCTGCCTCCCGGATCACATTTCGATCAGCGGATCGGCGGAGAGTATTGCAGACCGCCCTTGGTCCACAGCGCGTTGATGCCGCGCGCGATCTTCAGCGGGCTGCCCGACCCGACATTGCGTTCGAACATTTCGCCGTAATTGCCGACGGTCTTGACGATGTTGACGACCCAGTCGTTGGAGACACCGAGATCGGTGCCGATCTTGGTATCGGCCTCCTGGCCGAGCACGCGCTTGATCTCGGGATTGTCCGAGGCCTTCATTTCCTCGACATTGGCCTTGGTGATGCCGAGTTCCTCTGCCTGCAGCAGCGCAAAATAGGTCCACTTGACGATGTGGTACCACTGGTCGTCGCCCTGGCGCACGGCCGGTCCGAGCGGCTCCTTGGAGATGATCTCAGGCAGCACGACGTGGTCGGCGGGCGCGCCCAGCGTCAGCCGGATGCCGTAGAGACCTGATTGGTCGGTGGTGTAGACATCGCAACGGCCGGCGTCATAGGCCGCGTCGACCTCTGACAGCTGTTCGAATACGACCGGGCTGTACTCCATCTTGTTCGTCTTGAAGTAGTCGGCGAGGTTGAGTTCGGTCGTGGTGCCGCTCTGCACGCAGACCGCCGCGCCCGAAAGCTGCAGCGCGGAATTCACCCCCGGCAGCTTCTTGGCGTTGATCATGAAGCCCTGTCCGTCATAATAGGTGACACCGACGAAGTTCAGACCAAGCGCCGTATCGCGGTTGATGGTCCAGGTGGTGTTGCGCGACAGAACGTCGATCTCGCCTGACTGCAGTGCGGTGAAGCGTTCCTTGGCACTGAGCGGCGTGAACTTGACCTTGGTGCCATCGCCGAACACGGCGGCCGCGACAGCGCGGCAGAAGTCCGCATCGATGCCTTGCCAGTCGCCCTTGTCGTCCGGCGCCGAGAAGCCGGCCAGACCGGTCGACACGCCGCATTGGATGAAGCCCTTGGCCTTGACGTCGTCGAGCGTGGCCGCCGACGCGGCCGAAGCCACCAATCCAAGCGCGGCGGCGCCCAGAATGCCGATTGCAATGTGTTTCATAACCCACAGACCCTTTTCTGTTTTTTTCAGGCGAACCTGACTTTTTTTTCCGTGTGAACGCAGCTTCCCGTTCCGGCCCATTACCGGAACCCGCATCGCAACCGACGCGCTGCCTCCCATTCACGAACTGCATCGAAGGCGATTATCACAGTGAGGTCAAGGAAAATGACCGAAACCCAAAGAGTTTCAAACCATTTGCCGCAAATGCCTGAATTGCAGACAAACGCGCCCGAAAATTAGCCAGCAACTGCGAGGTCCGGCCAACGCGAATCGGAGCTGGCTTCTAAAATCCGTCTTCGGGGAGGCAGCGCCGCGCCGGAAAGCCATCGGAGCGATTGGCACAACCAGTCCGCCGGCTGGCGGTTGGCGAACGGTTGCGCGGCCAATGCCGCCGCACTATGGCTAGCGCTTCATCAGAGGCGAAGCGCAATGGCAAAAGACGGCAATGAAATGGGCGTCAACACGCGGCTTGCCCACTCGGGCAACAATCCGCATGACTATTTCGGCTTCATCAACCCGCCGGTCGTGCATGCCTCGACCGTGCTCTTTCCCAACGCGGCGACGATGGCGGCACGCGGCCAGAAATACACCTACGGCACGCGCGGCACGCCGACCACCGACGCGCTTGCCAGCGCCATCGACGGACTGGAAGGCTCGGCCGGCACGATTGTGGTGCCCTCCGGCCTGGTGGCGGTGACAGTGCCGCTGCTCGCCTTCCTGTCGGCGGGCGACCATGTCCTGATTGTCGATTCCGTCTATCACCCAACCCGCAATTTCGCCGACACGATGCTGAAACGGCTAGGCGTCGAGGTCGAATATTACGATCCGCATGTCGGCGCCGGTATAGCGGCGTTGATCAAATCCAACACCAAGGTCGTGTTCACCGAATCGCCGGCCTCCAACACTTTCGAGGTGCAGGACATACCGGCCATTTCCAGCGCGGCACACGCCGCAGGTGCGATCGTGATGATGGACAACACCTGGGCGACGCCGCTCTACTTCCGCCCGCTCGACCACGGCGTCGACATCTCGATCCATGCGGCGACGAAATATCCGGCCGGCCATTCCGACGTGCTGCTCGGCACGGCGTCGGCCAACAAGGCCTGCTGGAAACAGCTTTGCGAGACATTTTACACGATGGGCTGCTGCGCCGGGCCGGACGACGTCTATCAGGTGCTGCGCGGCCTGCGCACCATGGGTGTGCGCCTCGACCACCATCAGCGCAGCGCTCTGGCGATCGCCGGCTGGCTGGAGGGCCAGCCGGGCGTGGCGCGGGTGCTGCATCCAGCGCTTGCCAGCCATCCCGACCACGATCTCTGGAAGCGCGACTTCTGCGGCTCGAGCGGCATTTTTTCGATCGTGCTCAAGGGCGGCGGCCAGAAACAGCAGCATGCCTTCCTCGACGCGCTCAGGATATTCGGCCTCGGCTATTCCTGGGGCGGCTATGAGAGCCTTGCGGTGCCGGTCTTCCTCGGCGACCGCGTCGTCGCCAAGGGGTCTTATGACGGCCCGCTCATCCGCCTGCAGATCGGGCTCGAGGATGTCGAGGACCTCACAGCCGATCTGGCGCGCGGCCTCGCCGCGGCGGCGGCCGCTTAAGGCTTGCCAAGCTGATTCGAAAAAGTTGCTGACGGCTTCACCGTGATCGAACCTGCCAGTCAGCAACCGTCGCTCGGGTGTCGGCGGACAATCTGTGCTAAAATAGCGCTATGAAAGCCTGGCTGGAAGCCGCAAAGCGCTGGGCGCGCGACATCAAGCTTGATGTCGTCGCCCTGTGGCTCGCCGCGCGCGACCCTCGGGTGCCCTGGTTTGCGAAGTTCGTTGCCGGGATCGTGGCCGCCTATGCGCTTTCCCCGATCGATCTGATCCCCGACTTCATTCCGGTGCTCGGCTACATCGACGACCTGATCATCGTTCCGCTCGGCGTAGTCCTGGCCATCAGGCTTGTTCCGCCGTCGCTGATGGCCGAATTTAGGGCGCGGGCTGCCGCGCTCGAAAAACAGCCGCAAAGCAGGATGGGGATGTTCATTGTCGTGGCGCTCTGGCTGGCTTTGGCAGCTTTGCTGATCTGGGCGTTCTGGCCCACGCACGCCAAATAGTCCGACCAGGCCTGCACCTGAAGCAGCCTTGCCTGCTGCTAAAACCCAAGCGCCAGCCATGCCGTCCCGGCAAGCAGCGTGACCAGCGTCAGCGGCAGCCCGACCTTGAAGAAGGCGGCGAACGACAGAGGCGTGCCGGAGACCCGCGCGTACTCAGCGACGATCAGATTGGCCACCGAGCCGAGCAGCGTGAAATTGCCGGCCAGCGTCGAGCTCATCGCGACGACCAGCCAGGCGCGCTCGGGGTCTTCCAGGCCGGGTATGAACGGCCGCAGCGCCAGCACGGCCGGAACATTGCTCATGATGTTGGACAGCACCGCGGTGAAGCCTGACAGCCGCCAGACGTCGCCCAGCCCGAGGCTTTTTGCCGAGGCTATGATGTCGGGCGTGAGCAGCGTCTTCTCGGCGCCGGCGACGACGATGAATAGGCCCGCGAACATGAACAGCAGTGGCCCGTCGATCTCGCGGTAGATGCGCGCCGGCTTTATGGCACGGGTCACGAGAAGAATGGCCCCGCCGATGAGCGCCGCCTTGGCGACCGGAACGCCGGCAAAGAAGGCGATCGCCAGTCCGATGCAGACCACCACCGCCTTGAGTACCTGGCCGGGCAACATGCGGCCGCGATAGACTTCGGGGCTGAGTTCGGCCTTGCGCGCGAACTCGGCGCGATAGACGAAGCGCACGATGACGACGACGGCAACGAGGCCGAACAGCGCGACCGGCGCCAGGGCCGCCGAAAAGGCCGGATAGGAAATCCCCGACAGCGCGCCGATGACCATATTCTGCGGGTTGCCGGTGATGGTGGCGACGCTGCCGCAATTCGACGCCGTGGCGGTAGCGATCAGATAGGGGACAGGGTTGCGGTTGATGACGCGGGTAACGTGGACGACGATCGGCGCTATGACCAGGCAGATCGCGTCGTTGACCAGGAACGCTGACAGAACGCCGGTCAGCAGCGTCACCATCACCAGCAGCATGAACGGCGCGTGCGCGTGCTCGATGGCGACGGCGCCGAGCGCGCGAAAAGCGCCCGACACTTTCAGATGCGCCACGACGATCATCATGCCGAGCAGCAGCGTAATGGTGTCGAAATTGATGGCACGGTAGGCATCCTCCAGGCTGAGCGCGCCGATGGCGATCATCGCCGCACCGCCGAGCAGCGCGATGCCTGCCCGGTCGAGGCGCAAGCCGGGGAACCTGCCGACGGCGACGCCGGCATAGGTCAGGATCAGGATCAGCAGTGCCGCCGCGCCCATCAAAGTCATTCGTGGAAAAGCCCCGTTCAGATCCGCCCTGCCCAAGGCCATAAGGGCAGCCGGCGCAAGCTGTGATTCCTGCCGCCATACTCACCCTAGCTCAATCCGATCGAGCAAGCCTTTTGGCAACATCAAACATTTATGTGACGCGCACGGCGTCGAACCATTGGACTGGCGCACCATCGGCCAACAGACAATCACACCGGCAGAATATCTCGTAAAACGTTGGGTAGGGTTCCGTCAAAAGATGAAAGGCTTAGAAGAGGCCCAAGCTCATTGAAATCGTGGCTCGATCATGGCCAAGACCGAGACTGTCCCCACCATTGGGCCGGCCGACCAGCAAAGACGAAGAACGCGCCTTCGGCCAAGGGAAGCGCTGAACACCCTGCTGACGCTGGAACAAGCAGCCGATTGCGGAGTTGGAACGGCGGTAGAGGTTTGCCGGAATGAGATCTACTCCCGTGCTGCAGTACATTTATTGGCTGATTGCTCTCGGCGTTTCGGTCGTGCTTGCGCATTACGCTCCTGGCGCGGCGTGGCCGCAATGACGCAGCGCGATCGTAACGCCACTTCACCACGGGAAGACAAGAAGGACGGCATAGGGCGAGCACTTGGACTCGGCCTTATCACCGGCGCCGCTGACGACGACTGCTCGGCGATCGGTACCTATGCAAGTGCCGGAGCGCGCTTTGGCCCGGACCTGCTTTGGACCGCCCCTGTAACGCTGCCGATGATGTACACTGTCGTGTATCTCTCGTCGAAGCTTGGACAGGTTTCGGGCCGCGGCCTCTTTCATGCGATCAAGGACTTCTACCCCCGGTGGCTGCTCTGGGCTGTTCTTGTGGGCGTGCTGATCGGCAACACGATCGAAGCAGCCGCCGATCTCGGCGGCATGGCTGCATCCATCAACATCTTCCTTCCTGTTCCGATTCCCCTCATTGTGGTTGTAGTCGCGGCCGCGATCTTTGCTCTCCAGCTTTGGGGCTCTTACACGCTCATACGCAACATCTTCCGCTGGCTCGCGCTGGCCCTGCTTGCCTATGTCGGCTCGGCCATCATGGCGAAGCCGGATGCGGCAGCCGTGCTGTGGGGAACCCTTGTTCCGAAGATCCAGTTCAGCCGCGAGTTCCTGTCCATACTGGTGGCCATCATCGGCACCACCCTTTCAGCGTATCTCTACACCTGGCAGTCGAATGAGGAGGTGGAGGAAGAGATTGCCGAGGGGAGAACGACGCTGAAGAAGCGCAAGGGTGCCACCGACGGTGAACTGCGCCGCTCCCGCCGCGATATCCTGATCGGCATGATTTTTTCCAACCTCATCATGTACTTCATCATCCTGTCGACAGGGTCTACGCTCTATGAAGCCGGCGAGCACGACGTCGAGACCGCCGCTCAAGCAGCCGAAGCTCTCAAGCCGCTCGCTGGTGCAGCCGCTGGCGTACTGTTCGCGGCCGGCGTGATCGGGGTCGGGTTCCTTGCCGTTCCGGTCATGACGACAGGTGCGGCATACGATCTGGCGCAGGCGGTTGGATGGGAGCACAGCCTTCATGCCAAGCCGCGTGAGGCGCCAAAGTTCTATATCGCTATCGGCGCCTTCACGCTGATTGCTGTTGGCCTGAATTTCCTGGGTTTCAACCCAATGAAGGCGCTCGTCTGGTCCGGTATCGTGCAGGGCTTTTCCACGCCGCCACTGCTTCTTCTTATCATGGTGATGACGAACAACCGGCGGATCATGGGAGACAAGGTCAACAGCCGGACAACCAACGCCCTGGGATGGGCTACTACGATCGCAATCTTTTCCGCGTCTTTGGGGCTGGTGGCGACCTGGTTTATCTAGGTCGCCATGACTCGCGCTCATGCCCGGCAATTCGAGCTCACTTTCAATGAAGGAGTTGGCAATGAAGGAGTTGGTCTGCACATCTGCCGCAGCTACCGCGCTCCCGGCGGCATGGCCAAGTGCGCGTGCTTGTGGAAGATCGCAATCTTGTCGGGATAGGTAATCCGGATCTCGCGTCCGCATCCCTCGCACTTGTAATGGGAAACGACCTGAAACCACCTGCCGTTCTTGATGACGGCGAAGTTGCACTGCGGGCATTGGAAAGTCAGGCCAACAGAGAATAGGCTGGGAGACAGGGACATTGCAGCACTTCTTGTCAGTCCGGCGGATCGACGACGAAGGATGCGGCAATCAAATCGTCGGCATCGATTCTACCCTTGCCATCCTCCAGGACTGCTGCGACCTTTCGAAAGGTCTTCAGTTCGTTTTCGGTAATCCGGGCGCCGCGCATCCTCTCAGCGAGGTCAGCCACGCGTATTCGCAGCGCCTGCGACGCTCCAATCTCACGGTTCGACATAGTGATCACATTCCTCGTCGCTCGACTTCCCGCCGCACCCTTTCGGCACGGCGGGTCCAGTCGCTTAGCTCATTCGATGACTTTGATGATCTTGCGCGTGCCCGGGTCAACCACAACGGTCCGGTTGTCGACCACCACGTAACGGTATTTTGTGTCGGGGACTTCATGAAGTTCGACGGTTTCGGGCAAGGTTGAGCCGATATTGAGCTCCACTCCAGGGATTTTCACCGATGCCAGCGGCTGCTTTTTGACATATTCCCTGATGACGGTCTCCTGTTCAGGCTCGATGACTACGTCCTGAGCGGCAGCGGCGCCGATACCGGCCAGCAACAGAAACCCAGCGGCTGCAGTGGAAAGACGCATACTCATAAGTGCCTCCTTGATGTGAGCTCTCTTGCGCTGAACGGCATCGTCTTCGCGCCCAGGCTCACCAAACCTCAGGCAGCCGCAAACGTTCCTTGGTTGGGCTTCGGTCTGATTCGAGACGGGACCTAAGTCTCACCTGTTTTTGCGTAATAGCCCGGATACCCCGCCACCCGGAACTGCGGCTGCTCGTAGGAGTTGCTAGCTGTGAGCTCACGCAAGGAGCCAATGGAAAATAGCGTCCACCAAGCCCGCTGGTTACTCGCTGCAGTCTTCGCCGTCTCCATCACGTTCCTGGCGAACGGTCGTTAGCCAGGGAACCGGCCGGACTTTGACGATTGGACCAAGAATGAACCGAGATCTGCGCAGCTACGTCCCTTCCTGCGCTGATAAGGACTACCCGCCATTCCTCAGTTTTGGCGGGTGGTCCACAATCACGGCTGACCAAGTCCGCCCGCGCGAGGCCTGTCCGGGAAGCCCCATCGCCCTTAACCGAACTGAAAACCAGCCCAGCAGCAAATAACCGTGGAACCTTTCAAAGCCGCATGCCTTGTCCGTTCTCCATGGAAGGAGGTGCGAAATGAGCCTTGACATAGGAAAAGTCGCCATAGCCCTGCTTGGCCTGCTTGCCTACAAGAATAAGGATAAGATCGGCGAGTTAATCGCCGGCAGGAACTCGACAGATGCCAAAAACGCTGGCTCCACCGGCGGGCTCGGGGACATCCTGGAGCGTCTCAGGAATGCGGGTGCGGGCGATCAAGTCGATTCCTGGGTTGGTACAGGATCGAATCGCCCCGTTCCGCGCGACCAAGTCGAGAAAGCGATCGACCCTCAAACGTTGAGCGATCTGGCGGAGCAAACCGGTTTGTCCCGCGAGGAACTTCTCGACCGGCTCACAAGTGAACTGCCCGACGCGGTGGACAAGCTTACTCCCGACGGCCAGATGCCTGTGAGCAAAGGGCCAAATCTCCTCGACGAGGCACCTGGAGCCAGTCGCACTTAGCACCAGGCTGAAAAATGAAAGCCCGCGCCTCCTGGCGAGGACGCGGGCCGATCAGCGTCGATCCAATGAGTCCGGAATGGACAACGAAAATGCTGGCGATCCCGACAGGATTCGAACCTGTGACCATCGGCTTAGAAGGCCGGTGCTCTATCCAGCTGAGCTACGGGACCGCTTGCCGACGCCAAGGGCCGGCTAATCCATGCGCTGGGACGGCTGCCCGGCATTTGCCGGTCAATGCGTCCAGGGCGTCCTGCGGTCATAGCGGAAATTCTCCGCATAGGAAATCTGGCGGCGCTTTGATTCCTTCGGCTCCTCGACGCGGTAGGCCAGCCCCTCTTTCTCCGCATAGGCCACCGCCTCTTCCCTTGTGTCGAAGGTGAGCCTGATCTGGCTCCGCATGTCAGCCGACGTGGTGTAGCCCATCAGCGGATCGATTTTCTTGCGCATCTCGGGATCGAATTCCAGCACCCAGTGGCCGGTCTTGGCCTTGCCGGACTGCATCGCGGTTTTGGCTGGGCTGAAAATGCGCGCGGACATGAACACCTCGTTACTACGTGCAAGCGGCACCGCCGCTGTATTCCCGTCATTACTGCGCAATGCTGCCGGCGGCAAGGCCGAGCCTGCCGTACCCCTTCACGGCGGGCCACCGACGATGATGGCGCGAGGTGACGGCCGTGGACAGGACGACCGAGATCGCACCGGGCGTTATCTTCCCGGCGGGGACGTTTTATCCGGGTTAACGGCAGCGTGGTGAATGGATGGTCGGAGTGGAGAGATTCGAACTCCCGACCCTCTGGTCCCAAACCAGATGCGCTACCAGGCTGCGCTACACTCCGAGTCCTTGGCGGCGTATAGGGTTCCGGACTTGGCTGCGCAACCCCTAAAAGATGAAAACGGAACAAACGGCAGGCCCGAGTCGAGAGCGGGGTGGGAAATGCCGGCCGGCGCAACGGTTTCGCGGCAGTGCCACCTCAGACACCCAGGTTGCTGTCCAGCGGCACGATGATCGGCCGTGCTGCCGGCGCACCTGCGCCGGACAGCATCTGCGACTGACGAAGCACCCAAGCGACCAACGGGCAGCCCGGACTTCCCGGGGTGCCCGCCTGAAGCTTGCGAAGCGTCAGCCCTGGATGAACGCCAGGAGATCCGGATTGATGATCTCCGGGTGGGTGGTGCACATGCCGTGCGGCAGGCCCCTGTAGACCTTGAGCGTGCCGTGCCTCACCAACTCGGCGGCAAGCAGGGCTGAGTCGGCAATCGGCACGATCTGGTCATCATCGCCGTGCATGATCAGGACGGGCACGTCGATCTTCGTCAGGTCTTCCGTGAAGTCGGTCTCGGAAAAAGCCTCGATGCAGTCGTAGTGGGCCTTGGCTCCGCCCATCATGCCCTGGCGCCACCAATTGTCGACGGCCCCTTGCGAAACCTTGGCGCCCTCGCGATTGAAGCCATAGAACGGGCCGGCCGGCACATCCCTGTAGAACTGGGCGCGGTTGGCGACCAAAGCGGCACGGAAGCCGTCGAAGGCCTCGATCGGCAGGCCGCCGGGGTTGCTGTCGGTCTTGAGCATGATCGGCGGCACCGCGCCGATCAGCACCGCCTTGGCGACGCGTCCTTCGCCACCGTAGCGGGCCACGTAACGCGCCACCTCGCCGCCGCCGGTCGAATGGCCGATATGGACGGCGTTCCTGAGATCAAGATGCGCGACCAGAGCCGCGACGTCGGCGGCATAGGTGTCCATCTCGTTGCCGGTCGCGGTCTGTGTCGAGCGGCCGTGCCCGCGCCGGTCATGCGCGATGACGCGATAGCCCTTGTCGAGGAAGAACAGCATCTGGTTGTCCCAGTCGTCGGCGCTCAGAGGCCAGCCGTGATGGAACACGATTGGCTGGCCTGTGCCCCAATCCTTGTAGAAAATCTCGGTGCCGTCCTGGGTGGTGAATGTGCTCATCGTCGTGCTCCTTGCTGCAGTTGGCTGGCTTGGTGGGGGGAAGGTTCGTTCCTTCTGTGGACAAGCTATTGCAACGGAGTCATGGTGAGTATTGGCAAAACAGACATTGAACGTGGCAAAATTGACAGATGCATGCGGGGCGTGATCGGGTCGAAATCGGGCTTGTTGTGTATCCCGGCGTTCAGCAAGCGGCAGTGCTGGGCCTCACCGATCTCTTCCAACTGGCCAACCGGCTGGCTGCCGACCGGTCGCCGGACGCGTTGAGGCTTCGCGTCAGCCATTGGCAATGGCAGGAGGCGAGCCAAACCGTCATCCGCAGCTTCGACAGCGAGCCCGGCCCCGACAATGGACCTGCCATGGTCATCTTGCCTCCGACCCTGGGTGATCCGATCGCTCGCGAGACGGCTGCGCCCTATGCCGACTGGCTCAGGGCCCGCCACGCTGCGGGCGCGACGCTTGGCTCGGTCTGCGCCGGCGCCTTCGTGCTTGCCGAGACCGGCCTGCTGTCGGGTCGTGCGGCGACCACGCACTGGGCCTATCGCGACGCGCTGGCGATACGCTTTCCCGACATCGCACTGGATGCCGACAAGCTGGTCATCGACGACGGCGACATCATCACCGCCGGAGGCTATATGGCCTGGACCGACCTCGGCCTGAAACTCGTCGACCGGGTGCTTGGGCCGACCGTCATGATGGACACCGCCCGTTTCATGCTGGTCGACCCGCCGGGACGCGAGCAACGCTTCTACAGCCCCTTTGCTCCCAGGCTGAACCATGGCGACGAGGCCATCCTCAAGGTGCAGCACTGGCTCCGGGCGAGAGGCGCGCGCGATGTAACGCTTGCCACCATGGCGGAGCATGCGGCCTTGGAGGAGCGGACTTTTTTGCGCCGCTTTCGTAACGCAACCGGCCTCAAGCCGACCGAGTATTGCCAGCACCTGCGCGTCGGCAAGGCGCGTGAGATGCTGCAAGCGACGACCCGATCCATCGACCAGATCGCCTGGGATGTCGGCTATGACGATCCCGGCTCCTTCCGCAAGGTTTTCGCCAGGATAACCGGCCTGGCGCCGGGCGATTACCGCAGGCGCTTTGCCGCGGAACGAGCGGCGGTGGTGGGCGTAGGGAGCTGAGTTATCACCTCGTTGAAGGCAAGCTCGCCGGGAAGAGAACCCCAACCGCCTCATCTCCCGGCGAGCCTACAACCTGATTTGATACGCATCAGGACCGGGGTTAGCCGGCAAGCTTGCAGGTGCAAGAGAGATGCCAGTCAACCTTTCCCGAAATGGGACACCAGCCGGAGCTTTTTTCCTTCTCCCCTTGTGGGAGAAGGTGGCCGAGCGAAGCTCGGTCGGATGAGGGGTGTTCCAGCTTGGCGGACACCCTCGGCCAAAATCGGGCGCACTGCGACAGGATCGCCAGCGCCTCATTTCTTCCAGCACCCCTCATCCGGCCGCTTCGCGTCCACCTTCTCCCACAACAAGAGGAGAAGGGAAGTTCTCCCACCGCCTAAATCTCGAACTCGCCCTGCCCCTCATCCATGGCGCTGACGGTTTCGGCGGCGAGCGCCCTTGTGATCGGCGTCTTGCGTTCCAGTGCCGTGCGGTCGAGCCGCTCGACCACGCCCATCGCGGTGGCCAGCGAGCGCTCGATGCGGCGCACCAGATATTGCACGACATGCGGCTCGACCTCGACCTGGCGGTCGGCGAACAGTTTGGTGATGACACCGGCCAGCAAGAGATCGTCGGGCTCGTGGATCTCGACCATCGCCGCCGCCTTCAGCCGCGATGCGAGGTCGGGGAGCCTGACACCCCAGGCGGACGGAAAGCGCCGCGCGGTCAAGAGCAAGGTCGAGCCGGCCCCGCGCACCGCGTTGATCAGATGGAACAGCCCCTCTTCATCGACCGGACCGGCATCGACATCGTCGATCAGGGCCGGCCGTGCGCCGAGGCTCGCCATGCAGTCGCCGATCCGCCCGGCGTCGACCTTCACTGCGCCGGCGCGGGCGCGCCAGATCGATGCCAGGTGGGTTTTTCCACAGCCAGCCGGACCGGCGAGCACGACCACCGGCGACGGCCAGTCGGGCCAGCAATCGACCCGTGCCACCGCTTGGCTGTTGGTGCCGGAGACGACGAGCTCGTCGCGCGAATAGCCGGTGCCGTGGCCGAGATCGAGCGGCAACTGGCGCGGCGGGTCGATCTTGTTGTCCGGCATCTGGCTCAACTGCGCGGCCCACCGCTCCCGCGGCGACGCGCCGGCAGCGGCGGCACAGGTTCGGTGCTGTGGCCCTTGTAGAGCGGCGACTCGAGATAGCGGGCGATGGCAAAGCGCACCAGAACGGCAACAGCGGCCGACGCCGGCACGGCGATCAGCAGGCCGACGAAGCCGAACAGCGCGCCGAAGGCAAACAGCGAAAACATCAGCCACACCGGATGCAGGCCGACGCTTTTTCCCACCAGCCTCGGCTGCAGGATGTTGCCCTCGATGAACTGGCCAACGAAGAACACGCCGGCCACCGCCGCGACCATGGTCCAGTCCGGCCAGAACTGAACAAAGGCAACGCCGACGGCCAGCACCAGCCCGGTCAGCGAGCCGACATAGGGAATAAAGGAGATCAGCCCGGCGATCAGCCCGATGAGGATGCCGAAATTCAGGCCGGTCAAGGTCAGCCCGGTGGCGTACATGGCGCCCAGTACCAGGCACAGCGTGCCCTGGCCGCGCACAAAGCCGGCGGTGGCGGTGTTGATGTCGTTGGCGATCGCCCTGACGGTCTGGACATAATCGCGCGGCACCCAGCTGTCGACAATCGTCACCATGCGATCCCAGTCGAGCAGCATGTAGAAGGCGACGACGGGCGTGACGACGAACAGGCTGACCACCGAGACCAGCGCCACGCCGGAACTCCAGATCGAGGTGAACACCGTGGTCAGCAGGCCGAAGCCGGAGGTCAGCAGCGAGTTCAACCCTTCGCGCAGGCCATTGGCGTCGACGCCGAATTGCTCTTCCAGCCATCTCGGATCGAAGCTGGTGATCAGGCTCTGCAGCCGGGTCAGGTATTCCGGCAGCTTGCTGGCAAAATCGGCCATCTGCGAAGCCAGCACCGGAATGAGGATGACGAAGGCCAGCACCAGAACGACGATGAAGGCAAACAGGATGACAATCGTTGCCATCAACCTGGACAGGCCGAGCCGCTGCAGCCGGTCGGCGACCGGGTCGAGGAAGTAGGCGAGCACCATGCCGGCGACGAACGGCAGCAGGATGCCGCTGAAGACATAGAGGAAGATCGCGAGGATGATGGCGCTGATCAGCCAGAAGCGGATTTGGCGCCGAAACACGCCAGACGCGGCCGCATCGGCAGCGGCAGCTTCGGCTGCCGCGTCGATGTTCTGGTCAGGTATCCGGTTTGGAGCCTTCGCCATAGCCGCTCATATGCCTCAGCCAAGCCACGAGATAGGCCGCGGCCGAAGCCACGGTCAAGACCCCGGACAGCAATATGAGCGCCGGCCTGAGCGGATCGAGATCGACGGCGAGGGCCAGTTCGCCCAGCACCACCGCCGCCAGCCCGATCTGGACGGCGGTGTTGGCCTTCGATACGAACAGCGGCTTCATCTCGACCGGGTGGGTCATGACGGTGGACAGAACGACGGCACAGACGATCAGCGCATCGCGCGACACCATGGTGACGACCAGCCACAGCGGCAATTCACCGATGAAGCCCAGCACCACGAACACCGAGACCAGCAGCAATTTGTCGGCCATCGGATCGAGATAGGCGCCAAGCTGCGAAAACTGGTTGAAATGGCGGGCGATGAAGCCGTCGACGCCGTCGGAAATGCCGGCGATCAGGAAGCCGGCGAAAGCCCAGTCCCAGCGCCCCTGCAGCATGGCCAGCACCACGCCCGGGACCAGCACGAAACGCATGATCGTGATCATGTTGGGGATGGTCAAACGCATGTCCCGTGGCTTCTGTTTTGATGATACATGATAAAGATGCGAGGCCACGGCAAGTGAGAGCGACGCTGAAGCTGCCAGTCTCCGCTCGTGGGGAGAGATTGGCTATCTTCAAAGCCTTCGCCATCGCCAATGTTGGAGATTTGCCCGAGGCCTCTGTCCACGATTTTGTGATGCCGAAAATGCCTGAGCCAGCCGTTATCCTTGCGAGGCGCAGCCGTTCATGCGAAGAGCCCCGGAAAGCAGGAAAGAGTGATGAGCAAGCGCAAGAACGGGCTCACCTATGCCGAAGCGGGTGTCGACATCGATGCCGGCAACCTCATGGTCGAGAAGATCAAGCCACTGGTGCGCGCGACGCGCCGGCCGGGCGCCGACGGCGAGATCGGCGGCTTTGGCGGCCTGTTCGACCTCAAGGCCGCCGGCTTCACCGACCCGGTGCTGGTCGCCGCCAATGACGGCGTCGGCACCAAGCTGAAGATCGCCATCGATGCGGGCAAGCACGACACGATCGGCATCGACCTCGTCGCCATGTGCGTCAACGACATCGTCGTGCAGGGTGCCGAGCCATTGTTCTTCCTCGACTATTTCGCCACCGGCAAGCTCGACCCCGACCACGGTGCGGCGATCGTCGGCGGCATCGCCGAGGGCTGCCGGCAGGCCGGATGCGCGCTGATCGGCGGCGAGACGGCGGAAATGCCCGGCATGTATCACGGCAAGGACTACGACCTCGCCGGCTTTGCCGTGGGCGCGGCCGAACGCGGCCAGTTGCTGCCGACCGACGATATCGTCGAGGGCGACGTGCTGTTGGGGCTGGCCTCGTCGGGCGTGCATTCAAATGGCTTTTCGCTGGTCCGCCGCATCGTCGCCACCAGCGGCCTTGCGTGGACCGATCCAGCGCCCTTCAACGATGAAGCCACGCTGGCCGAGGCGCTGCTCGAGCCGACCCGCATCTACGTCAAGTCGATCCTCAAGGCGATCCGTAACACGCATGGCATCAAGGCGCTGGCCCATATCACCGGCGGCGGTTTCCCGGAAAACATCCCGCGCGTCCTGCCGAAGGATTTTTCGGCCGAGCTTGACCTCGACGCCATCGAAGTGCCGGCCGTGTTCTCATGGCTGGCCAAGACCGGCGGCGTGGCGCCCGACGAGATGATGCGCACCTTCAACTGCGGCGTCGGCATGATCCTCGCCGTCGCCTCCGGCCAGGCGGCACAGGTTGCGGCCGTGCTGCAGGAGGCCGGCGAGAGCGTGACGCCGATCGGCCGCATCGTGCCGCGTCGCGACGCCGGGGTGATCTATCGGGGCGCGATCGGCCTATGAGCATGCGCATACGCACCGTGGTGCTGATTTCGGGACGCGGCTCCAACATGACGGCGCTGATCGCCGCGGCCACCTATCCGGGTTATCCGGCTGAGATCGTCGGCGTCATTTCCGACCGGGCCAATGCCGCCGGTCTCGGCATCGCGGCGGCGCGCGGCATCGCCACCAAGGTGATTTCGCGGGCCGACTATAGCAGCAAGGAAGCGCATGACGGGGCGATCGACGCCGCACTAGTCTCGTTCGGCGCCGAGATCGTGGCGCTGGCCGGTTATATGCGCATTCTCGGCGCGCGCTTCGTCGAGAAATGGCTGGGCCGGATGATCAACATCCACCCTGCCCTGCTGCCCGCCTTCAAGGGGCTGGATACGCATGCGCGCGCCTTGCGCGCGGGCATGCGCATCCATGGCTGCACGGTGCATTTCGTCACGCTCGACATGGATGACGGCCCGATCATTGCCCAGGCCGCCGTGCCGGTGATGGTCGGCGACAATGAGGACATGCTCGCCGCGCGCGTGCTGAAGGCAGAGCACCGGCTTTATCCGCTGGCGCTCGGGCTGGTCGCCGAAGGCAAGGCGCGGATGGAAGGCGGCCGCACCGTGCTTGCCAACTTCGCCGACGATGCCGACAACAGCACCTCCGTGATCATGGCGCCCGATCCGCTGCGCGAGGAGACCGACCTCGAGCATCTGGCGCGCATCACGCCCTGAGCAGGAGGAGGCCGGCATGGCGACAACGAAGCAACTCCTTGTTCTGCGTCACGCCAAGTCGAGCTGGGACGATCCTGACCTTATCGACTTCGACCGGCCGCTGTCCGGGCGCGGGCTGAAGGCCGCCCCGCTGGTCGGTCGCGAACTGGCCAGCCAGGGCTGGCTGCCCGATCTGGCGCTGGTATCGCCGGCGCTGCGCAGCCGCGACACATGGCGGCTGGTTTCGGCGGAACTGCCCGCGAAAACGCCGGCCAAATTTGTCCAGGCGCTCTACGAGGCCAGTGCGGCAGACGTTCTCGCCAAGGTACGGCAGGCAAATACGGCAACGAGCAGTCTCTTGGTGCTCGGCCATAATCCCGGCCTGGAGGAATTCGCGCGCCGACTTGCCGGCGCCGGGTCGGATGCCGCGGCACTCAATAAGCTTGAAGAAAAATTCCCGACGGCAGCCCTCGCCCGCTTCGTTTTCGACGGTGACTGGGCGCGGCTGGCCCTCGGCGATGCGCGGCTGACACACTGCGTCTGGCCGAAGGATCTGCGCTAAACGAGGGCTGTGACTTGATATGCAAAAGCAAGAACGGCGGGCCAAGCCCGCCGCTCTTTGCGTTCCGCAGCTTGAGGATTTAGCGGCCCCAGTTGCCCCGGCCGGACTGAGGCACGACCGGTTCAGTCGTGCCGGGCTGGGTCGTCGCGTTGGTATTGACGGTATTGTGCTCCGGCGTAAACGGCTTGCGAATCGAACCCGTGAACGTGCTGTCGATATTTCCAACAGCCGCATTGCCAACAGGCGCGGCCGGCTGGTTGACACCGTCCGAACCATAATGGTCGCTGCCGGCAAAGGCGCTGCCTGTGGCAATGAGGATGGCGGCAGCGGTAAGAGCAATCTTGGTCATTTCAGGTACTCCAGTACTTTCATACTTTCAGTGTTGTTGTCCATCTCGTGGCGTGCCTTGGGAGGATTTCGCGTCGCTCGGACCACCCCGAGATGGGTTGGCCATGCAGCAGTTTCCAATCACAAAGATGTTCCGGCTACCCCCTGAACCGGGTGCTTGAAATCCGCCAAAAGGCTTCCTTCGCCACAATCTTTGACTTTCCTCTCAATGCGTTAGGCGAATATTTCTGCCCCGTGGCCCGGCCATTTGCTAAGCCGACGTTCACTTGGTCTTGCACAACGCGTCAACAAAAACGAACCGATCGGTTCGATTTCGTGCGCAGATGAAATCGCAGAGCTACCGGTTTGCGCTGCCGCCCTAGACGTGCACGTCGCCAAAGGAGAGCTCGCCGTCGTCGCTGGCGGTCATGAACGCCGTGACCAGCAGGCCGGCATAGAAGGCGGCGACCAGCACGACGATGACCAGGCCGGGAATGGGCCCCAGAGCAGCGCCGGCAACCGCCTCGCGCACCGAACTGACGAAGTCGATGCGGACACCTTCGGTTAGAAGACTGGGGGTCGACAGTTTCAGGATCCAGGCCAACAGCAGGATCAGCAGCATGTGGATGTAGTTTCGACGCAGACGGCGCGCCAACGCCGCTCGTTGCGAAATGAGGAATTTTGGAGTGCGCAGACTTTCGCCGACGACCAACAGCCAATCGGACGCGAAGTCCGGCTGAGGCGAGAATATCTGCGCGAAATAGTGCCGTTCGAACTGGCGCACGCGGGCCCGGTAAACGTCGAAGAAGCGATATCGCCGCGCTTCTATCCACAGCAGCAACAGGACAAGCAGCATGGCAAAAAGCAGCACGCCGTGATGCGCGGTGGCCGTCGAAAGCGAGATGGACAACATTGCCGCGACAACCGTTATCGCCCAATTGCTCGTCCGGTCCAGGCGGTCGCGCCACCCCGTCATGCGCAGAATCTCGGCGCGATGAAAATGCGCCATCGTGGTCACCAGTTCGCCGGGCGAGAGCGTCCTTCCAACCGGGGCCGGCGCTGCCAACGCTTCTGCCATCACCATGTCTCCACTGGTTGGGCATATCGTTCCGACGCTTCACTTTGCCGGGCGCAGCCACACCTTGTTGTCGTGGAACGCCGCACCGCCATAGGGCGCCGGCGCGTCGGCGCCGGTCAGGACGTTGATGCCCTCGCCGCGCTCGTGGGCGCTGTTGGGCCAGATGCCTTCGGCCACCACGACACCGCGCTTGAGGCCGTCGAACAATCTTGCGTGCAGCACAACTTCGCCGCGCGTATTGCCGATCTCGACGCGGTCGCCATTGGCCAGCCCATAGGCTGCCGCATCGTGCGGATGCAAAAGCAGTTCCGGCCGTCCCTCCTTGGCCTTCGACACCGGCGTCTCGGAAAAAGTCGAGTTGAGGAAATTGCGCGCCGGCGAGGTGACCAACCGGAACGGATGCGCAGCATCCGCCACCTCGATCAGGTCGACGTGGTCGGGAAATTCCGGCAGGCTTGCCACCGGCCCGAACAGGCCCATGCTTTTCGGCGGCCGGTTGGGCGCCGCCTGCCCGGTCCAGTCGGCGCGAAAGCGGAATTTTCCGTCCGCGTGGCCGAAGCCATCAATAAAATGCGCGGCCTCGAAATCCGGCTGCAGATCGAGCCACTTTTGTTCCTTGAGGCTCGAAAAGCTGCCCAGCCCGCGCTTGCCCAAAATGATGTCGATATGCTGCTGCTCGGTCATGCCGAAGCCAGGCCTGTCGCCAACACCGAGCCTTTTGCCGAGTTCCTCGATGACGAAATGGTTGCTGCGCGGCCCTTCCGGCGGGTCGATCAGCTTCGGACCGAGCGTGATGTGTTGGTTGCCGCCGCCCTTGTAGACATCGTCATGCTCTAGAAACATCGTCGCCGGCAGCACGACATCTGCGAGTTTTGCGGTGTCGGTCATGAACTGCTCGTGCACGCAGGAGAACAGGTCGTCGCGCAGAAAACCCTGCTTCACCAGCCGCTGCTCCGGCGCGACATTGACCGGATTGGTGTTCTGGATCAGCAGCGCCGTCACCGGCGGGCCGCCATAGAGCGCATCCTCAGCGCCGGTCAGCACCGGGCCGATGCGCGAATGATCGAGGTGGCGGACCGCCGGGTCGCGCATCCGCGTGCCTTCCAGCAGTTCCTGGTTCAGCTTGAAGATGCCCGAATTGGAATGGAAGGCGCCGCCGCCCTCATATTGCCAGCAGCCGGTGACCGCGGCGATCGAGGCGGCGGCATGCATGTTGACCGAGCCGTTGCGCTGCCGCGAAAAACCGTAGCCGAGGCGGAAATAGGTTTTCTTGGTCGTGCCGACGAGACGGGCGAAAGCCTCGATCTCGTCGAGAGAAAGCCCGGTGATAGCAGCCGCCCATTGCGGCGTCCTCATCTGAAGATGCGCTTCCAGACCATGCGGATCGTCGGTGTATTTTTCCAGATAGGCGCGGTCGGCCATGCCGTCACGGAACAGCACATGCATCACCGCGCAGGCCAGCGCGCCGTCGGTGCCGGGCTTCAGCACCAGGCCGAGATCGGCCTGCTTCATCGTCGCGTTCTCGTAGACGTCGATGACGACGATTTTTGCGCCGCGCTCCTTGCGCGCCTTGATCGCGTGGGTCATGACGTTGACCTGGGTGACCACGGCATTGGTGCCCCAGACCACCACGCAGTCGGACTTGGCCATCTCGCGCGGGTCGGGACCGCGCAGCGCGCCGGCCCCCATCATCCAGCCGGTCCAGGCCAGATTGGTGCAGATCGAACCGAAAAAGCCGGAATATTTTTTCGCGTGGCGCAGCCGCTCGATGCCGTCGCGCTGCACCAGTCCCATCGTGCCGGCATAGTAATAGGGCCAGACCGTCTCCGAGCCGTATCTTGCCTCGGCCGCGATGAATTTTTCGGCGACCAGGTCGAGTGCGGCCTCCCAACTCGCTTCCTTCCAAAGGGCCTCACCTTTGGCGCCCGCCCTGATCAGCGGCTTCAGCAAGCGGTCGGGATGATGGACGCGGTCGGCATAACGGGCGACCTTGGCGCAGATGACGCCAGCCGTGTAGCTGTTGGCCTTGGCGCCATGGACGCGGCCGATGCGCTTGCTGTCGAGCAGCTCGACCTCGAGCGCGCAGGTCGACGGGCAGTCATGCGGACAGGCCGAATGGCCGATCCTGAGCTTGGCGTGCTGATTCATGGGGCGAGATTAGCGGGTTCCGGACACGGCGTGTAGGGCCAGATCGCGCCTTCCCTTCTCCCCTACTCCGCCGTGCCTTCCTCATACTCCGCCGACATCGACAGCCATTTTTCCTCATGGCCGGCCAGTGTCTGGGCCAGTTGCGAGCGCTCCTTGGCCAGCCGCGTCGCCGTCGACGGGTCCTTTTCGTAGACCGCCGGATTGGCGAGTTCGTCCTCGATCAAGTCGATGCGCTTGCGAATGCGGTCCATCAGCGCTTCGGTGGCGCGGATCTCCTTGGCCAGCGGCTCGAAGGCGGCGCGGCGCGCCCCCCCCGCCCCGCGGCGGGGGGGCGTGGGGGGCGGTTTGCTGTGCGTGCGCCTGCCCGCGCGCGGCGCGCGCCGCCTCGGTCTGGGCGTCGATACGGTCGAGCGTCTTGCTCAAGGTGGCGATCTGCGCCTCGGCCTGAG
>NZ_JBVVPZ010000055.1:0-40009 GCF_055811415.1 Mesorhizobium sp. WSM4846
GGAGTAGGGGAGTAGGGGAGTAGGGCAGTAAGGCAGTAGGGGAAAAGTCGCCTCCGCTGCCTCATCCTATTCCCTACCGCCCTACCGCCCTACTGCCCTACTGCCCTAATTTCGGCCCTCCGAACCGCGCCGCCGCCGCCAGCAGCACGCCGAGCATCAGCCCGTTGAGGATGTGCCACAGGAAATGCGTGCCGAGCGGGAAGCTGCCGCAAACCAGCGGATCGATCGTCCTGAAGATGACCGACACGACGAAGATCGCCGAGCCCGCCAGATTGTACCAGCCGGCGCGGTTGCCGCTCGCCGCCACCCAGGCGCCGAAGAAGGCGAGCGCCAGGAAGGGCGGCAGGTAGCCGGTCGTGCCGTTCGATGCCTGGCGCAGCCAGTCCGGCACGGCCGAGGTCAACAACCCGGTGACGGCATAGAAGGCGAAGAAGATGGCAATCGCCTTGCCCCATTTCATAGCGAGGAAACGGCGCAGGTTGAACAGCGTGTAGGCCAGCGTGAACCCGGCGATCGGCAGCACGTCGGCCCAGACCGTGGCATGGTTGGCAAAGGTGTGGAACAGCGCCGAGCCGATGCCGATCGCCACCACCCACCAGGCCAGAATTTCGGCGAAGATGCCTGTGCCGCGCCGGCGCACCTCCCGGACACCCCACAGCCCGGCGACAAGAAAAGCCATATTGGTCAGTGCGTTGACCGGTTCGGCCCAGAACTGTGGCCCGACCCGCTCGCAGTACAGGTCGACCGGCGTCAGGAGCGTTTGCCACATGCTGATTGTCGCCCGAATCGGTATCTACCTTGAAGTGTAGCCCATCCTGTTGCGCCCTTGCAGTTTGTCGCAACGGTAGAATTTCACCGCAACGTGACTTCCCGTTGACTGCCGCTTCTGCCACATATTTCGTCAACCAGAACAAAGCCGGCCATCACCGGCGGGAGTCGAAACGGCCATGACACCTCGAAGACCATTGCGGCTTGCGGTATGTGCGCTGGCCCTTGCCAGCAATGCGCTGGCCGGCAATGTGCTTGCCGACGAGGCGAACCGGTCCCAGACAGATAAATCCCTGGTCGGCCAGCCCTTGGGCGTGGTCGAGCTCTTCACCAGCCAGGGCTGCAGTTCCTGCCTGCCGGCCGATGCGTTTTTCGCCGAGCTTGCCGCCAAGGAGAACATCGTCGCGCTCGCCTATCACGTCGACTACTGGGATTATCTCGGTTGGAAGGACACGCTGAGCCGCAAGGAGAACACCGAGCGGCAGTATGAGTATATGCGTGCCTTCGGCAGCCGCTCGGTCTATACGCCGCAGGCCGTTATCAATGGCCGCAGCCATGTCAACGGCGCCCGCCGCGAGGAAATCGACGGCGCCCTCGCCCGCATGAAAACATCCGGCGAAGGCATGCAGGTCGGCATCAAGGTCAGCCGGACCAGCGACCGCGTCATCATCGACGCCGGCGATGCCGGGAGCGGCCCCAGCGATGCCCATGTCGTCATCGTCTATTTCGACCCGCCGCAGACCATCAAGATCGGCAAGGGCGAAAACACCGGCCGCAGCATGACTTATTGGAACGCCGTCTCCGGCATCCAGACCGCCGGCATGTGGCACGGCAAGGCGCATCGCTACGAATTGCCGATGAGCGTGATTGCCAAGAAGGGCGGCTGCGCCGTGCTGCTGCAATCGGTGGGCAAGGACGGCATGCCGGGTCCCATCCTGGGCGCCGCCCTGATCCACAAGCCCTGAACGCCCTCTCCTTCTCCCCTGGTGGGGCCCGAAGGGCGGGCGAGGCCCGTGATTCGCCCCGGGTGGTGGGTCGGCGCGCGGCGTCGAGACGGAAGGGGGTGCAGGAAGGAATGAGGCAGCGGCGATTTCAAGCAAATTGCCAAGCTGCAACACCCCTCATCCGTCGCCTTCGGCGACACCTTCTCCCACAAGGGGAGAAGGGAAGGCCGCGCATTCACTCGGCCAATAAAATAAAAAACCGACGTCAGCTTGCTTCTGACGCCGGTCATTTAGGTTTTGGGATCGTCGCGCTCGATTTCTCCAGAGGAGAAACCGAGGTTGGTTCGATCCGACGCAGACCCGTGGGCGGGGGGCTTGGGGTTTACGAGCCAGTGCCGGACCGAACCGTCTCAGGCAACACCCGTAAATTCGTCGGAGATTGGGGCTTTAGCGCGGTTAAAAGAAGGCAGGATTGTGGCAAAGCATCACCAATTTCAACGGGCGTTTTTATAAACGTGACTGGACACCGCGGAAACGTTGCGCCGCCAGCTTTTGCCCAGCTGGGCTTGCAATTCCATGGCGAAAGCGCCAACTTTGATTGGTGTAAGATTCATTCGAAGGGATCGAGGCATGACTGATCACGGCAGTGGGACGGAGGATGGGGACGCATCCGCAATACTGATCCCGCTGCATGAGGCAAGACGTGAACGCCTCGACCAGCCGGTGCGGTTCGACCGGCGTGAATTGGACCAGATCCTGAGGCTTTACGGGCGCATGGTCGCCGCCAATGAATGGCGCGACTACGCCATCGACCATCTTGCCGACCGCGCCGTCTTTTCCGTCTTCCGTCGCACCAGCGAGGTGCCGCTGTTCCAGATCGTCAAGGATCCGAAGCTGGCGCGCCGGCAAGGGGCTTTCGCCGTCATCGCCGCCGGCGGCCGCATCCTTAAGCGCGGCCAGGAGCTTGGCCGCGTGCTTGGCGTGTTCGACCGTACGCTGAAACTTGTCGAGGCCTAACTACTTGTTGTGCTTCCGGAATCTCCGTTCCGGCAGTGAGTTGGGATCGGGCGGAACCTCAGACCCGCCATTGATCGGCAGTTGCATGAACACCGTGTCGAGCCAGCGTCCGAGCTTGTAGCCGGAGGCTTCCAGACGGCCCGAATGGCGAAAGCCGAGCTTTTCATGCAGCCGGACCGAGGCACTGTCCGGCCGACCGTCGCCGATCACCGCGATGATCTGGCGGAAGCCCGCCGCCTCGGCCGCCGCGATCAGCCCTTGCATCAGCTTCAGCCCGATGCCATGGCCCTTGGCCTCGGGCGCGACATAGACAGAATCTTCGACGATGAACCGGTACGCAGGCCGCGCCCGGAAGGCGCCGGCATAGGCATAGCCGAGCACGATGCCGGCTTTTTCCGCCACCAGATAGGGAAAGCCGCCGGCTATCAAACTGTCGAAGCGCTCGCCCATCTCGGCACGATCAGGCGGCTCCAGTTCGTAGCTCGCCGTGCCGTGGATCACCGCATCGGCATAGATGGCGGTGATCCGGTCGAGATCGGCCGCTGTCGCGCCGCGTATCGTGATGCTGCTCATAGTTTATGCAAGCCGTTCATCTGCCTTCTATCACAGCAAAGGCCGGCACAGAAGGAAAGGGCGGCCGTTGGGCCGCCCTTTCCAAATTCGCTGGTCCACAGACTCAAGGGGCCGTTGTTAACGGCGATCGCCCATGAACTGCAGCAGGAACATGAACAGGTTGATGAAGTCGAGATAGAGCCTCAGAGCGCCCATGATAGCCTTGCGGCCGGCGACATCAGTCTCGTCGCCCTCGAAATACATCTCCTTGATGTTCTGCGTGTCGTAGGCGGTCAGCCCTGCGAAGATCAGCACGCCGATCGCCGAAACGGCGAAGGAAAGCGCCGACGACTGCAGGAAGATGTTGATCACACTTGCGATGATCAGACCGACCACGCCCATGATTAGGAACGAACCGAGCCCGGAAAGATCGCGCTTGGTCGTGTAGCCGTAGAGCGACAGCCCGCCAAAGGCGGCGGCGGTGGCGAAGAAGGTCTGCGAGATGCTGGCGGTGGTGTAGACCAGGAAGATCGACGACAGTGACAGGCCGACGAGGCCGGCATAGACCCAGAACGTCGTCTGCGCGGCCGAAACGCTCATCGACTGGACGCGAAACGACAGGAACAGCACCGCTGCCAGGGGGGCAAAGATCACCAGCCATTTCAGCGGCGAGCCGAAGATCGCGTAGCCGAAGGATGTCAGCATATCGCCGTTCGGCAGCGTAGCGACCGCCGAAGCCGGATCGGTGGTGGTGGCCAGCATGATCGTTCCGACCGCGGCGAGGCCGGTGATGAGGAGGCCAAGCCCCATCAGATTGTAGACCTTGATCATATAAGCGCGCAGGCCCTGGTCGATAGCAGCATCGACGCCGGCGCCGGGCACGGCACGCGTCTGATAATTGCGAACGGGTTCAGCCATGGAAATCCTCATATTGCTTCTGCCCCGTCCGGTGTCCGGTCGATTTGGACCGAGGCGCCGCTGGCGGGGCTCCAGCATGCCTGCCGCGAAATATGATGGTTATTGGCGTCAAGAACAAGACCGTAACCGCGCGTAATGCTTCGTGAAGTAGCAAAAATCCGGATTTATCGGCCGTCCGAAGCCCAACATTAACAAGATTTAACCGAATCCCGGTCGCGTTGAGCTTGCCGATCCTTGCAGATCAGAGATTGCGCAGCACCGGCGCCGCCTTGTGGCCCAGCACCCGCCAGGTGCCGGCGAGGCCGATGCCGACCGTGACCAGCAAGGCAAAGACGATGGTTGCCACCGCCACGTCGGGCATGAAATGCGACGGCAGTGTCATGACGCGCGCGACAACGAACCACGCCGCAATGCCGCCTGCCGCCAGCGCGAAGATCGCAGTGGCGAGGCCGATCAGCATGTATTCCAGCGAAAAGGCCGCGATCAGCGTCTTCCTGGTGGCGCCCAGCGTCTTCAGCACCACCGCATCGTGGATGCGGGCGCGGTTGCCGGCCGCCAACGCGCCGGCCAGCACCAGCACCGAGGCGATCAGCGCCACGCCGGCCGAGGCCCTGATCGCGGTGCCGAGTTGCGCCACCAGCCGGTTGACGATGTCGAGCGCGTCCTTGACCCTGACTGTCGTCACCGCGGGAAAGGCACGGGTGACGGCGTTGAGAAGACGGGCATCGTCGGCCGGCGACGCGCCCTTTTCGGTCAGCGTCGCCAGCCAGCTGTGCGGCGCGCCGGCAAATGTGCTGGGCGAGAACACCATGACGAAATTGATGCCCATCGTCTCCCACTCGACCTGGCGGAAATTGGCGATCTTCGCCGTCACGTTGCGGCCGAGCACGTTGACGGTGACGGTATCGCCGAGTTTCAGCCCGATCTCTTTGCCTTCCTCGGCCGAAAACGACACCAACGGCTCGCCGGCATAATTGTCCGGCCACCATGTCCCTTCGGTCAGCGTCGCATTCGCAGGAATTCTGGCCTCGTAGGTCAGCCCGCGATCGCCGCGCAGCACCCAGGCCCCTTCCGCCGGGACCTTGACCTTGTCGACGTCGACGCCGTTCAGCGCCATCACCCGGCCGCGCAGCATCGGCACCTTGACCAGCGTGCCTTGCGGCGCCTCCCTGCCGACCAGCGCCGAGAAGGCATCGACATCGCTGCTCTGGATGTCGACGAAGAAGAAGTTCGGCGCCCGCTCCGGCAGGTTGCCGGAAATCTGCCGCCTGAGATTGCCGTCGATCAGCGCCAGCGTCACCAGAAGCGTCAGCCCCAGTCCCAGCGACAGCACCACCGACGGCGTCAAGGCGCCCGGCCGATGGATGTTGCCGAGGGCGAGCCTGAGCACCGTCGAGCCAACGCGCGGGCTCCTTTTGGCGGCCCACTGCACCAGCGCGCCGACAAGGCGCAGCACCAAAAAAGCAAAAATGGTGGCGCCGACGAAGATCGAGGCGATGTAGCGGTCGCCGGAAAACAGAATGGCCAGCGCCGCCAGCAGCAGCGCGATGCCGAGCGCCGCCGCCGTGTAGAGCGGGCGCGGAAAACCGCGGCCCTCAAAACCCATTTCACGAAACAGCGCCGTCGCCGGCACGTCGCGCGCCCGGCCGAGCGGCAGCAAGGCGAAAGCCAGCGTCACCAGCAGCCCGAACAGCGCCGCCATGCCGAGCGCGCCAGGATAGAATCCGCCTTCCGCCGGCACCGGAATGATCGACTGGAGCGCCGCGCTCGCCGCGAACGGCATCAGCGCGCCAAGCACGACGCCGAGCGTGATGCCAAGCACGGCGATCATCAGGATCTGCACCAGGTAGACGGCAAAGACGAAACCGCCCGAAGCTCCCAGGCTCTTGAAGGTGGCAATGACGCCGCGCTTGCCGTCGAGATAGGCGCGCACCGCATTGGCCACGCCGACGCCGCCGACCACCAGCGCCGTCAGCCCGACCAGCGTCAGGAACTGCGAAAACCGTTCGATATTGGCGGACAACGCCGGTGCTGCATTGCTGCGCGTGCGGATCGACCAGCCGGACTCGGGAAACTCCGCCGCCGCCTGATCCTGAATGGCTTTTATGCGCGTCTCGCCGGTGCCGCCGGGCAGGCGGACCTTGTAGGCGTTCTCGACCAGGCTGCCGGGCTGGATCAAACCGGAAGCGGCAAGCCCGTCGGTCGAGATCATCAGCCGCGGCGCAAAGCCGAAGCCGTCGGATACCGCGTCCGGCTCATTGACGAGCCGGACGCGCAGTTCGAAGGTGGCGCTGCCCAGCTTCAGCCGGTCGCCGATCCGAAGGTTCAGCCGCTCGAACAAAAGGTCGGGTGCGGCGGCGCCGAAAACACCGGATTGTTCGCCGAACAATTCCTGCTTCGACAGCACCGGCTCGGTCTGCAGCGCACCATAGAGCGGATAAGCGCCGTCGACCGCCTTGGCTTCGACCAGCGCCTGGTCGGAGCCGTCCTCGAGCCGCGCCATCGAGCGCATGTTGGCGCTGTGCGAGACCGTGCCCAGCCCGTCAAGGAAGACCTGCTCGGCTTGCGTCGCGGCGCGCTGATTGAGCTGGAAACGAAGATCGCCGCCGAGCAGCGACTGGCCTTCGTTGGCGACACCGGCGGTAATCGCCCGGGCCACCGAATTGACACCGCCGATCGCCGCGACGCCAAGCGCAATGCAGGCAAGGAAGATCAGGAAGCCGGACAGCCCGCCGCGCATCTCACGCAGCGAGAAGCGGAAGGCGAGCTTCAGCGTGCGCGACAGCGGCATCAGGCCGGCACTTTGCCAGGCTTTGGAACTGGTCCTGGCGCATCCTCGATCCGGCCCGACCGCATCGATACCTGCCGGGAGCAGCGTGCGGCGAGCGCCGGATCGTGGGTGACCAGCACCAGCGTCATGCCGCGCTCGGCCGCTTTGGCGAACAAAAGATCGGCGACCTGCCGTCCCGTCGCCTGGTCCAGATTGCCGGTCGGCTCGTCGGCGATCAGGATGCGCGGCGAAGGCGCCATTGCCCGGGCGATCGCCACACGCTGCTGTTCGCCGCCGGACAATTCGCCGGGATAGTGAGTGACGCGATCGCTCAAGCCCACCGCCACGAGCTCCCGCGCCGCCACCCCGAACGGATCGGCATGGTCGGCTAGTTCCAGTGGCACTGCGACATTTTCGAGCGCCGTCATGTTGGGAATGAGGTGGAAGGACTGGAAGACGATGCCAATGTTTCGCCCACGAAACGATGCGATCTGATCCTCGCTCTTGCCGTTCAGCAATTCGCCGGCGATTCGTACCGTACCCGAATCGACCCTTTCCAAACCGGCCAAAACCATCAGCAGCGTCGACTTTCCCGAGCCCGACGGCCCGACAATGCCGGTCGCCTCGCCACTTGCCACGTCGAGGGTGACGCCTTTCAGGACATGGACGGAAGACGCTCCTTCCCCTAGTGTCAGCGATACGTTTTTCAGCGCGATGACGGCTTCTGTCAAAATAAAATCGTCCTATATGGGATCCTATATGGGAAAGGGAGGGCAGAATTCGCCTACCGCCAGTATAATGTTCTCGGTCATATGGGGCCCTGCCGCATGGCTTTCAAACACCGACTTGCCGCAGCCTTCGTCCTTTTCCTCGGAATTTGCGGCGCCATTTCTTCGGCGCGCGCCGAGCCGTTCAAGATCGTCGGCTTCGGCGACAGCCTGATGGCAGGCTTTGGCCTCGGACCGGACGAAGGCTTCACCCGGAAACTTGAGGCAGCACTCGGCGCCAAGGGCCACGATGTGACCGTCGCCAATGCCGGCGTATCCGGCGATACGTCGAGTGGTGGCCTGTCGCGGCTCGACTGGTCGGTGCCGGACGGCACGCAGCTTGTCATTCTCGAACTCGGTGCCAACGACATGCTGCGCGGCGTTTCTCCCGATATCACCCAAAAAAATCTCGACGCCATGCTGGCGAAGCTGAAGCAGCGCAACATCGCCGTGCTGCTGGCCGGCATGCGCGCCGCCCCCAATCTCGGCGCCGACTACCAGAACGGCTTTGACGCTATCTTCCCGAAACTGGCGGAAAAACACGGCGTCCCGCTCTATCCATTCTTTCTCGACGGCGTCGCCGGCGAACCAGCTATGCAACTTGAGGACGGCCTGCACCCGAATGCCAAGGGCGTCGACCGCATGGTCGAGCGCATACTGCCGGATGTCGAGAAAGCCATTGCCGTGGTTAAGGGCAACTCTTGAAGGGACCGGATTTCGATGATGCTACGCATTCCCCGCACGATTTGATTTTAGGCCAGGTGCAACCAACAAACCGCTTGCCCCGCTCGATTTTCGATGATTCGCTAGGGGCAGAGTTCGATTCGAGGACAGGAGGCTTGCCATGCCGCGTCTTTTCACCGCCCTCGAAATACCGCGTGATGCCGCCCTTTCGCTGTCCCTGCTCCGGGGCGGCCTGCCCGGGGCCCGTTGGATCGACGTCGAGAACTACCATATGACGCTGCGCTTCATTGGCGATGTCGAGGGCCATGTCGCCGACGAGATCGCCAACGCGCTCGACCGTGTCCACCGCCCGTCCTTCGCGCTGACACTGTCCGGCGTCGGCGCCTTCGGCCAGAAAAAACCGCACGCGGTGTGGGCCGGCGTCTCCTTCTCGCCCGATCTTGCGGCGCTGCAAGCCGAGATCGAGCGCATCTGCCAGCGCCTCGGCATCCCCGCCGACCCGCGCAAATTCATGCCGCATGTGACGCTGGCCAGATTGCGCAATTCGAGCCCGCTCGACGTCGCCCAGTATCTCTCGGCGCGCGGCAATTTTTCGACGTTGCCCTTCCGTGTCGGCCGCTTCGTCCTGATGTCGTCGCGCGATTCGGTCGGCGGCGGACCCTACATCGTCGAGGAGGCCTGGCCGCTGTCGGGCGCCGACAGCCGCGCCTCGAGCCGCGTCGCCAGCGCCTCCGACGCTTCGCGGATCATGCGGTAGACCGAGGCAAACGCCTCCGGCCCCTGATGATAGGGGTCCGGCACGTCGCCCACCTTTCCCTCGGCGAACTGAAGGAACAGATGGACACGGTCGCGCATGGCGGCAGGCACCAGCGCTTTAAGATCCCGGAGATTCGATCGGTCCATGGCGAGAATGAGGTCGAAACGCGAAAAATCGTCCGGCGCCAGCTTGCGCGCCGTCTGTCCGGAAATATCGACGCCGTGCCGCTTGGCGATCGAGATCGAGCGCGGGTCGGGTGCCGAACCGGCTTCCCAGTCGCTGGTCCCGGCCGAATCGAGCAGGATATCCCGATCGAGGCCGCGCTCTGCCAAGACGGCGCGCAACACGCCCTCCGCCAGTGGCGAGCGGCAGATATTGCCGAGACAGACAAAGAGAATGGATTTTATCGGCTTGGCGCTCATCGATCCGGCACTATGCTGAAGACTGCAAATCCAGATAGCACGGGAAGCGACCATGGCGAGAGAGAAACTGGGCAGGGAGGCGGTCGCCGAGGCGCTGGCCGGGCTCGACGGCTGGTCGCTGGCCGAGGATGGCGGCTCGATCGCGCGCAGCTTCACCTTCAGCGATTTTTCCGAAGCCTTCGCCTTCATGACCCGCGTCGCCCTGGCGGCGGAGACGATCGACCATCACCCCGACTGGTCGAACGTCTACAACACCGTGAACGTGACGCTGAACACCCATGATGCCGGCGGCCTGACCGCGCTCGACTTCGAACTGGCCAAGACGATGAACCGCTATTTCGGTCAGGTCGTTGGAGATCTGTCGACGCCGTAGCCTGATTTTTCAGACCGCGGAACGGCCGAGCTCTTGTAGTGGACTGGCGCTTTCACCACATTTTCCGCTGGCAGGCGCGCGTGGAACGCCATGCGCAGCCTCGCTAGGAGAGACTGATGGCGCAAAAATCAGGTTTTGATTTCTTCGGCTTTGGCGGCAAGCCGGGCGACGAGAGCGAAGTGCGCGAGAAATTCTGGCGTACGGCCAAGCGGGCTGCCCGGCAGATCCCGTTCATGGAGGAACTGGTCGCCGCCTACTACTGCGCCATGGACAAGAACACGCCGCTGCGCGCCAAGGGCATCCTGGTGGCGGCGCTCGGCTATTTCGTGCTGCCGGCTGACGTCATCCCCGACTTCGTCCTCGGACTGGGCTTTACCGACGACATCGCCGTGCTGACCGCCGCGATCACCACCGTCAAAGCCCACATCACATCGGCGCATCGGCTCGCCGCCAAACAGGCGATTGCCGACAACGGCTGAGCCGGCGATAAGGCAGAAAAGTCAAACTCTTGCCGCTTTCGTGGCATCCAAGTCGCGAAAGGGACGTTGCAACTGCCGCTTTCGAGCGACGGGCGCAAGGATGGCGGCGGTTTCCTGGGGTGGATGTCCTTTTCCTGAGGGAACTTCACCGTTTGGTAACCCAGATTAAATCAAAATGAAGCGACGGGCAGGACGCCGAGCCGGCCTGCCTCCGCACCATATATGGGAAAAGCGATGCGCGGATTGATTGCTACAATTTCGAGCCTGGCACTGGTGGCCGTGACAGCGCCGGCTCTGGCGCAGTCGGCAACCAAGATCGGCCAGCACAATGCCTGGGGCACCTACAGCTACCAGGCGTCGGGCGGCAAGGTTTGCTATGTGTTGACCGTGCCGACCGACAAGCAGCCGCCGACGCTTGACCATGGCGACATGTTCTTCTTCGTCAGCCAGCGGCCGGGACAGCAAGTGTCTTACGAGCCGCAATTCATCGCCGGCTACAATTTCCAGGAAAACTCCAAGGCCACCGTCACCATCGACGGCAAGAGCTTTTCGATGTTCACCCGCGGCAAGTCGGCCTGGGTCGAAAACGCCGCCGAGGAGCCGGTGCTGATCGCCGCGATGAAAACCGGCAGCGACATGAAGGTGCAGGCGAAGTCCGGCCGCGGCAACACCACCACCTATGTCTTTTCGCTGAAAGGCATTTCGGCGGCGCTATCGTCCATCGCCAGGTGCAAATAGCCAAAGTTAGGTGCGGACTTTCCTTCTCCCCTTGTGGGAGAAGGTGGCCTCGTGAAACGAGGTCGGGTGAGGGGTGTTCCAGGGAAAGCCAACGCCTCATTCCTTCCAGCACCCCTCATCCGTCTCGGCGCTGCGCGCTGATCCACCTTCTCCCACAAGGGGAAAAGGAAACCGCCGCCCTGCATGACTCCGCCGTCAAGCTGTGCTATGCGCCGCGCTTCATTTCGGGCACGATGCTGTAATCGGCCGTAAATCGCTTATGTTGGCGCAACAATGACCCTCTCATTCGACCTTACCACTGAAGGCGCCCGTGATGCGTTGCGCGCCCGCGCCACGCCGGCCGAAAAACCGTCGCTGATCGGCCTGACCCGCGCCGAGCTTGGCGCTGCGCTCGTTGCATCAGGCATCGTGCCGGAGCGCCAGGCCAGGATGCGCGCCCAGCAGCTCTGGCACTGGATGTATGTGCGCGGCGTCTCCGACTTTGCCGGTATGTTCAACATCTCCAAGGATCTGCGCGCCGAGCTCGGCAAGCATTTTACCGTCGCCAGGCCCGAGATCGTCGAGGAGCAGATTTCCTCCGACGGCACGCGCAAATGGCTGTTTCGCTTCCCGCCGCGCGGTGCCGGCCGGCCGGTCGAGATCGAAACCGTCTACATTCCCGAAGAAGGCCGCGGCACGCTCTGCATCTCCTCACAGGTCGGTTGCACGCTGACCTGCTCCTTTTGCCACACCGGCACGCAGAAGCTGGTGCGCAACCTGACCGCGGAGGAAATCCTCGCCCAGCTTCTGACCGCCCGCGACCGAGTCGGCGATTTCCCCGACCGCGACACGCCTGATGGCGCCGTCGTTCCGGCCGAGGGCCGGAAAGTGTCCAACATCGTCATGATGGGCATGGGCGAGCCGCTCTACAATTTCGAGGCGGTGAAGAAGGCGCTGCTGATCGCGTCCGACGGCGACGGGCTTTCCCTGTCGAAGAGACGCATCACGCTGTCGACTTCCGGCGTCGTGCCGGAGATCTTCCGCACCGGCGACGAGATCGGCGTCATGCTGGCGATCTCGCTGCACGCCACCAATGACGATCTGCGCGACCTTTTGGTGCCGATCAACAAAAAATATCCATTGAAAGAGCTGATTGCCGCCTGCCGCGCCTATCCCGGCCTGTCGAACGCCCGCCGCATCACCTTTGAATATGTGATGCTGAAGGACGTCAACGATTCGATCGAGGACGCCAAGGGGCTGATCAAGCTGCTAAAGGGCATTCCGGCCAAGATCAATCTGATCCCGTTCAATCCGTGGCCGGGCACCAACTACCAGTGCTCGGACTGGGAGACGATCGAGAAATTCGCCGACTACATCAACAATGCCGGCTATGCCTCGCCGATCCGCACGCCGCGTGGCCGCGATATCCTCGCCGCCTGCGGCCAGCTCAAGTCGGAGTCCGAGCGCATGCGCAAGGTCGATCGGCTCGCCCTGGAAGCAATGATGATCGCGGGGCACGGCGAGGCGTGAACCGCCTTGTCGCCTACTTCATCCGCTTCGCCATCATCCTGATCGGCTATGGCGTCGCCGCGCTGGCGGCCAGCGCCTTCCTCAACATCATGTTCCTGGCGTCGCTGGGCTACACGCCGGAGCATGTGCAGCCGGCGGCGACGGCCTCGCTGTATTTTTCAATCCCCTTCGTTGCGCTGTTCGTCGCCTATTTCGCCTTTGTGCCGGCAGCGGTGGCGATTCTCGTCTCGGAAATCCTCGGACGGCGCGACTGGCTGTTCTATGCGCTGGCGGGCGCAGTGGTCGCGGCGGTCTTCCTCGGCTTCGCCCACCAGACCGCCGACGCCAATTTCGAGATCACCGACCCGCGCGTCGTCGCTGCCGTGATCGGCAGCGGCATGGTCGGCGGCATTTTCTACTGGCTGAGCGCCGGGCGCTCGGCCGGAAGCTGGCGCCAAGCCGGAAGGTCTACTTCGCCTGGGCGGTCAGGATCTTGAGCGCGAAGGCCGAAAACACCCCGGCGAACAGATAGTCGACGGCGCGCGTTACCCGCGGGCTTGCTTTCATCGCTGCCGAGAATTTTTCTGCCGCAAAGACCATAGGCGCTGTCACCGGGATCGACAAAACGACGAACATCGCGCCGAGGAAGAACAGTTTTCCGGGCGCGTTGGGATCATGGGCCGAGACGAACTGCGGCAGGAAGGTCATGAAGAACAGGATGATCTTCGGGTTGAGCAGATTGACGCCGAGCCCCGCCGCCCAGGCGCGGAACAGCGAGATCTCCGGCCCGCTCTTCTTCTCGGGCGAAAACGCCGATCCCTTGGTGATCGCTTGCCACGCCAGGAAGACGAGATAGGCAGCGCCGAAGATCTTCAGGGCCAGGAAAGACATCGGCGAGGCGACGATCAACGCCGAGATTCCTACCACCACCAGCGTGGTGTGGATCAGCGTGCCGAACAGCGCGCCGGCCATCGAGGCAAAGCCGGTGGCGCGGCCATGGCTCAGCGTGCGCGACACGAACAGCGTCATGTCGGGCCCCGGCGTGATCGCCAGGATCACGGTGGCGATGGCGAACTGGATCAGCGTGGTGGTGTCGGGAATGAAGGACATCTGCGGGCCCCTGGATAAAGAAAGCGCAGCCTATACCGCAAGCGTCTTCTCCGCACCAGCGACTGGCCGGCACAAGGGCTGATCCAGTATGCCAGCAGCGACCGAGGGACCGTTCGTCTCTTGCGCAGCCCGGAAAGGCCGTGATACCTCGCCCACAAAGAACCCTGTCGCGGAACAGCCAAATGTCGAAAGCAAAAGCCGTCAAGAAGGTCGTGCTCGCCTATTCCGGCGGCCTCGACACCTCCATCATCCTGAAATGGCTGCAGACCGAGCTTGGCGCCGAGGTGGTCACCTTCACCGCCGATCTCGGCCAGGGCGGCGAGCTGGAGCCGGCGCGGCGCAAGGCCGAGATGATGGGCATCAAGGACATCCGCATCATGGATGTCCGCGAGGAGTTCGTTTCCGACTTCGTCTTCCCGATGTTTCGCGCCAATGCCGTCTATGAAGGCACCTATTTGCTCGGCACCTCGATCGCCCGGCCGCTAATTTCCAAGCACCTGGTCGAGATCGCCAAAGAAACCGGTGCCGATGCGATTGCGCATGGCGCCACCGGCAAGGGCAACGATCAGGTCCGTTTCGAGCTTTCGGCCTATGCGCTCAATCCCGACATCAAGGTCATCGCGCCATGGCGCGACTGGTCGTTCAAGTCGCGCACCGACCTGATCAACTTCGCCGAGCAGCACCAGATCCCGGTGCCGAAGGACAAGAAGGGCGACGCGCCTTTTTCGGTCGACGCCAATCTTTTGCATTCGTCCTCCGAAGGCAAAGTGCTGGAAGACCCGTGGGGCGAGCCGCCGGAATTCGTCCACCAGCGCACCATCTCGCCGATGGACGCGCCGGACAAGGTCACCGAGATCGAAATCGAATTCCTGAAGGGCGATCCGATCGCGCTCGACGGCAAAAAACTGTCGCCGGCGACGATGCTGGCGGCGCTCAACGACCTCGGCCGCGACAACGGCATCGGCCGGCTCGATCTTGTCGAGAACCGTTTCGTTGGCATGAAATCGCGCGGCGTCTACGAGACCCCCGGCGGCACCATCCTGATATCAGCCCACCGGGCGATCGAATCGATCACGCTCGACCGTGGCGCCGCCCACCTCAAGGACGAGTTCATGCCGCGCTACGCCGAGCTGATCTACAACGGCTTCTGGTTCGCGCCCGAGCGCCTGATGCTGCAGGCGATGATCGACAAGAGCCAGGAAGACGTCGAAGGCACGGTGCGGCTGAAACTCTACAAGGGCAACGTCATCGTCACCGGCCGCAAGTCGAACAAGACGCTCTATTCCGACGCGCTGGTCACCTTCGAGGACGACCGCGGCGCCTACGACCAGAAGGACGCCGAAGGCTTCATCCGCCTCAACGCGCTGAGGCTGCGGACGCTGGCGGCGCGGGGCCGAAAAAGCTAGCCAATATCTCTGCACGGAGGGCTTTTGGCTCTTTTGACTGAACCTCCAGAGGACGGTAGGTGGTCACTGGTGGCCGGCCTGCCTCCAGCCGCCAATCTCCAACGTTGGCGATTTGCCACAGGCCACCACGCCTTCGTCATCCTAGGGCGGGGCGACGCGAAGCGGAGCGCAGACCCTGGGATCCATTCCGTGACTTCAGCCGTAGAATGCTGCGGCTCAGAACGGCGCTTGTATCCACCACTGCGCCAATGGAAGACCGACTGATCGAGAAGACCAATCCAGAATGGGTCGAGCTTTTTCGCGGAACGGGGTGGTAGCGTTCGGTTCTGGTCCGCAGGAGCACTGCCGCGAGGTGACGGCATGGATCCAAGGGTCTGCGCCGCGTCGCGTCGCTCCTTGCTTCGCCCTGGGATGACGAAGTGGAGGATGTTTCGGCCAATCTCGAATGTCATTGCGCCCTGCCATGAAATCGCCGCTGAACGACGTTCGCTGCCGCTCGGCTTCCGGGACGGAGATCACTGCGTTGGCCGATGCCTGTTCCGCTGGGCCTTGAGGAGTTCGAGCCGCCTCGCTCGACCTCGCTGCGATCGAACGCAGGGCCGACATGCCTGCCTATAACGGTTTTGCACTGTCGATCCACCCCCGCCTGGCCCTAGCCGGAAGGCACTTCTTCAGCTCAATATCGCCTGAAGAATATGCGAGGGAACCATGCGAAAACTGATCTCCACCGGCTCGCCCTTCGAGAAGGCCGCCGGTTATTCACGCGCGGTGGTACAGGGCGACTGGTGTTTCGTTTCTGGAACGACCGGCTACGACTATGCGACCATGTCGATGCCGGAGACGGTCGAGGCGCAGACGCGCAATTGCCTGGCAACGATTGCCGAGGCGTTGCAGGATGGCGGCTTCGAGATGGCCGATGTGGTGCGGGCGCATTACTACATCACCGACGCGGCTTTCGTCGACATCGTCTTTCCGCTCCTCGGCGAGGTGTTTGGCGACATCAGGCCGGCGGCAACGATGATCGTCTGCCAGCTCAACAAGCCGGAAATGAAAATCGAGATCGAAGTGACGGCACTGAAGCGCTGAGTTCGGCGACGGTGCAGGAGCTTGCGCGACCTTGTCGAGGCGCGATCATCGACAAACATGCTCTGAACCAAAGGCTTGCGCATAGCCCACTGGGCGTTTAGCAAGGCCGCGGCTCACGACAGCGCCGCGCATCCTTTGGCCGCGCAAAGGACGCTGTAGAATTTTGTTTCTGCGCATGATCCTTTCCGAAATCGATTCCGATTTCATGCGCCACAGTTAGGATGGTTCAGGATGGCTTCGAAAAATCTTCTCCTGCTCGCCGGCGATGGCATCGGCCCCGAGGCGATGGCCGAAGTGACGAAGCTGATCGCCGCCATGAACGTCAAGCTCAACAGCGGTTTTGTCACCGATGAGGGGCTGGTCGGCGGCTGCGCCTATGACGCGCATGGCGCGGCGATTTCCGATGCCGACATGGCCAAGGCGATGGCCGCCGACGCGGTGCTGTTCGGCGCCGTCGGCGGGCCGAAATGGGATGCGGTGCCGTATGAGGTGCGCCCGGAAGCCGGACTGCTGCGGCTGCGCAAGGACATGGAGCTGTTCGCCAATCTCAGGCCGGCCATCTGCTATCCGGCGCTGGCGGCATCCTCCTCGCTCAAGCAGGAGGTGGTCGAAGGGCTCGACATTCTGATCGTTCGCGAGCTCACCGGCGGCGTCTATTTCGGCGAGCCGAAGCAGATCATCGATCTCGGCAACGGCCAGAAGCGCGGCATCGACACCCAGGTCTACGACACCTTCGAGATCGAGCGCATCTCGGGCGTCGCCTTCGAGCTGGCACGCACGCGCAAGAACCACGTCACCTCGATGGAAAAGCGCAATGTGATGAAGTCGGGCGTGCTGTGGAACGAGGTCGTCACGCAGACGCACAAGGCCAGATATGGCGACGTCAAGCTCGACCACATGCTGGCCGATGCCGGCGGCATGCAGCTGGTGCGCTGGCCGAAACAATTCGACGTCATCGTCACCGACAATCTGTTCGGCGACATGCTGTCCGACATCGCCGCCATGCTGACCGGCTCGATCGGCATGCTGCCGTCGGCGTCGCTCGGCGCGCCGGATGCCAGGACGAAAAAGCGCAAGGCGCTCTACGAGCCGGTGCACGGTTCGGCGCCCGACATCGCGGGCAAGGGCATCGCGAACCCGATCGCCATGATCGCCTCCTTCGCCATGTGCATGCGCTATTCCTTCAGCATGGTGACCGAGGCCGATCGCCTGGAAAGCGCCATCGCCGCCGTGCTCGACCAGGGCTTGCGCACCAGGGATATTCTTTCCCCTGGCATGACCGAGGTCGGCACCGCTGAGATGGGCGACGCGATCATCGCCAGGTTCCTGGGCTGACCCTGTGGCGGTCGACGTCCGCCCGGCTTCCAGCCCCTCAAAATCGTTGTGTCGAGCTGCTAGGCCCTGACGCCCGCCGGCACCGGGCCCCACTGGTTTTCACTGGCCTGCGTTGGGATCAGCGCGAAGACCAGGATGATCAGCCAGCCGATGGTCGGGATGAGCACCGCCAGAAAAAGCCAGCCGGTCAGGCCGATGTCGTGCAGGCGACGCACGTTCAGTCCGATCCAAGGCGGGATTGTCGCCAGCACAAACGCGCCGCAAAGACCGACCGTCGCTGCCGGCAATTCGTCAAGATCGCCCATGGCGTCGTCGATGAAGAGGCCGACGCCGACGACCACGATCAGCGCGATCGTCCAGAACAGGCAATAGCCCCCATATTCCTTGCGGCGGGCACGGCCGGAGAAATTGAAGTAATTTTCAGTCAGGCCCCGCCGGAAGTAGCTCCAAAGGTCGGTGGCGGGAGCATTTTCGGCGAAACGGCCGAAATGTTGCGGCGCCACGGGCGCATTGCCGGCCTGAGACGGGGCCACGGTTGCGTCCGTCGGACTGGCGGTTTGGGCGCGGACCAAAAAAACGTCGCGTGCCCGTCCGCCAGCCGGCTGGAACTCGATGGCCGTGCCCCTGCCTATCGTCGCCGCTCGGCGCAGATCCTCGCGCGCGAACGTGTAGCGGTTGCCGTCGGCTCCGTTGATGAAACCAAAACCCTGGTCCTCGTCATAATGAAGCACTTCGCCGCGCATGCCCTGCCCCTCGTCCCGCTGGCCAGACTGTTCAAAGTTGCGGCAGACCGCAAGGGGTACAGGCGCGGGAGCATCGCTTCAGACAAAAGATAGCGCGCCACTCGTGTTGAAGACTACCAACCGTGGAAGTCTGAATCGATTGCCTTGGCGAGGGCCAGCCCTTGCAGGCCATGACAAGCCAAGGATGCCGGCAAATCGCTAAGCCGGCCGCTTCTTCCCTTTCTTGCTCTTGGCGGGTCCGGCCTTGTCGAATTTCGGCTTGCTTGCCTTCCCGGCCCAGGGCTTTGCCTCGAATGCGGCGGGGCGCTGATCGGCTGACGGTGCGCGCTTCTCGAATTTGGGCGCGTTCTGGTCGAACGTCCGCTTGCCGCGGTGCGGCTTCTTGTCCGGCCGAGGCTCCTGATAGCCGGCTCGCGACAGGTCGGGCGTGCCGTCCAGCCGCTTCACTGCGATGTTGTTCTGCAGCTTGCGGTCGGGCCCGATCGTCTGGAGAAACCGGTCGGCCCAATCCGCCGCGATCTGCACGAAGGTTTCCTCCGGCTGCATCTTGATGGCGCCGATCTCGCGCTTGGAGATGCCGCCGGTCCTGCATAGCATCGGGATCAGCCAGCGCGGCTCGGCATTCTGCCTGCGTCCCACCGACAGCGAGAACCAGACGCTGTCGCCGAAATCGTCGCGGCGGCTTGGCGCCTCGTCGCGACGGGCAGATCTGTCGCCAGAGGGCCTGTCGCCCGATGGCGTGAACGGAGCGACGTCTAGGAGATCCTCGGGCGCCGAGCGGCTGGAGCGGCACAGACGCACGAAGGCGGCGGCCACCTGATCGGGGCCGTGCTGCTCAAGAAGCGCATTGATGAAGCCGCGTTCATCATCCGTCACAGGCTCGCTGAAAACCGGGTCGGCGAGGATGCGCTCGTCGTCGCGGCGCAGGACGTCGTCGGCCGAAGGCGGGCTTGCCCAAGTCGCCGCAAGGCCAGCGCTTTGCAGCAGCCGTTCGGTGCGCCTGCGGGCATTGTTGGGCACGATCAGCGCGCTGACACCCTTGCGTCCCGCCCGCCCCGTCCGCCCGCTTCGGTGCAGAAGTGTCTCCGGATTGGTCGGCAGGTCGGCGTGGATCACCAGTTCGAGGTTGGGCAGGTCGATGCCGCGCGCCGCCACATCGGTGGCGATGCAGACTTTGGCGCGGCCGTCGCGCATCGCCTGCAGCGCGTGGCTGCGCTCGTTCTGGCTCAGCTCGCCCGAAAGCGCGACGACGGAAAAGTTGCGGTTGTTGAAGCGCGCGGTCAGGTGATTGACGGCAGCGCGCGTGTTGCAGAACACCAGTGCGTTCTTCGCCTCGTAATAGCGCAGCACGTTGATGATGGCATTTTCCCGGTCGGCCTGGGCTACGCTCAGCGCCCGGTATTCGATGTCGAGATGCTGCTTTTCCTCGCCGGCAGCCGAGATGCGCACCGCATCGCGCTGGTAGCCCTTGGCCAGCGTGGCGATGGCGCGCGGCACGGTGGCCGAAAACATCAAGGTGCGGCGCTCGGCCGGCGCGGCGTCGAGGATGAATTCCAGATCCTCGCGAAAGCCGAGATCGAGCATCTCGTCGGCCTCGTCCAGCACCACTGCCTTCAGCTCGGACATGTCGAGCGAATTGCGGGTGATGTGGTCGCGCAGTCGGCCGGGCGTGCCGACAACGATATGGGCGCCACGCTCCAGCGTGCGGCGCTCGGTGCGCATGTCCATGCCGCCGACGCAGGACGCTATCGCTGCGCCGGTCAGTTCGTAGAGCCATTCGAGCTCGCGCGTCACCTGCAAAGCAAGCTCCCGCGTCGGCGCCACGGCCAGCGCCAGCGGTGCGGCGGCATGGGAAAAGCGCTCGGCGCCGTCGAGAAGGGTCGGCGCCAGAGCCAGCCCGAAGGCGACGGTCTTGCCGGAGCCGGTCTGGGCGGAAACCAGCGCATCGGCCTGCCCGAGCTCGAGAACCGCCTTCTGCACCGGCGTCAGCTCGACATAGCCGCGTTTTTCCAGCGCCTTTGCCAGCGCGGGGACAAGTGCTTCGAAATTGGACATTTCACTCTTTCGGAATTCGGATTCTTTTATGCCCGGCAATGGGTCATCCGTAGGCGAGCGCCAGGAGCGCCACGAGCCAAACGATCCAATCGTTCGTACTTCGTGCCGCCGCCATTGTACAGGGCAAGCCGCCTCGCCGGGTCGCGATTGACTCTTTACGCAAACTGCGTAAAAGCCGGCACCGAATGGGGTAGTTTCGATGCGCGGCCTTTTGATGGCGCTTCTTGCCTTCGACGTCCCCGGCCGCAATGCGAACCATTGGGCCGGGCGTCTCGGCGCGTCTGCTCGTTCCAGAAAAACCACGTTCTTGGCCAAAAAAACCGGTAAAACGACCACAAAAACGGTCTGATTCCCTTGGCCTAACCACCCTCTCCCGGGTCCGGCCCGGGGGTTGAAACCCGCATCGGCCGGCGGGTTTTCTCCAAAGAAACCGAGCGGAGAGGACAGGAGATTTCGATGAGTTTCAAGGTTGCAATCGTCGGCGCCACGGGCAACGTGGGTCGGGAAATGCTCAACATACTGGAAGAGCGCGGCTTTCCGGTGAGCGAGGTGGTGGCGTTGGCCTCGCGGCGCAGCCAGGGCACTGAAGTGTCGTTCGGCGATCGCACGCTGAAGGTCAGGGCGCTCGACCAATATGATTTTTCCGATACCGACATCTGCATCATGTCGGCCGGCGGCAACGTGTCGAAGGAATGGTCGCCGAAGATCGGCAAGCAGGGCTGCGTCGTGATCGATAATTCGTCGGCCTTCCGCTACGACCAGGACGTGCCGCTGATCGTGCCGGAGGTGAACCCGGACGCGATTTCGCTGTTCACCCGCAAGAACATCATCGCCAACCCGAACTGCTCGACGGCGCAGCTGGTCGTGGCGCTGAAGCCGCTGCATGACTTCGCCACCATCAAGCGCGTCGTCGTCGCCACCTATCAATCGGTGTCCGGCGCCGGCAAGGAAGGCATGGACGAGCTGTTCACGCAGACCCGCGCGGTGTTCGTCGCCGACCAGGTCGACGTCAAGAAGTTCACCAAGCGCATCGCCTTCAACGTCATCCCGCACATCGACGTCTTCCTCGACGACGGCTTCACCAAGGAAGAATGGAAGATGGTCGCCGAGACCAAGAAGATGCTCGATCCCAAGATCAAGCTGACGGCGACCTGCGTGCGCGTGCCGGTGTTCATCGGCCATTCGGAAGCGGTCAATATCGAATTCGAAAAGCCGATCACCGCCGATGAAGCACGTGAGATCCTGCGCGAAGCGCCGGGCTGCCAGGTTCTCGACAAGCGCGAGGACGGTGGCTACATCACGCCGCTGGACTCGGCCGGCGAGGACGCGACTTTCATCTCGCGCATCCGCGAGGATTCGACCGTCGACAACGGGCTGTCGATGTGGATCGTCTCCGACAATCTTCGCAAGGGCGCGGCACTCAACGCAGTGCAGATCGCCGAATTGCTGATCGAGCGCGGGCTGATCCAACCGAAGAAGAAGGCGGCGTAACTTCTCGCTCACGGGCCGTATCGCCGCTGCCGCGGCGGGCCCCCCGCGGGGGCGCCGGACGACCGGCGGCCCGCAGTCGCGGGCTCGGCCTTCGGCCGGTTAGCTCCCTTCTCCCCGTTCACGGGGAGAAGGTGCCGGCAGGCGGATGAGGGGCGGCACCGGCGCCTCAGTTAGGTCGCGTCGGGCCGGCATCACCTGGCCCTGCTCTGCCCTCAAACCGGCAAGACGACATCGCCGTGTCGCTGGCGGCTGGGCTTGTGCGTGTATTGCGTCGCACAATGGAACCGATCAGGATCATTGCCGGTCCGTGAAAGGGGTTTCGATGATCGTTCGCCCGCGCCCGGGATTTTTGCATCTGTTCTTCATCATGCGCGGCTCGGTGGTGCCGCGCATCCTGCCGCAGATCTTCGGCTTCGGCATTTATGGCGCACTGGTGGTGCTGGCGGTCAGGGCCCTGCAGCTTGACCTCGGCAATGCCGGGCCCGCGCCGCTCGCCTTGCTCGGTGTGGCGCTGTCGATCTATCTCGGCTTCCGTAACAATGCCGCCTATGACCGCTGGTGGGAGGCGCGCAAGCTGTGGGGCCAGCTTGTGTTCGACATTCGCAATCTGGCGCGCGCCAGCACCGGGTTGATCGAGGATCGGGTCGAACTGCGCGGGCTGCTGATGGAGGCGATCGCCTTCTGTCACTTCCTGCGCGGCCTGCTTCGGCGGGTCGATGCCACGACCGAAGCACGCGCGTTCATCGATGAAGCGGCCGAAAGTGCTGCCAAGCTGGCCAACCCGCCAGACGCCATGCTACGGCGGATGGGCGAGCGAGCCGCGGCGTTGTACAGGGCCGGCGCAATCGATGTCATGGGCTACCGCATTCTCGACGAGCGCCTGTCGCAAATCGCCGCAGCACAGGCCGGCTGCGAGCGCATCATGGGAACACCGCTTCCGTTTGCCTACACGCTGCTGTTGCAACGCACCGCCTATATCTTCTGCCTGCTGCTGCCGTTTGGGCTGGCCTCGACTGCCGGTTGGGCGACGCCGCTGTTCACGGCGCTGATCGCCTACACTTTCTTCGGCCTTGACGCGCTTTCGGAGGAACTCGAGGACCCGTTCGGCACCGAGGCCAACGATCTCGCCCTCGACGGTCTGTGCCGCGTCTGTGAAATCTCGGTGTTCGAGGCGCTCGGCGAAGCGCCGCCAAAAATGATCCCCGCCAAAAAATACTATTTTTCCTAGGGTTTGTTCCCGCGCTCACCGAAGCACCGTGCGCTTGGAAAAATCATAGTCGTGTCGGATCGCCGCCTCACGCCGCGTCCTTGGTTCGACCCTCGCCAAGAGGGCTCGAAACAACCGGAGGACCAATGACCATGTCTCAAACAGCATCCGTCACGCCGAGCGCGCTGTGGACCGGCCGAGGGCTCAGCGCCCTCATCGTGCTGTTCATGACCTTCGACGGCGTCATCAAGCTGCCGCCGCTCGATATCGTCACCCAGACCATGGTGCAACTCGGCTGGCCGGCCGATCCCGATGTCTCGCGCATGCTCGGCATCGTCGGGCTGGTCTCGACCGCGCTCTACGCGGTGCCGCGCACCTCGGTGCGCCGTCCTGCTCACCGCCTATCTCGGCGGCGCCATCGCGACCCACGCGCGTCTTGGCAGCCCGCTATTCTCGCACACATTGTTCGGCGTCTATCTCGGCCTCATTCTGTGGGGCGGCCTTTTCCTGCGCAATCCCGGGGTGCGCTCGCTGATCCCGCTCAGCCGATAGCGGCGGCGTCAAAAGCCGTTCGATGGCGGTCGCGCCGCCAGAGAGAGGGCCATCTGCCGCCACCCTCTTCCTTGCCCTTGGATCAAATCGCCCGGTTGCGAGTTAGACGAGGTGGGGTGAGGACGGAAAACCCCATTTGGGAGGAGCGACGATGAAGAAACTGGTGGTCCTGATGATATTGGCAACCTCGCTCGCAGCCTGTTCGCGGACGGAACAGGGCGCCGCGGTCGGTGGCCTGGGTGGCGCTGCTGTCGGCGCTGCCGTTGCAAATGATCCGGTGGAGGGAGCTGTTGTTGGTGGTGCTGTCGGCGCCGTCGCCGGCGCACTGATCGGTCGTGCTACCGAACCCGGCCGGTGCCGCTATCGCGATCGCTATGGACGCGTCTACATCGCCCGCTGCCCGGCAGGCTATTGATCGGGCCGCGTTTAGCTCCGACGAAATAAAACGGCGGGCAAAGCGCCCGCCGTTCCGTAGGCGATAAAAAGCGGATTATTCGGCGGTCGCGGCTTCCGCCTCGGCCGGCGCGGCTGCCGCGGCGGCAACAGCGGCGGCTGCATCGTCCTGCGCCTTCTTCAGAAGTGCGGCGCGCTCCTGCGCCTTCTTGCCGGGCTCGGCCTTCTTCGGATTGGAGCGGGCTTCACGCTTGGCGATGCCGGCCTCGTCGAGGAAGCGCAGCACGCGGTCGGTCGGCTGGGCGCCGTGCGAGAGCCAATGCTTGACGCGGTCGGCGTCGACCCTGACCCGCTCGCCGTCCTTGGGCAGCAGCGGGTTCCACGAGCCGAGCGACTCGATGAAACGGCCGTCGCGCGGCGAACGGGCGTCGGCGACGACGACGTGGTAATAGGGACGCTTTTTCGAGCCCGCACGGGCCAGTCGGATTTTCAATGGCATTTCTTTTCTCCTAAAAACGCTGATTTCGGGTTTACGGCTGGTCCTCAGCCGGTTTTCGTTCCGCCGTTGGATGCGGCGATATGCTCGTGATGGCGGATCACTTCGCGGACGACGAAGTTCAGGAATTTCTCCGCGAAATCCGGGTCGAGATGGGCGTCCTTCGCCAGTTGGCGAAGGCGGGCGATCTGCTGCTGCTCGCGCGCCGGATCGGCCGGCGGCAGGCCATGCGATGCCTTCAGCTCGCCGACCGCCTTGGTGCAGCGGAAACGCTCGGCCAGCATGTGGATGAGCGCCGCGTCGATGTTGTCGATCGAGGCGCGGTAGTCGACCAGCGCCACGCGTGCGTCGGCCATGTCCTTCTCTTCGTTCATCGCGCCCTCACTTCTTCTTGCCAGGAGCGTTCTTGCCGAGCATTGGCAGACCGCCGCCGGATCCTGGCAAACCAGGAAGCTTCATGCCGCCGGGCAGCCCAGGCAGACCACCGCCACCTGGGAGGCCACCGGGAAGACCCTTCATGCCGCCGAGACCGGCTGCCTGTGCCTGCTTCTGCAAGGCTTCGAGCTGCTTGGGGTCCATTCTGGACAGGTCCGGCATGCCGCCGCCCATCATGCCGCCCGGGCCACCCATGCCCCCTGGCATCATGCCGCCGAGGCCCATCTTCTGGGCCAGACCGCCCATCATGCCACGCATCAGGCCACCGCCTTTGCCCTTGCCGCCCATCGCTTTCATCATGTCGGCCATGCCGCGGTGCATCTTCAGGAGCTTGTTGATCTCGGCCGCATCGGTGCCGGAGCCTGCGGCGATGCGCTTCTTGCGCGAGTGCTTCAGAATATCGGGGTTGGCGCGCTCGGCCTTGGTCATCGACGAGATGATGGCGAGCTGGCGGCCGAACATCTTGTCGTCGAGACCGGCGGCAGCCATCTGGTCCTTCATCTTGCCCATGCCCGGCATCATGCCCATGATGCCGCCCATGCCGCCCATCTTCGACATCTGCTGAAGCTGGCCGGCAAGATCGTTCAGGTCGAACTTGCCCGACTGCATCTTCTTGGCCATCGCCGCCGCCTGCTCGGCGTCGATGTTTTCGGCAGCCTTTTCGACGAGGCTGATGATGTCTCCCATGCCGAGAATGCGGTCGGCGATGCGCTTGGGATGGAATTCCTCCAGCCCGTCCATTTTCTCGCCGGTGCCGATCAGCTTGATCGGCTTGCCGGTGACGGCGCGCATGGAAAGTGACGCACCACCACGGCCGTCGCCATCCATACGGGTCAGCACCAGGCCGGTGATGCCGACGCGCTCATCGAAGCTTTTTGCCAGATTGACGGCATCCTGGCCGGTCAGCGAATCGGCGACCAAAAGGATTTCGTGCGGCGACGAGACCTTCTTGATGTCGGCCATCTCGACCATCAGCGGCTCGTCTATATGGGTGCGGCCGGCGGTGTCGAGGATGACAACGTCATGGCCGCCGAGCTTTGCCGCCTGCACGGCGCGGCGGGCGATGTCGACCGGCGTCTGGCCCTCGACGATCGGCAGCGTGGCGACCTTGACCTGCTCGCCGAGCTGACGGAGCTGCTCCTGCGCGGCGGGACGCCGCGTGTCGAGCGAGGCCATCAGGACCTTCTTGTTCTGACGCTCGGTGAGACGCTTGGCGATCTTGGCCGATGTCGTGGTCTTGCCGGAACCCTGCAGGCCGACCATCATGATGACGACCGGAGCCGGTGCATTGAGGTCGATGGCGACGCCCTCGGCGCCCAGCATCCCGACCAGCTCGTCATGGACGATCTTGACGACCATCTGCCCGGGCTTGATCGACTTCAGCACAGCGGCGCCGACGGCCTTTTCGCGCACCTTGTCGGTGAAGGAACGCACCACTTCCAGCGCCACGTCGGCCTCGAGCAGCGCACGGCGCACCTCGCGCAGCGCCGCCGAGACATCGGCCTCGGACAGGGCGCCGCGGCCGGTGAGGCCGTTCAGGATCGAACCAAGACGTTCCTGTAGCGATTCAAACATTCTTTTTCCTTTTCCCTGGCACCCGGATGATGCCCGAGAGGTAATGCGTTCGCGCCCAGTATCCAACCCAAGCTGTCCAGGCAAAAGCCCAAAGCCAAAAAGCACCCGGGGGCGCACAGCGCTGCCGGATGTTGGCCTCCAGGATCGATTTACAGCACGTCGCCTCAAACAGGCTTCGGCGTCCCGGTCGGCTTGCTCGGAGGGATACTCGTCGCGGAATTCGCGGGCTGTAGACAGGAAATCGGCCGCGGAGTCAAGGTGCGGGGCCGAATACGCTGAACCGGGCCGGTTCGGTTTATGGCAGCACCACCAGCGTGATGCGCATCATCTTGGGCCGCCGGGGTGCGAAAAATCCGGCTCGACCTTCAGCGGCGAGCGCGGGTGCAACAGCAGCAGAACGGTCAACAGGCTGCAGACGATGCCGATCGCCGCGATGAGGACGGCATCAAGCGTCGTCCAGCCGGGGCCTTCGAGCGGCTTGGCGTTGAACAGGGCGAAGGAATTGTAGCTTTGCTGGTGCGAAATCAGCAGGAAGCCGGTCAGATTGTTGCCGAGGTGGGCGCCGAAGGCCGCGCCGAGATTGCCCGTGGCATAGACCACAAGCGTCAGGAGCAGCGCAAAAGCGGCGATCGAGGCCAGCACGCAGGCGTTGATGGCGGTCGTCGAGCCTGGGTTCCAATGCATCGCAGTGAACAGAAGTCCTGGCAGCAGCGCCCAGATGAAGGGGTTTTGAAACCGGTTGGCCAGGCCCCTGAGGAGATAGCCGCGAAACAGCACCTCTTCGGACGACGTCTGCAGCAGGGTCAGCGCGGCGATCGGGATCAGGAACAGCAGCCACGACGACAGGGCGATCGCACCGCGCGCAATGTCGGGCTGCAAGAGATAGAGCAGGATTTCGGAGAGCAGCGATGTGACCAGCACCGCGGCCAATCCCCTAAAAAATCCCGAGCGCGAAACGCGGCGGCTGGTGCCGATCAGCGCCATCAGCGGCTCGCGATGGACCCAGCGCATGGCAGCCCACAGGCCGAGCCAGATTCCGGCAAAGGAGGCGAGCGCGGCGAGGATCCCGGTGGGCGAGGCCATGAAATTCTGCACCGCCCCTCCTTCCATCGGGGCGCCGGACGATGCTTGCCAGACGACGAAGAAATAGGCGCCGCCGAACAGCACGGCGACGGTCGTCGCGACCCAGAACAGGACGACGATCGCCGTTCCGAGCAGGAGCCGCGGCAGGGTCGTCTTGGCGTTGGGAGTATGCCGATAGCGCTCGAAGGCGGCAGGGTCTATCACGCGGGCTCACAGGCTGGTGCTTCGGGTCGCATGATCTATTCGATCGGGTCGTGCCGCGCAATCGCTAGCCGCCAGCCTTGCAAGGTCCACCCTCCGCAGCTGCAGCGCAGCTGCTGCGGAGGACGGGCAGGACGATGAGGGGCGGCGCCAATCTCGACAATTGGTGGTCTCCAACGAGCATGGATTCCGTCAATTGTCCGAGGCGATTGCCCTGTTCGGCACCGTCAGCGCTCGACGTACATGATGCGTCGGGTGCCGGGGTCGACCAGTGCCGGCTGACCGTTCACATAGACATAGCGGTAGTCATAGTCCGGAATCTCGCGCAACTCGACGGTATCGGGCAAGGTCGCGCCGGTAACCACCTCGCCCTCGAGATAAACCGGGTCGACCCGGTTGGTCTCGATGTAGGTGCGGACTTCGGCCGGCGGCCGCCTGATCGGCTCGATCGGCTCGCCAGCGACGATCGCTCCGGTATAGATGTCGGGATCGTCGACATCGGCGGGGGCTTCGACGATGGTAATGTCTGCGTCGGCCGGGCGCCGGGTCAGGACGACCTCGTTGCCGCCGAAATCGGCCGTCACATAGTCGGAATAGATCCAGCCTTGGCCATTGGCCTCGGCTATGGTGCACCATTTGCTGTTTTGGATGCAGCCATCGAGCGTTGCCGACTGGCCGGCGGCGAGCACGCCGATGACTGGGTATTGCGGCCCTGGGCCGGCGCGAATGTTGAGATCGGCGACCGCCGAAACGGCGGTATCGGCCAAGGCTGTGCCGGACATGGCGACAAGCGCTCCGGCGACAGCAGGAAACAGTATGCGCTTCATGGTTTCGCTCCGTGTTGATGGTCCCTCGCGAACGAAAACGAAACAAGACCTCATGCGTTCCGGCTAAAACGCCTCGGCCGGCTCACGTTTTGTTCCGGTTTCTTTCACGACTCCGGTCAGGAGTTCATGGACGAAGGCCAGCTTCTGTGCCGTCAGCTCCGAGATGACGAAGGGATAGAGGTCCGGCAGGCCCATGCAGCGGTTGATCGAGTTGGACGCTTCCGACAGCACCAGCCAGCGGGCCAGGATCTTTTCGAACGGTTCGGGAACGGCGGCAGGTTCCGACGGCGCCGGTTGCAGCTCGCCGCCGGTGTCGCCCCGCGACAGGTCGTTGGCCTCCATGGTTTCCAGCCGGCCGAGCGGGAAATTCAGCGCATGCACCATCTCCAGCGTATCGGTGATGTGCAGATGGTGTGCCCATGTCTCGGCCCAGTCCTCCCAGGGATGGGACGTGGCATAGGCGGAAATGTGGTCCTGCTGCCAGTCGGGCGCCGCGCCATTGGCATGGTAGGCCTTCAGCGCCTGCTCGTAATCGGCGCGCTCGTCGCCGAACAATGTGCGGAAGGCGGCAAGCCGTTGCGGGTCGTCGCGGATCAGGCGGTCCCAGTAATAGTGGCCGAGCTCATGGCGGAAATGGCCGAGCAAAGTGCGATAGTTCTCGCCCATCTCGACGCGCCGTCTTTCGCGCTCGGCCGAATCCGCCTCGGCGACATTGAGTGTGATCAGGCCGTTGTCATGGCCGGTCAGGATGCGCGCGCCACCCGGACCGCCGATCGGATCGGCGAGAAAGTCGAAGGCGAGGCCAGCCTCGTCGCCGGCGTTCTGCTTGGGTGCGACCGGCAGTCCGGCGGCGAGCAGCGAATAGATTGCCCGCTTCTTTGCCGCTTCGACGCGGATCCAGCGACGGCGGTTGCCCTCGACCGAAAGGTCCGGGATCAGCTGGTTCAGCGCGCAGGCGCGGCAGAAGGCATGGCCAGGTTCCGCCATCCAGTTGCAGGCGCACTCGTCGGCATTGGTGCACTGGAAAACGCCGCCGGCGCCAGACAGCACGAAGCGCGCATGCCCGGCATCGTAAAGCACGGGGCTGGCGCAGTTCAGGCACTGGGCGTTCTCGAAATAGAGGCGGTGGCCGCAATGCGGGCAATCGAAGAGCTTCATACCGATCTCGAATCACCAGATCTCAAATCACCAAGTCTCAAATCATCAGGCCCGGATATAGTGCGCAGCGGCATATCGCCCAAACGCCTGTCGGCGACCGGCGTTCCTGCCCTTGCTATTTTGCCGCAAGCTGGGCGGCGACCGTTCTCGCCACCGCCTCGCCCGACAGCCTGGCGCCGCCGCAGGTCTGCATCAGCGGACCGGCCAAATGCTCGCCGGCGAAGAAGATTTTTTCCGCCACTGGCTGCATCAGCGTGGCGCGCGCCTGCGAACGGCCAGGTCGGGCCGCCGCATAGGCGCCGCGCACGAACCGCTCGCCGCCCCAATTGGTCATCATGGCGCGCCCGACATGTTTTCGCACGTCGCCGCCGAAGATGGCGCACAGCCGGTCGACGACGAAGTCGACGCCTGCCGCCTCGCCCGCCGCCGACATCTCCCAGGCGAAATCGCCGCCGACGAAGCCGACCATCAGGTCGAGGTCGAAGGGAAAGCAAAGGAAGTAGATGTCGTGCCTGGCCAGCCGCTCGATCAGCAGGTCGTCGAAGGGCGCCAGCCCGAGCCTTGTGCCCCTGATCTCAACCGGCAGCTTGGTCAGCATGCCCATCGGCAGGTCGAAGAAGGCAGCGAAATGCGTGTCGGGCAACGCTGGCGCGAATTCGATCTCCTCGAAGGCGAGCACCGCCGGCGAGGCGGTGACGATGACCGCCTTGGCGCGGATGGTGCCGCGATCGGTGACGCAGGCGACGCCGGGCACGTCCCAGAGGATTTTCCGCACCGGCGTCGACAGCTCGACCGGCACGTCGGCGCCGAAACGGGCGACCAGCGCGCCGAACCCCTCCTTGGTGAAGTAGTTCGGATCGAGATCGGCGGCGGCCTGAAAGTCGCGGATCGATATCTCGTCCTCGTCGGCGCCAAAGTCCATCGGCCCGGCAAAGGTGGCGGCGGCGCGCGGCGCATGGCCTTTGGCGAGCAACGCCGAAAGACGGTCGTCGTCACCAATCTTGACCTCATGCGCCGCCAGCAGCTCGAACAGCCTGACATCGGCCGCCTTCATCGCGGCCTCTTCGTCCTCGCTCGCCTTTCGGTTGCGATAATAGAGATGGTCGATATTCATGTCGTGATGATGAAGCGTCCAGCGGCCAGCTTGCGCCTCGGGAAAGTAGGGATTGCGGTCGGCCGCGTGCAGCCAGGCGCAGCCGATGTCGAAAGGAACGCCGAAATGCTGATCGCTGGTCCAGGCGCGGCCGCCGATACGGTTCATCGCTTCGACCAGCTTGAAGGAAAGGCCGGCCGCACGCAGGGTCTTGGCGGCGGAAAGTCCCGCCGAGCCGGCGCCGATGACCACGACGTCAACGTCTTCCATGAATATTCTAGCCCCCCGCCACAATAATTACTTGATCGTAAGCAAGTTGTCCGGCATTCGCCAGCGCTGCGGCGAGGATGCGTAAACGAGTTCTTAGCGCATCGGCCCCGAAAATCGGTTCCGATTCTCGGAAAGCACGATGTGCAGATGCAAGTGTTGGAGCGTACTGCATCCAGGCGGACGCACGTCGCTCCAACGGTGACAAGCGGGCGTTTCGCTGGCAAATTCGTATTCGGGACAAGATTCAGGCAACCAGGAGAGCAACATGGCATTTTTTGCCAAGGCAAAGATTTTCGCAGCGGCGGCATCGATGATGCTTGCGGCGGCAACAGCGGCACAGGCCGCCCAATGCGGCAATAATGGCGCGGGCTTCGAAGCGTGGAAGGCGGAGTTCTCGCAGGAAGCAAGGGCCAGCGGTGTAGGCTCGAAGGGTCTCGCCGCTCTGGCTAGCGCGACCTACGCAAAAAGGACGATCGCCGCCGACCGCGCGATCCACAAGGCTTTCGGTGGTTCGGTGGAAGCTTTCATGAAGCGCCGTGGCGCGTCCACGATCATTTCCAAGGGCCGTTCGCTGAAGAAGTCGAACGCGGCGCTGTTCGACAAGATCGAACGGACCTACGGCGTGACGCCGGGTGTGTTGCTCGCCATCTGGGGGATGGAGACTGGCTTCGGTTCCTTCTTGGGCAAGCAGAATACGGTCTCTGCCATTGTAACGCTTGCCTATGATTGCCGCCGCCCGGAGTTCTTCTACCCGCATGCTGTTGCAGCCCTGAAACTGGTTGATCGCGGCGCGTTGAGCGCCTCGTCGGTCGGCGCCATGCATGGCGAGATTGGCCATACGCAGTTCCTGCCCGGAAATGTCTTGAAATACGGAGTCGGCAGCGGAAATCTGCGCGACAAGGCCACTGCGTTGGCTTCCACCGCCAACTTCCTCAAGGCTCATGGTTGGCAGCCGGGTGCCAGCGCGCAGGCGAATCTCGGTGCAATTGCCGGCTGGAATGACGCGAGCAACTATCAACAGGCCATCGCCCGCATCGCCACGGCGATCGACGGCGAGTGATACAAATCTTTATTCGACGGAAAGCCCGGCCATGCGCCGGGCTTTTTTGTCGATGCTCTAAGATTACGACTGCCGCCGCTCGGCCCCGCCTTGGGAACGAAGGCACGAAGCAGAGAAGCTAATTCGGCGAGCCGAGCGCCTTGTCCATCGCTTCCCTGACGTCCGGCGGCCACGTGTTCACAGCCGGCCACGCATCCGGCTCGATCTTGTCGCCGCGGCGGGCGAAATAGAGCTTGTGGTTGGCCGAATCGATCGCCATGAAACCGTCATCGCCGCCGCAATCATGCGGGATGCAGCCGCTGGCGTAGAAGACGCCCGAGGCGGTCTTCTCGGTGCCGCCGCCGACCAGCAGGCTGGTCGCCATGTCGGGCATCTCCTTGCCGAGCAGCGTCGCCGCCTGCCTGTAGATGGCCTCGTTATGGAAGGCATCGACGATGCTGTCGTATTTCGTCGGGTCGACATCTTTCCAGCCGGTACCCGGCTCCGGCATGTAGGCGAGGTTGCCCGAGGTCGACAACCCGCCGGTCGGCGACCATTGCAGCGCCGGCTTCGATTCGCCCGGCAAGAGATTGGGCACGAAATAGATGGTTCTGTCGGATAGCGCGGCCGGCGGTGCGCCGCATTCGTCCTGCTCGACGGTGGTCGTCTGGATCGTGCCGCCTTCCGGCTTCCAGACGATCACCTTGGCCGCACCGCATTGATTGCCGCCGTCGCCGACATCGACCAGGGCCACCGTGACGCCGCCGACCTCGACAATCCTGTCGAAGAAGACATCGTAATTGCGCGCCAGCTGCTTGCCGTCATAGGCCAGCACCTTCTCGCCATAGTCTTCCTGCTGGGTGATGGTCAGCTGCCCATTCTCGAACGGGATCGGTGCTTGGCCGTCATCCTCGGCCAGGGCCGCATTGCTCGACGCGCCCAGGTCGGCGGCCCCGCCGGACGCATCGTCAGCCGGCACGAGCACCGTGTCGGTCTGTGCATGCGCGCCAGCCACCGGCATCACAATCCACGCCAGCGCCCAGGCGCCGGCAAGCAGCGAACGTGTCATGACTGTCCCTCCGTTCAGCCGCCACGAACCCGGCCTGTCGCGGCCGGGGTCATCGTACCGTTCAGGCCCAGGGCCGCAGCTCGGCGTTCTTCTTCTCGAACGAGGCGATGGCGTCGGCCTTCTCCATGGTCAGGCCGATATCGTCGAGCCCGTTCAAGAGGCAGTGCCGCTTGAAGTCGTCGAGGTCGAACGTGACCACGCCGCCGTCCGGTCCGCGGATTTCCTTGGCTTCGAGGTCGATCGACAGGGTTGCGTTGGAGCCGCGCGAGGCGTCGTCCATCAGCTTGTCCAGATCCTCCGGGCTGACGGTGATCGGCAGGATGCCGTTTTTAAAGCAGTTGTTGTAGAAAATGTCGGCGAACGAGGTCGAGATGACGCAGCGTATGCCGAAGTCGAGCAGCGCCCACGGCGCATGCTCGCGCGACGAGCCGCAGCCGAAATTGTCGCCGGCGACCAAGATCTGCGCCTTGCGGTAGGCCGGCTTGTTGAGCACGAAGTCGGGGTTTTCCGAGCCGTCGTCCGTGTAGCGCATTTCGGCAAACAGTCCGCTGCCGAGCCCGGTGCGCTTGATCGTCTTGAGATAATCCTTGGGAATGATCATGTCGGTGTCGACATTGACGATCGGCATCGGCGCGGCAACGCCGGTGAGCTTGGTGAATTTTTCCATAGGTCTTGCCCGTCTTCTTTTCGCTGCGGGGATGTATTGGCGCCCGGTTTACACAAAGCTGCAGGCAAATAAAAGGCGGCTGTTTTCGCAAGCTTTGGTCCTAGAGCACGGACCGCTTCAAAGTTGCCGCCCTATGGTGCACCTTGGCCGGCATGACAACACGTCCCAAAGTACTCTACGCCACCGAACCGAACCTCGACGCAGCCGAGTTCCGCCGCGTGCTGGTGGAATCCGGCCTCGGCGTCACTCGGCCCATCGATGACGACGTCCGTTTGAAGGCGATGCTTGCCAATGCAGATCTGGTGTTGACGGCGCGCCTCGATGCGCCTGGCAAGCCGCTGATTGGCCTCGCCCGAGGCATCACCGACTTCTCGTGGGTGTGCTATATTTCCGAGCTCGCCGTCTGCAAATCGGCGCAAGGGCTCGGCATCGGCAAGGGCCTGCTCGACGAAGCGCGGCGGCAGCTCGGGCCATCCGTCGCCATGTCACTGATCTCCGTGCCCGACGCCGTCGGCTTCTACGAACGGATCGGCATGACGCGGATGGCGGACGCGTTCTGGTTTGGCCGCGAGCGCTGACGGCTGGCCTTGCGGTGCGGAACCCTTTGATGCCCACCAGCGTCAGATCACATTCAACTCCCTGAAAGCCCGCCCCTCAGCGACACGGCTGTACCCAAACGCCGAGCAGTCCACCGTGCGGTAGCCGCCATGCACGATCAGCTCGGCCAGCGCCTTGCCGACCGCCGGCGCCTGCTGCAGGCCGTGGCCGGAAAAACCGTTGGCGAAGAGGAAATTCCCGACCTGCGGATGCGGGCCGATCACCGCGTTCTGGTCGAGCGTGTTGTAGTCGTAATGGCCGGCCCAGGCGCGCGTCGGCTTGATCGCCTCGAAGGCCGGAATGCGGGTCGCCAACACCGGCCAGATCACCTCTTCGAACAGCGGCCAGTCGGGCTCGAAATCGCTGGGATCGGCGGGGCCGTCGCCGTCTTCCGGTTCGGCCCCGCCGGTGATGTAGACCGAGCCTTCCGGCCGGACATAGATGCCCGAGGGATCGACCAGCAGCGGCATGTCGTCATATTTCTCGCGCGCCTCGAAGATGAAGACATTGCGCTTGCGCGGTTCCACCGGCAGCACCAGACCGGCCATTGCCGAAACTTTTCCGGCATTCGGCCCGGCGGCGTTGACGACGATGCCGGCGTCGAGCCTTTCGCCATTGTCGAGGCCGACGCCGGTGACACGATCGCCCTGCCGTTCGATGCCGGTCACATCGGCGGTGATGAAATCGATCTTTTTCTCGCGCAGCGCCTTGCGGAACAGCATCAGCATGGCATGCGCGTCGAACCAGCCCTCGCCCGTGCGGCCATAGGCGCCGGCGGTGATGCCCTCGGCCGACAGCCATGCAAACCGGCGGACGAGCGCCTCCGCATCCTCAAGCACGATGTCGGCGCCCTCGGCCAACTGCGTCTGGTGATTGGCCTTGAGGATCGGCAACCCGTTCTCGCCGGCAAGGATGAGGTAGCCGCCTTCGCGAAAGCCGATATCGGCGTCGGCCCCGAACTCTGCCGTCAGCCGCCGGAACAGTTTCAACGTGAACTGCGACAGCCGGATGTTTTCCGGAATCGAAAACTGCTGGCGGATCGAAGCGCAGGACAGTGTCGTCGCCGCATGGGCGAACTGCGGGTCGCGCTCGACCAGCGCGATCGAGCCTGAAAACCCTTCCGCGCGCAGATAATAGGCGATCGAGGAGCCGACGATGGCTCCGCCGATGATGACGACGTCGTAGCGCACTTTTCGCTTCTCCAGTTCCAAAGCATGATCCCGAAAGCCGGTTTTCGGGTTCAGGCTCCAATTCATGCAGCCGGCAAGATGATCTCGAAGCGCGCGCCGCGCTCGGAGTCAACCAGGCGGATCGTGCCATCATGCGCTTTCAGGAGGGCCAGAACGATGCCGAGGCCCATACCGGTGCCGCCGCAATCGCGGCGTGTGGTGAAGAATGGCTCGAAAATGCGCGCCCGGTTGCTGGCCGAAATGCCGGCGCCGTCGTCGCTCACCTGGATCGTCGCCCTGCCGCCTGCGCTCGCCGCCGTGATCGAGACCAGCGTCGCGCCATGCCGTGCCGAATTGTCGATGAGATTGGCCAGCACGATCGCCGCGTTCTCGGCCGAGATGCGCAGGCCGGTCTCGCCGCCGGCCTCAATACGAAGCGCCAGCCTGTCCGCGGTCGGCAACAGCGCCAGGGCCGCACTGAGCGATGTGCTTTCGCCGCTGGGCGCAAGATTTTCGGCGCGCGCCAGGTCGAGCAGACGGCGCACCAGCAGATTGAGCCGCCCGGCGTCGGTGACGATATTGTCTGAAAACCGCCGCCGCTCGGCCTCATGCATCGCGCTACCCGAATCGCGCAGCAGTTCGGCCGCCCCCTGGATCGCCGTCAGCGGCGATTTGAGCTCGTGCGAGACATGGGTGGCGAAGGTCTGGATGCTGTCGGAGCGCGCATGCAGCTTTTCGGCCATCTCGAGGAAAGCGTCGGACAGCGCTGCCATCTCGCGCGTGCCATGATGGTCGAGCGGCCTGATCGCTGCTCGATCACCGGCGGCGATCCGCTTTGTCCGCTCCATCAGCGCGTAGATCGGCCGGCTGACGGTGCGCAGGAAGATCAGGCCGATGAGCAGCGTGCCGCCGAGGATGGCGATCGCTGCCAGCACCACCTTGCCGCGCTCGCCATAAAGATGCTTGACGATGTTGTTCGGCGTCCGCGACAGATAGACGACGCCGGCGACCTTGCCGTCGACGGCGACCGGCATGGCGACGAAGACGCGGACTCTCGTTCCGCGGCTGACCGAATAGAGCGAAGGTGAAGGCTGGTTCGGAACCCTCTGCCGGAGCGCGCTGGCATAGCGGCCGGCAAGGGCTGCGCGAACCTCGCCGACGGCGCCGAGCGACAGGCCGACCTCTTCGCGTCCGGCGATGACGACGCCTTTGGGGTCGAGCAGCCGGAAGCCGGCAAGCGTGGTTTTCTGCGTCTCGGCAAGAATGCCCGACAGCCGCGCGCCGATCGCCGTGAAGGCGGGATCGACGGTGGCGGCCGTCGCCGCGGGCCGTGTCGCCAGAACCCTGTCGGACGCAAGATCGAGACGCGGCTCGATCGGCCGGTAGGGAGAGTCCGGATTGTCGCTGTCGGCAGGCACGGCCGCGCCGAGCTTTTCCGCCGCGATGCCCGCGGCGCGGACCTCTTGCGCATGGATGGCGGCAAGGGCGGCGCCTTGCGCGATCAGCTCGGCCTCGGTCTGGCGGATCAGCTGGTTCTCGTAGAGCCTGAAGAAGAACAGGCCGACCAGCGGCAGCGCCATCACCATGATCAGGATGGCGACAACGATGGTGGCGAGGCGCGGGCGCCATTTCTGCGCGGTCACGCGCCGCACCGGCCCAGCCGGAAGCCGACGCCATGCACGGTCTCGATCGCATCTGTGCAGCCGGCCGCCGCCAGCTTGGCGCGGATGTTGCGGATATGGCTGTCGACGGTGCGGTCGGCGACATGGATGTTGCCGGCATAGGCATTGGCCATCACCATGTCGCGCCCAAGCACATGCGCCGGGCGCGCCAGAAACCCCTTCAGGATGGCGAATTCGATCGAGGTCAGCACCAGCGGCCTGCCGTCGAAGCTGGCGGTGTGGCTGGCCGGCAGCAAAGCCAGTCTGCCATGCGAGAATTGCCTGTCGTCGGCCTGTTCGGCTTTTGCCGGGCGGGCGCGCCGCAGGATGACGTTGACGCGGGCGACCAGCTCGCGCGGGCTGAACGGCTTGGTGACATAGTCGTCGCCACCCATTTCGAGCCCGAGGATGCGGTCGATTTCTTCATCACGCGCCGACAGGAACAGCACCGGCACATCCGATGTGTGCCGCAGCCGCCGGCAGACCTCCAGCCCGTCCATCTCCGGCATGCCGATGTCGAGCACGACAAGGTCGGGCGCGCGGCGCTCGATCGCCTGCAAGGCGGCGGCGCCGTCGGCTACCGCAACCGTTTTCATGCCGGCCTTTTCAAGCGCGAAACAGATGATCTCGCGGATGTGCGGATCATCGTCGGCGATCAGGATGTGATGCGGCATCGATCAGCGGCCCGGCACGAAGGGTTCGGAGCCCTGAGGAACCACGAACGGGATAGACGTGTCGAGAGTGCGAAGGAGCCGCCAGTCGCGAAAGCTCCAGGCGCGCCAGTTTTCCTGGGCCGCGCGGTAGCGGGCCTCGTCCTGTCCCAGCAAACGGGCGAGTTCGCGGTAGGGGGAAAAGCTGGCCGCATTCGTCCTGGCCTGCTGCTCGAGGAAGCGATCGAGTGCCGGCCGGGCGCTGGGACCGAGCGAACGCAGGTACCAGAAATCGAGCTCGGTTCCGTGGCCGGTCATTTCGAAGGAGTGCTCGACATTGTAGTTGGCGATCAGGGCGGCAAAATTGATGAACGAGCAGGCATAAAGCGTCGCCGATAGCGTCAGAAGATTGGCGGAAAGCAGCCATTCATTGGATTTTCCGAGCGCGATGCGGGCGATGATCAGGGCAAGGCCCGCCGCCACCAGCCCCATCCAGACGAAGGCGGCGACGCGCCAGTAGGTCAGCGCATAGATGCCGACATAGAGTTCAAGCCGCAGGATCGACGAGATGACCAGCACGATGTTCTGCGCCACCCAGACATAGACCAGCCGGCGGATGAACGGATCGCTGGAAGTGGCACTTCCCGGCCTGAGCGCCGCCAGCACGAAACCGGCGGCGAGCAGCGCCGTGACGATCAGCGGATAGGCGCCGCGATGCGCATAGGCGGCGTAGGTCAGCCCGTCGGGCAGGGCGATGCCGCCCCACAGATAGGTGGCGTCGAGCGCGGTCTGCATCGCGAACAGGATGTTGAAGATGACCAGCGCGCGAAGGATGGCGGCCTTGCCGAAGATGATGTCCTCGATCGCCCTGGCGGGGTTTGTCGTCGTCGTCACCGCGCTGACAGGGACAGGTGTCACCCGACGCGCAATGCGGCGCAAGAAGCGCGGCAGGCGCGGGCGCAAAAAAGCCCAGACGCCGGCAAGCACGACCAGCCAGAAGGCCAGCCGCGGCAGCTGGATGAGGTCGAGCAGTGCGTGGAGATCGATCAACGACAGCCAGTATTCGATAACCGGATTGGCGGCGCCGAACAGCGCCAGAAACACTGCGCCCAGGGTCAGCGGCATGATCCAGACGGCGATCGCCGCGAAGCCGATGCGCCGCCGGCCAAGCCGCCGCGCCGCCTTGCGCCAGCGGACGAAATCGTGGACGAACCGAAACGGCGCTGCGAGCAGGAACAGCGCGACCTGGCCGGCAATGCGGGCAAATCCGCGCCGCAGCCGCCCGACCAGCGAAAGCGTAAAGACGGCCAGCGCCGCAAGCCCGATCGCGACGGACAGCGCGCTGACATTTTCAAGGAACGGCAGTAGCCCGACAAGCAGGGCAACGGGTTTGAACCAGGCCCGGCCGGCGCCGAGCATCGACGGCTGGAGCGCCGCGGCCGCGGCGGCCAGCGTCATGCCGAACAGGAAGAGCGTGATGCCGACCGGCTGTCCATAGAAGAAGAAATCGGCCAGCGCGGCAAGCAGGACGGCAACGCCGAAGCGCGCGCAAGTGCCCGGCGCGGCGGTAAGCAGCGATGTCATGATCGGGTTTTCTCAGCGGCTTTGATCCGGCCGGGGGGCGGAGATTTGCGGATGAAGGGAAAGAGAGTCGCCGAACGCGGCGGATCGATGAGCCAGCAACCGTCATCGCGGAGGGGCAGGGACCAACGGGGCTTTTCGCGCTCTTGCATGCGCCCTTTTCGCCGGCCGAAATGCAGGCAGCGAGGCGGGTCCGAGGAGATTTTCCGCAATGTTGTGCAGTTTTTGTGCAGGGTCAGGAATCACTTCAGCTTTGAATCCGCCCCGTCACCCCTTTCCGGGCGCTTGCGCTGCCCTCACCTGCCTGTGTCCAGTTGATAGATGGGTAACACTTTGAACCGGATACATGGGTTACAGTTTTCCCCCTGTCGTGGGGGGGGGGG
>NZ_JBVVPZ010000056.1:0-39225 GCF_055811415.1 Mesorhizobium sp. WSM4846
CTCCTCTTACAACGAAGATTGAATCAGTGCTTCAGGACCGCTGCAACCCGGACTTTTTCAACACTATCGGTCAGAACCGGCCGTTAAATTGACGGACGTCCAACGGCGGAAGTCGACCCCTTGGCGGAAGTTAGTACCAGCCTCCTAGGCGCCAAAATAACGCGGCAACGGAACTCACGACGTTGGAGTTTGATGGGGTTGGCCAATCGACCCTGTTCACTCGCCCATCGTCTTTAGAGCCCGGGCGTGATTTTATTCAAAGCGCATGTCGATCCGCCGGGGGCTGGTTCGTCGACTTATTTGCGAGACTGTTCAGCGGCCACCACGTCCGCGGCTCGCCTCAGGAGGAGTTCTCAAATGCGCTTCATGTCGTTCGTAACTTCCGCCCACGCCGGACCGCCAACGGCGGAACTCATCGAGGCGATGAACAAGCTCGCCGACCGGGAAATCAAGGCTGGCCGCATGGTCGACATGGGCGGGCTCACGCCGGTCGCGATGGGCGCGCAGGTGCGCGTCGCCGATGGGAAGCTCAGCGTCATCGATGGCCCGTTCGTCGAGGCGAAGGAGGTCATCGGCGGCTACGCGATCATGGAGTTCCGGAACAAGGAAGAGGCTGTGGCATCGGCGGTCGAGTTCATGCAGCTCCACAAGGATTTCATGCCGGATTGGGAGGGCACGTGCGAGGTCCGCGCGTTTGCCGGCCCTTGAGGCGAGATTCCTGCAGACGTGGTCGGCGGCCATGACGGTCGCCGACGCCCATCGCACGATCCTCGCCGTGTGGCGGATCGAGCAGCCCCGGCTGATCACCAGTCTGGCGAGGATGCTGCGCGATGTGCCGTTGGCCGAGGATTTGACGCAGGAAGCCCTGTTGGCTGCCCTTGAGCGGTGGCCGGCCACAGGCGTTCCGGAAAAACCCGGCGCCTGGCTGATGGCGACCGCCAAGCGCCGGGCCCTGGATCATCTGCGCCGCAGCCGGATGCTCGAGCGCAAGCACGACATTATCGCCTGGGACATGGAGGAGGAGCAGCAGGCAATGCCCGACCTCGACTCGGCCCTGGACGACGACATAGGCGATGAACTACTTCGGCTCATCTTCACCGCCTGTCACCCGCGACTATCGCGCGAGGCGCGCGCGGCGCTGGCACTGCGGATGATCTGCGGCCTGACAACCGAGGAGATTGCCAGGGCCTTCCTGCTGCCGGAGGCGACGATTGCCCAGCGCATCGTGCGCGCGAAGCGGACGCTTTCGGAATCGGGGCTGGCCTACGAGACCCCAAGCGGCGAGGAGCTCTCAAAGCGGCTCTCCTCGGTGCTGGAGGTCGTCTACCTCATCTTCAACGAAGGCTACACCGCGGCGAGCGGCGAGGACTGGCTGCGCCCCCAGCTCTGCAATGAAGCGCTTCGCATGGGCCGCGTGCTCACCTCCATCGTGCCGCACGAGCCAGAAGCCTATGGACTGCTCGCTCTGATGGAGCTGAACGCCTCGCGCACGGCGGCTCGTACTGACGCCGAGGGCGAGCCAATCCTCATGCTGGACCAGAACCGCGCACTCTGGGACCAGCTCCAGATCCGGCGCGGGATGCAGGCGCTCGGGCGAGCGCGCGAATTACGCGGAGCGGGCGGCATTTACGCCCTACAGGCAGCGATTATCGCCTGCCACGCCCAGGCGAGGACGGCAAGTGATACCGACTGGTCGCGCATCGCCGGACTTTATGCGGAGCTGGTGGCTGTCGTGCGCTCGCCAATCGTCGACCTCAACCGCGCGGTTGCCGTCGGCATGGCCGAGGGCCCAGAAGTGGCGCTGGTGATCGTGGACCGCCTTTCGCGCGAGCCGGCGCTCAAAGGCTATCACCTGCTGCCGAGCGTTCGCGGCGACCTGCTCCGCAAACTCGGCCGCTACGAGGAGGCGCGCGCCGCGTTCGAAGCAGCCGCGGCGCTGGCGGGCAACAGGCGGGAACATGCCCTGTTGAGGCGGCGCGCCGCCGAGGCGGCCGACGCAGCGATGTCATCATAATCCCTGATCAGACAAGGACATGATCTACCCAGGATCGACTGCTTCCGGGCTTTTGTCATTTTCCTGCAAGGTCCGACTTGGATATCGCGGAACGTCCGCTGTCCCACCCGGCCCGAACTTCCAAGGTGAAACGGCAGCTTAGGGTCAGAACCGCTGGTTGCGCTCAATGTCCGATTTTGGGAACGGATATAGGCTCCCGAACGCTTCTGACATTCAGCCTCTAAGCCGCAAGTCCGCCAACGGCCGCAAGGCTGACTGTCAGCAACGCGCCGCCAAATCGACCGTTCACCTACGAACCCTTGCCGAGTGAAAGCCGAGAGCCCTGTTGAGGACGTTAGGCGTTCCGGAACTACGGCAAGAGATCCGTCACAGCGCGCCCACTTCCGTCCATTGCCATAGGGAAGCTGGCATGTTCGTGGATGATTTTCCAAGAACCGGCGATGCGCCTTAGCACGATGGTTCGCCGGCTCCAGGAGTCAACCTTTGTGCCATCGGTCTTAATGCCAGTCATGCGCGACAGCCCGAAGGCCACTGCAAGATCGCCGTCGATCATGAGCTGCGGGTCAGCCATGTGAACGGTGACGCCGTTGCGCCAAGTTTCAAACCAAGCATTTATCCCTTCGATGTCGCGTGCCTGTTCGCCTCGATAGGCAAGCGGCGGCGGCAGATCGAAAACCACGACATCCGGGTCCATAGCATCGACGTTGGCGCGGGCGTCCCCCTTGGCAGTTGCGTCTTCCTGGCCCCGGATGACAGACAAGACTTCCTTTTCAGACATATCGTTGCTCCTTCATTTTCTGGAACGACGAGGCCGGGGCGATCAATCCGACATCGACACCATTCGTAACAAATATGGCCGGTCCTAGCTGCTGTTGCATCGTGGTATCAAGAGTGATGAGCCCCTCATCTGCCGGACATCGCATCATCGGGGGCTCTAGTGGCCCACCACGAGTGCCAATACGACTAAGAGCCCGACCAGCAAGATGGTTCGTCGAACGAGATCAACCGCGGCGGGTTGGGGCATGGCGGGTGGCGTCTTTAGTTCCAGCCGAGTTACCGACGCGGCATGAGACTTTCGATCTTGGCTTCACTGGTGCACCGGCAGCATGCCGCGTGGTTCACGAGTTAGCCGGCGTGGATCGCCTCACTTCGACCATTGAGATGGCCGTTGCTACTGCCTGAAAGCAGACATTGTTGCGACCATTCTGGACGTCGCGGTTGCGACATAACCGACGTTCGCGCGAGAACTGGAGCCAAGCGGTCAATACGTTGGGATTCAGTTCGCCGCGCCGACCCGCTTGCGCTCCCGGGTTTCCAGCAGCTTCGTCAGCCAGTCTGGATCCATCTCCGGCACGGAGGAGAGAAGCAGTTCGGTATACGGAGCATGCGGCGGCGTCAGGATTTCGGTCTTGAGCCCCTGCTCGACGACTTTGCCTTGATGCATGACGACAATTTCGTCTGCGATTGCCCGCACCGTCGCGATGTCGTGCGTGATGAAAATGTAGCTGACTCCGAATTCTTGTTGGAGCCGCATAAGAAGCTTCAGGATCTCTTCCTGTACGATCTGGTCGAGGGCCGAGGTCACCTCGTCGCAGATGATGAGCTCCGGATTAGCAGCCAGCGCCCGGGCAATGCAGATGCGCTGCTTCTGACCGCCCGAGAGTTCGCCCGGCAGACGGTCGAGGAAGCTTTCGTCCATCTCGATCATGTGCATGAGTTCGCCAACGCGGCGGTCGCATGCCGCCCCATTGAGGCCGAGATAGAACTCAAGTGGCCGGGAGATGACCTCCTCGACGGTCTGACGCGGATTGAGCGCGTTGTCAGGCATCTGATAGATCATCTGGATGCGGCGCAGAATGTCTTTGGGCCTCTCTTTCAGTGTTCTTGGCAAACGATGCCCCGCAAATGAGATCGAGCCCGAGACCGGCGGCAGCAGGCCGGTGATGACGCGGGCGAGCGTTGATTTACCGGAACCAGATTCACCGACGACCGCTACCGTCCGTCCGCGCGGCACCTTGATCGATACATCCTGCAGAACCTTGACTTTCCCAGCGTAGGCGGCGGTGATGTTATCGATCGTGAGCAGATGGTCCGCGGCCGGCACTTCGGGTTTGGCTAGCTTTCGCACCGCCCAGAGCGTCCTCGTATAGTCTTCGGCCGGCGCCGCAAGCATCTGGCGTGTTTCGGCCTCCTCCACAGTACGGCCGTGGCGCAGAACCATGATCCGGTCCGCCATCTGCGCAACCACCGCCAGATCATGCGTGACGTAGATCGCGGCAGTGTTGAACTCTTCGACAATCTTGCGGATCGAGGCGAGGACCTCCACCTGTGTGGTCACGTCGAGCGCCGTCGTCGGCTCGTCGAAGATGATCAGGTCGGGCCGGCAGGCCATCGCCATCGCGGTCATTGCCCGCTGCAACTGCCCTCCGGAGACCTGGTGAGGATAGCGGAAGCCGATGCTGTCCGGATCCGGCAGGTGAAGACGCCGGTAAAGTTCGATGGCATCCCGATTCGCTGCCTTGCGACTGGCGATCCCGTGCGCCACGACCGTTTCGACGGTCTGATCGAGGAGCCGGTGGGCCGGGTTGAAGGAGGCGGCCGCGCTTTGCGCGACATAGGCGATGCGCGAGCCTCGGAGCCGCCGCCGTGCGGTTTCGCTCATGGCGAGGAGGTCGATCCCGTCGAACAGGATCGATCCTTGCGTTATCCGGCAACCTGGCTTGGCATATCCCATCGCGGCAAGCCCAATGGTGGATTTTCCGGCGCCGGACTCGCCTATGAGGCCGAGAACCTCACCGCGCTTTAGCGAGAGATCCACACCGCGAACGATCGGGTGCCAGCGCTCGTCGGAAAACCCTTCGACGTGAAGGTCGCGAACGCTGAGGAGTTTCGTTCCCTTTTCGCGTGGGCCAGAATCCTTACTTTTCATCGCGCAACCCGCTTGTCGTGTGCAGGAACCAATCGACAACGAAATTCACAGAAACCGTGAGAAGGGCGATCGCGCCTGCCGGCAAGAGCGGAGTAATGTCGCCATAGGTGATGAGGGTGGCGTTTTCCCGCACCATCGAGCCCCAGTCGGCTGTCGGGGGCTGGATGCCGACGCCGAGAAAGGAGAGCGCGGCGATGGTGAGGAAAACGAAACAGAAGCGCAGACCGAATTCCGCGATCAGCGGCGGCAGCACGTTGGGCAGGATCTCCTTAGTCAGAATCCATCTCGGCCCTTCGCCACGCAGTTGCGCGGCTTCGACATATTCCATGACGGCAACATTCAGCCCGACCGCACGCGCCAGCCGAAATACGCGGGTTGAATCGAGCAGGGCGATGATGAGGATCAGGCTGGTGACCGAGGAACCGAAGATGGATAGCAACACCAGCGCGAAGATGAGGCTCGGGATCGACATCAGCACGTCTACCGCGCGTGACAAAATTTGGTCGAGCCAACCCCGGTACATCGCGGCCAGCAAGCCGAGAGTGACGCCGACCGCGAAGGACAGAAGCGTAGTCGCGAGAGCGATGCCGACCGTATTGCGCGCGCCATAGATCAGCCGGGTGAGCACGTCGCGGCCGAGTTGGTCGGTCCCGACGATGAATTCCTGGCTCCAGGGCGCGAAGGCTTCGCTGAAAACCTGCGTTTCCCCGTAGGGCGCTATCCAGGGCGCCGACAGCGCGACGAAGACATAGCCAAGGATGACCACGATGCCGAACCAGGCGCTGAAGGGAGCCTTTCTGAGTGCGGTTTTTACCCGCGAGGCGCGCGTGCGCCTTTGTCTCGGAACCGCCACGGCGTGTTCGATACTGGTCATCGCGGGTGCAAAAGCCTCGGATTGGTGGCGATGGAAATGATGTCGGCGGTCAGGTTGAGCAGGATGTAGGTTGCCGCGAAAATCAAGGCGCAGGCTTGCACGACCGGAACATCCCTCGACTTCACCGCATCGACCATCAATTGGCCGATGCCGGGATAGACGAACACCACCTCGGCCACGACCACGCCGACGATGAGATAAGCGAGGTTGAAAGCAATTACCGTGACGATGGGCGCCCAGGCATTAGGCAGGGCGTGTCTGAGAACGATTGCCATTGGCGACATTCCCTTGAGCCGCGCCATGTCGATATAGGGGCTTGCCAGCATGTTAATAATCGCCGCTCGCGTCATACGCATCATATGGGCAACAATCACCAGCGTCAGGGTGATGGACGGCAGCGCTGCGCGCCAGACGTGCTCCCAGAACGGCGTTTGGTCGCTGATATTCGCCAGTGTCGGAAATTTGGGAACCAGGTTCAGGACCCAGTTGATCGAAGACGCGAGCCACTCGGGCAGGGATTGAGCAAATTCGGTTCCGATGAACGTGTCGCGCGAGATGATGAGATAGGCCAGCATATAGGCGACGAAGAATTCGGGGAACGAAATCGTCGTCAGCGTCACCGTGTTCACCACACGGTCGAACCAGCTGTTGCGATAGAGAGCGGCGAGAATGCCGAGTCCCAGCGCGAGAGGGACCGCTATAAGGGCGGTCATCACGGCGAGGAACATCGTGTTGTAGAGCCGGGGCGCAATGATCTCGGCGACCGTGCGCCGGTAGCCGGTGCGGCTTGCGAAGGAAGAGCCGAAATCCCCCTGCACGATCTGTCCGACCCAGGCGAAATAGCGCTCGACCGGCGGACGATCGATGCCGATCTCGCGCTGGAAGGCAGCGACCGTCTCGGGCGTCGCAGATTGCCCAAGCATCGCCTTGGCGAAATCGCCCGGAAGCATGGCAATCGCCGAAAATATGATGATCGAGACGATGAAGAGCGTGATCAGGCCAAGGCCCAGGCGCTGCAGAACCGTTCTAACGACCGGGTTCATGGGCGGTACCTTCGAGCCTTTCCCCTGAAAACAGCGAACCGCCCGCGCCGGGGGCAGTTCGCCTGGCGAACGTCACGCGGTGGCTATCCACCAGCGCTCGGCCATCTTCAGTCCGTCATTCTCCCAGTTCGGCGCCACCTCGCCATGCGCCAGTTTCTTGGACTTGGCGCTGACAAAATTGTTGAAGACCAGGACGATGGCGCCGCCGTCGTCATGCGTCAACTGCTGCATTTCTGCATACATCGCGGAGCGCTTGGCCTCGTCGGTCTCCGCGCGTGCCTGGATCAGCAGTTCGTTAAAGCGAGGATTTTTCCAGAACGTGTCGTTCCAGCTGGAATCGGCCGAGTAGGCCTGCGTGAACATCCAGTCGGCCGTTGCACGACCGCTCCAATAGGAGGCGCACCACGGTTTCTTGAGCCAGACATTGTCCCAATAGGCGTCCTCGGCCTCGCGCACCACATTGACATCGATGCCGCATTGGGCCGCCGTCTCGCGGATGAGGGCGGCTGCGTCCACGGCGCCGGCGAAAGCGGCGTCGGCGACGGAAAGGTCGACCTTGAGATTTTCGATTCCCGCTTTTTTCAGATGGAAGCGCGCCTTTTCCGGATCGAACTTGTGCTGCGGCTCCGGATTGATGGCGTACTTGATCGCCGGTGCGATCGGGTTGTCATTTCCGACGGTTGCATGGCCAAGGAAGATCTTCTGCGCGATTTCCTCGCGATCGATGGCCCATTTCAACGCCATGCGCACATCGGGGTTGTCGAATGGCGCCACCGTCACGTTCATCGGCAGCGTGTAATGGCCGTATCCGGTGACCTCGAGGATTTCGATATTCGGCTTGCGCTTCAGCATACCGAGCGTTTTCAGGTCGGCGCGGCCGATATAATCCACCTCGCCGGTTGACAGCGCCGCCATACGCGCTGCGAGGTCCGTGATAGCGATAAACTCCACCTCGTCAAAATAGGGTTTGCCGTTCTTGAAGTAGTTGGGATTGCGCTTGAGCTTGGCCGAGACGCCGGGCTGAAAGTTCTCAAGCACGAAGGCACCGGTCCGGACGCCCGATTCCCAGTCCGCCTTTCCGTCCTTGGCAGGCATGACGACAAGGTGATAGTCGCTCATGATGTAGGGAAAGTCTGCATTGCCGCTGTTTAGTTTAAAAACGATCGTTTCCGGACCGTCCGCCTTGATATTGGTCACCGATTCCAGCAGCGACTTCGCCGCCGATTTGGTGTCGACTCCCATGTGGTATTGCATCGAGGCGACCACGTCGTCCGCTGTTACGGTCTTGCCGTTGTGGAAGGTCGCACCTTTGCGCAGCTTGAAGACCCATGTCGTCGCGTCGTCCGAGGTCTCGAAGCTCTCGGCAAGGTCCGGTTGGATGCTGCCTTTCGCGTCGACCTCGGTCAGGCTGTTGGACATGGCACCCGAAAAGGCGGTTTGCGTGAAGGTGTCGAGATAGCCGGCCGGATCGATCGAATCCGTCGTCGCGCCATGTGCCATGCCGAGCTTGGCGAAGCCGCCCCGCTGCGGTTCGGCCCGCGCCACGGTCACGAAGAGCTTGTCGCCGGCGGCGACCGTCAGGCCGGCCGCCAGCCCGAGCTGGATGAAATCACGGCGCGAAACCTTGCCGCGGCCGATCAGGTTTTGCGCCAGGCGGAGTTTATATTCAGATTCTGACACTGCTTCCTCCCATTGCGGATTTCCCGCATTCTTGTTGTTGGCATTATCGAGCAGATCTGGCGGATTCAGCCGATTTGCCTCCTTTCCATTTTCAGCGTTTTCGACACAAATCTTACGCCGTTACATAGATTTCACCAGCTTCCACCGTGACCGGGAATGTTCGGGCACGTACGCCCGGATCGACCAGGGCCGCACCGGTTTTTATGTCGAATTCCCAACCGTGCCAGGCGCAGCGCACGATCTCGTTCTCGCGGTGATAGATGAACTGCGCTTGGTCGACCGGCGCCGTGGTTCCGCATTGCGGTCCCTCGCAAAGCGGAGCGCCTCGGTGCGGACAAACGTTCAGCAAGGCATGGAATGAATCTCCGATGCGGAAAACCCCGACTGAAAGGCTGCGGATTTTGGCGATGTAGGGAGTTCCGGTCTCGATTTCGTCGACCCGGCAAATGTATGTTTTCTCAGCCATTGTCTGCTCCCGTCAGGCGGCATTAGCCGCTTGCGTGCGGGGAATGCGTTTATAGACCTCGAGCGCATTCAACCCCATGATCTTGCTCCTCCAGGCAGGCGGGATGTGCAGCGTGTTGGCATCGTCATAATCCCAATGCGGGTAGTCGGAGGCAAACATCAGCGTGTTCTCGCCGTCCATCGCTTCGAGAGTGGACCAGAGATGCTGTATGTTCGCGGGCTGCTCCAGCGGCTGCGTGGAAAAGCGGATATTGCGCCGGCAATACTCCGAGGGCAGCATCTTCAGCCACGGCGTTTCCTTGCGCAGCGCTTTGTAATCTGCGTCCAGACGCCATAATACCGATGGAACCCAGGCCACACCGCACTCGATGATCACGAAATACAGGTCCGGCCATTTTTCGAAAACGCCATGCGCGATCATGCTTGCCACATGCGACAAGGCCGACATGTGAAGAATAGCGTGCGTCTCCCAGAAGAAGGTCGTGGGAGCCGGTGCCACCGCGTTCCAGTTGATGCCGCCATGGCCGCCCAGGTGGATCGCGAATGGCAGCCCGACTTCGGCGCAAGCCTCGAAAATGGGATGGTAGAACGGATCACCGTAGGGTTTGACCGAGCCTTGGGAGGCCAGAACCTGCACCATACGCGGATGGTTGCCGAGGCGGCGGATCTCGGCTGCTGCGAGCTTCGGATCCTGCGGCGCGATGATGATGGAGCCCATAAAACGACTGTCTTTGGGAAGCCATTCGGCGATTTGGTAGTCGTTATAGGCGCTGACCAGTGCACTTGCGTAATAGGGATTGGCCAGCGTGGAGGCTTCGATCGGCTCGTCGCCGGTGAGGATAGCGGCTCCGACATTGTATTTGTCGAGGTGCTTTTCTTTCATGACGAGATAGTTGTCGGCCTCCGTCTCGGGCCTGACGTCCTTCCGGGAGAAATCCTGCGGGTGAAACCACGGACGGTGACCGTGGGGGAAGGCGCCTCTCGGACCAGTTTTTTCGCCTTCTGTGAACATGTCTTTCCAGACGCCGGAAAGATATGGCTCGAGCACCGTAGCGCTCGACCAGTAATTGTGACAATCGCAATCGACTATGAACACCCTATCTAACTCCCCTGGCGCGGCAGGCCGCTAACCCAGCCGGCTTCTTCAACCGCAGCTTCCGCCTTGGGAATTATTTGATCAAGCTTGTGATCTGAGGTAATACGATCGGATTTTTCGATTGCGAGGCGACATGCAGCTGGATCACATTGAGACCTTTCTCGACATTATGGAGTCGCGAAATTTCAACCGTACGGCCGATCGTCTTGGGGTTACGCAGTCGACGGTCAGTACCCGCATCAGGAACCTAGAGCAGGCCATCGGTTCGGAGCTCTTCCTGAGGGGACGCGCCGGCGCCGAACCGACCGCGGCGGGGCGACGTTTCGAAGCCTATGCGCGCGCGATGCTGTCGACATGGTCTCAGGCCCGCCATGACGTTCGGGCATTCAACCGGTTCGAGGGCACCTTGCGCGTCGCTGCGCAGGTCGGGATGACGCGATCGATATTGCCGGGTTGGGTGGAAACTCTGTTCCAGGTGCTGCCGAAATCGTCAATTCACGTAGAGTCCGACTACTCGCCGCAGATGATTTCCGACTTGAGCTTGGGAAACCTCGATATTGCTGTGGTCTACGCGCCCCGATACCTCCCTGAAATCTCCTACGATCCTCTCATGGTTGAAGAATATGTGATGGTATCTACGACGGCCAGGATCCTGTCGGAGGTCAACGCGGATACGTATATCCGGCCGGGCTACACGGTCGCGCTTGAGAAAGCCCACGCCGAGGCGCTGCCGCAATTGGCGATAGGCCGTCTTTCGATGGGCTCGGAAACGCTCGCCGAAGCGATGCTGCGGCGCATGGGTGGCACTTGCTATATGCGCAGTGACGATGCTCGGCGGTATACCGCCGAGCGGCCGTCTTTTGTGGTCGAGGGCGCGCCCGCGCTTCAGCAGCCGGTTCACACCGCTATTTTGGCGCGCCGCAAGCACGAGCCGATCATCCGTAGAGGGATTCGCGCGCTCCATCTGGCCGTTATGTCCATGGAAAGCTAGATCGAAATATCCGATTGTAAAGCCGACATCTGCCGCTTTTTTGAAAGTATCCCGGCTGCCATTCTGGTTGGGTCAAGCAGAGTCCAATCATGAACGCGCACGCTCCCTTTTCGGCCACCGATTTCGCTCCAGCGCTGCGTCAACGGCAATGGGCGGAGAGCTCAAGACAGTTCGTGCGCTGCCGGCGCGTCATCGATGAGACACACGACGTTAAGACATTCGTCTTTTCAGCTGCTTCTGGCCACATGTTCAGCTTTAGTGCAGGCCAGTATTTAGTCCTGAACCTGACAATCGACGGCGCCCGGGTAACGAGACCGTACTCGGTGTCGTCGCCGCCGACTCGACCGCTCGACCTGCAGATCACGGTGAAGCGGGCGAAGGGCGGGCTTGTTTCCAACTGGCTTCACGACAATCTCCGGCCGGGCCACAACATTGAAATCGAAGGGCCGGTCGGACGTTTCAACTTCGACGATCTACCATCCGAGAAGCCGCTTTTCCTTTCGGGCGGCAGCGGCATCACTCCCGTTATGTCGATGCTGCGGGCGCTAACCGACCGGGCATCTGGCCATGACATCCGTTTCATTCACTGCGCTCGGACGGCGGACGACATCGCCTTCCGCTCCGAGTTGGAGGCGCTCGCCGCGCGATTCTCCAATGTCGATGTAAGCTTCATCTGCAGCCAGGAAGGTTCGGCGTGGCAGGGCCCTTTCGGTCGCATCGACGGCCCCATGCTCTTGCGGCTGGCTCCGGACCTTCACCAGCGCACGTCTTACGTTTGCGGCCCCGAGCCGTTTATGCAGACGGTTCGGGCCTGTGTCGCGGGGATCGGCATCGCACCCTCCCAGTATCACGAGGAAAGTTTCGGCGGCGCCGTGGGCAATTCCATGGCTCCTCAATCGGCTGCCGCTGGCCCGACTTGTGTCCGTTTCGCCCGGTCTGGCGTGGAGCACCTGTGTGCGCCTGGAGAGACTCTGCTCGATGCGGCGCGCAATAGCGGCCTCTACATCCCTACCGCATGCCAGCAGGGCATTTGCGGAACCTGTCGGACGGTCAAGCTCTCAGGTGACGTCGTGATCGACGACCTTGGAGGACTCAGCCTTGAAGAGAAGGCGGCTGGTTATGTGCTGGCTTGCTGCAGCCGGCCGCTAGGCACCGTTTGCCTCGATCTCTGACCTCATTGCGAATTGATGGCCAAGCCCGGCGCTGGGGGCATGCCAGTGGCTCACATGATTGGATAAACGGCGCGCGCACTCATGAGTCTGTTCCGGCAACCTGCGCTTGGCCGCTGGATCCTTTGAATGTCGGCTTTCGGGCGGCATCGTGCGGCGGGAATGGTCGGATTGGAGTCAGATCACGTCGGTACCCGCGGGGGGCTGAAGGGCCGCTTCTTATAATCCGGGCCCCATTCCGGTCATCGTCCATACCGGGCTCAACGACCGCAAAGGGTCGAACACCGCCGTTTGAGATCAGCGCCACCGTGTACCACGCTAAACCACGTCAGCCCGGACGCTTACCCTGATTCAGCATATCCGGTTCACCCCCGCGCATCCTCGCCGCTGGCATCCTCGGCCGACAGGTGATCGCCGACACGCTGCATCAGCCAGCCCCAGGCTTCCTTTTCGCCCTCGCCCGCAGTCTTTTCGATGGCAATTGAAAGGTAGGCGATTTCCGCCTCGATCTTGTCGCGCGGCAGCATGCCGAGCCGGCTGACCAGGATGGCCAGTTCCAGCACCGCCGCCTTGGCGCGGTTAAAGCCGGTGAACGGCGCATGCGTTTCCTCCTGCACCACGCGGCAGAAACGGCGCGGCCGCATGGCATCGTCATCGACACTTTCGACTTCGAGGACCGAATGCGCGAGCGCCGCTGCGAGCCGCGGCACCGGGAACCCGTGGACGGCAACGGTCGGCCAATGCTTGCGGCCGGTCAGGCAGCCGGCAAAGATGCGGACGTCATCGGTGTAATTGGCGATGGCGAACGGCACTTCGGCAAGATTGTCGAGCGTGATCGACGGCCGGAACGGCGCGATCACCCAGCCGTCCTTCTCGGCGATGATGCCGATCGGCGCGATGTGGACGCCGCCGGCTTCGTTGACCGTGGTGATGATCGATTCGCGAATGAACGGCATGGTTTAGCGCTCTTTCTTCGCGCGGAGCGTGTGGCCCGCTTCGTCAAGACGGCTGCGGTCGGTTTCGGGAGCCGGCGCGGCAACGCCCCATGCGAGCGGCTCGTCTTGCACATAGCGCTTGCCGAGGCGCCACGCGATCTCGGCCTTCATCAGTTCGGCGCCGAGATAGAACGCGTGTGCTCCATCCGCCTCAACGCCAAGCCCGGCAAAGAGTTCGAACGCATCCGTGGCAACCGCGTGCCCCTTGCCGTTGAAAACATGGATGCCGTCCTCCGCGGTCATGATGCGGAAGTTGGTGTCACGCACCTCGGCCGCGAGGGCTGCGATATCCTCGGTCGAGGCGGTGAACGGCTTGCGATCGTGAACCTGCAGCAGCCCTGGATGATAACTCCGCGGCAGCGCACCGTCACTCTTGGCGGCAAACAGGATGCGGCGGGCAATGTCGTGCTCCTCGATCGTTCGCAGCGTATGCGGGCTGACATGCACGGCAAGCACGTTTCGGATCTGAAGTTCCGAGCAGAGCCCGGCCAGAACCGCGGTGACGCCGGAACTGTCGGCGTCGGTCAATTCGGTGAGATTGCCTGTCCCCATCAGCAGCTCGACCTCAGGCCAGCGGCGTCGCGCCTCGATGAAACGCCCAAGCGAGGCGGCAAAGCCGAAATGGATCGGATCAAGCACCGGATCGGCGAGGAAGCCGACGCCGGCCTTCTGTGCCGCTTCGATGGCCCGGCCAAGCGAATCCAGGTCACCGGGCGTGGCCGGGATCAGCACTGGCACGGCCTTGTGGTCGAAGGCCAGCGGCAGCGTGTTCTCATCGAGGCTGAGAAGGTAGTCCGCACCGGCGCCTGCGCCGATCGACAGTTCGTCGGTGCTGGCGGAATCGACGCTGACCAGAAATCCCTGTGCCTTCAGCTCGCGCACCGCCTCGTCCAGCAATGGAAACGGTGTTTCCGGCAGGCAGCCGAGATCGATGACGTCGGCGCCGGCCGCGGCCAGCGTCCGTGCTCTCGCCACCAGCGCCTCGACCGACAGCATCGGCGCATCGACGATTTCGGCGAAGATGCGCATGTCGTGACGCGAAAGGTCAGGCGGCTCGCCCGCCCGGCCGAGAAAGGCCGGCAGATCGGCGATCTCGTCGGGCCCGCGGACGAAGGGCACGCCGAAATGGTTCGACAGATGCTCGATGTCGCCGCGATAGCGGCCGGGCAGGATGACGCGGTCGGTGCCGCCTGCCAGGCTGAGTCGCCGCTTGATGATGTCTTCGCTCATCAGCGCCGCGACCTTGACGCCGATGTCGATGATCTCCCAGGCAAATTCGGTTTCGCCCAGTCCAGCCAGCAGCCTTTCCAGCCGGACCTTGGCCAGATGGCCGGTAAGAAAGACCAGCCGCTCAGCCATGGCTTGCGAGTTCGGCGTGGCGCCGCCTGACCGAGGCTTCGAGATCGGCAAGCGACTCGACCACCTGGGTTCGCTCAAAACTTTTCAGCTGGTTGGTATTCTCCAGGTCGATGCTGCGCGGATAGACCTTGACCAGCCCATGCGGCGCCATGGTTTCGAGTTCCGGCGCGGTGTCGCAGGCAAAGACGATGGCCGGCACCCGGCATTTTCCGGCCTGGGCAAAGACGTTGGTGGCGAGCGTGTCGGAAATGCCGTGCACGCATTTGGCGACCGTGTTGGAGCTGGCCGGCGCCACCACCACCGTATGATAGACGCCGTGATAGAATTCGCCCACCGGGATCGCGCTCGCCGTCTTGTCGTGCAGCACGCGCGTCGTCTCCGGGAAATCGAGCTTGAGCTTGTACATGCGCAGCACTTCGTTGGCGGCTTTCGACACAAAGACATCGCAATGCTCGATCTGGTGGATCAGTGCAAAACTCTCCGTAAAAAAATGACCGGAACCGGTCAAAACCCATGCCCAGCGCGGCGTATGCAGCGTCGCCATCGCCTACCCTGCTTTTCTTGCCGACCGGATCGAAGCCGCGATCGCAATGCCGGGCAGAGTCCCCGCCGCGAGCAGCGCCCCGGCCTCGGCGGCATCTTTCGGGCCGGCGAGGTGGACATCGACACCGTCGGGCAGCATGGCGGCGAAGCCGGCGTCGACGATGCCTCTGACCGCCAGGCTGTCGATCGTGTCGCTGCCGGAGAAGGCGCCGGTCTGCTTGATCAAGAGCAGCGCGTTCGCGCCGAGCTTGCCGGCAAGCCAGGCGGCAAGGGAATCGGAGGTAACATCCCAGGACGCCGGAATGTCCGGCGCCGGCAGCGCCAATGACGACGGCAGCCACACCGGGATCTTCCCCGCGTCCAGCGCCCGCCCCATTTCTTCCAGCGACCGTGCCGGCGCCAGCCTTTCGTCACGGTCGAGGATGACCTGGGCGAACTGCTCCATGGCGAGGATCGCCATGGCGTGGGCGGCGGTGTCGGAAAAATCCATGTAAATCTGCGTCTCGCGCACCTGGTCAGCGAACAGGCCGCCGCCGGGCACGATGACGATCGGCAGCTTGGAACCCGCCAGCGCCGCGATCCAGCTTTCCAGTTCCGCCGCATGGACGGTGCTGCCGCCAAGCTTGACGACGGACGGCTTGACGGCGGCTCGCCTGATGGCCTCGGGCCTTTCCTGTCGCGGCCGGGAAACGGCGCCTTGGTCTTTTCGGCCGGCAGGGCCGGAGGCGACGCCGCGGCCTGCCGATTGGCGCTTGCGTTCGATCTCGACGCCGACGCCGCCTGGGCCGAGTTCGAGTTTTTCCACCCTTACCGTGACCCGCACGACACGCGGGTTCTCCAGAATGTAGGTCGCCACCTGCTCGGCCAGGGCCTCGCTAAGCTGGATGTGGCCCCGCGCAACAATGGTGCGAATGCCGTCCATGATGATGTCGTAGGAGAACACATGGCGCATGTCTTCGGGATGGTCGGTGACTTGCAGCACGTCGGCGGTCACGTCGAAACGCACTTTTTGGGTATGGCCGTGCTCAAAACTGTAGGCGCCGATCTGGACCGGCAGGACAAAGTCCCGCACGAAGATCTTGTCGGTGCCCAGTGTCGGGTCGGTGCCCGGCGAATAGCCCCTCGCCGCCAGCAGGCGGTAGTCGACGCTCGACGCGCCGCCGGCCCGGGATGCTTCCGGGATCAGTTCGCGGATCTGCGCAACCGCCTCGGCGCTGATCGAACCCACGCGGCCGGAATCGCCGCACAGCGCCCCGCGAAAGCCGAGAAAATCGGGAGCGAAGGGCAGCAGGCGTGGAATATCAGGGGCTTCCAGCGATCCGCTCAGCCCGACCATGAGGCCGAGCGATTTCGCTCGATCGATGAATCCCGGGATACGCTCGGGCGGCAGATGGTCGAGCAGCCGCCCGTTGGCCTTGTTCGCCGTGTCGACCATGGCGCCATGGAAGCGATGTTTTGCAAGCATCGGCAGAAGCTCGAAATCCGGCGCCAGGTCGGCGAAAAGCATCGCGATCAGTTTGGTTCGCGCAGCGAGCGGTTCGAGCGCCGCAGCACAAGCCGCGACATTTGCCGACGGAAAAAAACCTATCTTGACGTAATCGACGCCGGTTGCGGCGATCTCTTCAGCCCTGGCGCGGATGGTCTCGGGTTCCATCGGCAGGTCGCCGCAGACCGCGCTGACCGGCGCCCGGCCGGCGATCAGCGAAACCGTCCGGCGGATGGTCTGCGCGGACACCGCGCCCAGCGCTCCAGCCTTCGGATCCTTCAGGTCGACGATGTCGGCACCGCCTGAAAGCGCGATCTCCGCCTCGTCGACGCCGGTGACGCTGGCCAGCATTCTGGTCATTGACGGACTTTCTCCGGCATGAGGAAAAGGGCGCTCTTGGGCCCGAATACCGAAATCCGCCCGGTCGCCGTTCGGGCGAGCAGGCATGGCACTAAAGCAGACGTGAGAAGTCCACTTTCAGGGTTTGATAAAATTTGCGGGTCAGCTAAGCTCATCACGGGCACCTTGACTTCGCGCCGCTCCGACAACAATCGGACTTTAGCGCAAGAACGGGTAATTTAATCGATGACGAGCGCGGTGCCGGGCACTCTGGCGGCCTTTTTGTGCTTTTTTTCCCTGACCGTCAACGTTGCGGGCGCGCTCGCCCAGGAAGCGACGGGCAAGCAGCCGACCGCAACGGCCAAGCCGGAAAAAAAAGTAATCGAGATCAAGATAGGCTATTTGCGCGCCTATGCGCCGCAGCTGGCCTTGTCGGTGCTCGACGTCCCGCCGCGCGATGAAGGCGTGGCCGGCGGCAATGTGGCGATTGCCGACAACAACACGACCGGCAGCTTCCTTGGCCAGAAATTCAGCCTCGACGTGACCGAGGTGAAGCCGGATGCCGATGTCGTCCCGGCCTTCCAGGAGATGATCGCCAAAGGCAACCGCTATGTGGTCGCAGACCTCTCGGCCAGGCAGTTGCTGTCGATCGCCGATCTTGCCCGCGACAACGGCGTCTTGATCTTCAACGCCGGCGCCACCGACGACAGTCTTCGCGAGGAGGAATGCCGCGCCAGCATCTTCCACACCATCCCGACGCGCAGCATGCTGGCCGACGGGCTGGCGCAATATCTCATCTGGAAGCAATGGCGGCGCTGGGTGCTGATCTACGGCTCGCACGAGCGCGACCAGCTTTTTGCCGAGGCGCTGCGCCGGGCGGCGACGCGCTTCGGCGGCGAGATCGTCGGCGAAAAGCTGTTCGAGGATACCGGCACGGCGCGGCGGACCGATTCCGGCGTCGTCCAGATCCAGCGGCAGATGCCTGTCTTCACCCAGGACCTGCCGGAGCACGATGTGCTGCTGGTCGCCGACGAAAGCGAGGTGTTCGGCACCTACGTTCCGTTCCGCACCTGGATTCCGCGGCCGGTCGCCGGCACCGCGGGCCTCACCCCCTTGGCCTGGCATCCGGCCAGCGAGCAATGGGGCGGCACCCAGATCCAGAACCGCTTCGCCAAGGCAAACGGCCGCCGCATGGTGTCGAAAGACATGGCGGCGTGGACCGCGGTGCGCATTCTCGGCGAGGCGGCGACCCGCACGCAGGGCGCCGACCCGCGCAAGATGGCCGATTTCATCCGCTCCGACGATTTTTCGATCGCCGCCTTCAAGGGGCAGAAACTGACCTTCCGCAAATGGAACCAGCAGTTGCGGCAGCCGATCTTCCTCGGCGACACCAGGTCGGTCGTCTCGACCTCGCCGCAGGAGGGATTTTTGCACCAGTTGTCGGAGCTCGATACGCTCGGGGTCGACGAGCCGGAAACAAAATGCGTGCTTAAGTAGAAAAGTTTGGGAGGAATTTCAGTGCAGAGACGAGCTTGCGCACTCGCCATAGTTGCGACCGGCTTCATGGCCGACCCGGCGTCGGCCTACATGGCCTATGTCTCCAACGAGAAAGACAACACGATGACCGTCGTCGACACCGCGACGATGCAGGTGGTGAATACCGTTAATGTCGGGCAGCGTCCGCGCGGCATCACCATCTCGCACGACGGCAAGCACATCTATCTCTGCGCCAGCGACGATGATTCGATCGAGGTCATCGACACGGCGTCGCTGGAGATCGTCGACACCTTGCCTTCCGGGCCCGACCCGGAGCTGTTCGTGCTGTCGCCTGACGGCAAGACGCTCTATGTCGCCAATGAGGACGACAATCTCGTCACCGTCATCGACATCGAGGGCAAGAAGGTGCTGGCGGAAATCCCGGTCGGCGTCGAACCGGAGGGCATGGGTGTCAGCCCGGACGGAAAGACCATGGTCAACACGTCGGAAACGACGAACATGGCGCATTTCATCGATACGTCGACGCACGAGATCACCGACAACGTGCTGGTTGACGCGCGTCCGCGCTTCGTCGAGTTCACCCCCGACGGCAAGCAGGCCTGGGTGAGCGCCGAGATCGGTGGCACGGTTTCGGTGATCGACAATCAGACGCGCGAAGTCGTCCAGAAGATCACCTTCGAGGTTGCCGGCCTGAGGCCCGAATCCATCCAGCCGGTCGGTGTGCGCATCACCGCCGACGGCAAGAAAGCCTATGTGGCGCTCGGGCCGGCCAACCGCGTCGCGGTGGTCAACACGCAGACATACGAGGTCGAGAAATATGTGCTGGTCGGCCAGCGCGTCTGGCAGCTCGCTTTCACCCCGGACCAGAAAACCATCATCTCGACCAACGGCGTGTCGAACGACATCACCTTCATCGACGTGGAGACCGACGAGCCTGTGCAGTCGGTGACCGTCGGCGCGCTGCCATGGGGGGTTGTCGTCTCGCCCAATTGAATCCCGCCACATGAACCATTGAATAAACCAAGTGAATCAAACCGGCAGAAAAACAGCAGAAGGGCAGGAAATCATGCGGAAATTTCGGGCAGTCGCTTTCGCCGCGCTGGTGGGCATGGCGCTCACCCAAGGCCAGGTCTGGGCGCAGGACGGCGATGACGATGACCCCGCCGCCGGAGCGGCCAGCACGGAGGCCAGTCCGAAAGCCGAGAAGGCGACCCGGGCCAGCAAGGACGTGCCGGAACTTATCCTCGGCAGCAAGGAAGACCAGTTCACCGCCAACCAGAAGGATTTTGAGCTGATCGCCGGCCAGGGCTATCGCTGGAAGATCACCGCGGCGGGCGGGCTGGAGTACAAATTCCACACCGACCTGTTCCGCAATGTGTGGAACAACCAGATCGTCATCAACGACCTCGAGGTACACATGAACGGCGCACCCGCATGGCTCGAATTCGACGCAGACGGCACCATCCAGGTACAGTTCACCACCGTGAGGCCCGGCATCTACACATGGTCGGTGCCCGACCTCGCCGACAAGGGCATGAAGGGCACGATCACGATCAAGTAAGGTTTGAAAAGCAGGACCTGCGCGATCGCGCCCCGTGGGCTAGACTTGGGCCAGACTGTTGTCGACGACAAGGGAGCCAGCCGGCGTGCAGCATGTGAGGACAAGCGGACCAGGAGATCAGGTGGCGGCGCTCGACGTCGCCGCCGTCAGCCACTCCTATGGTTCGAAGCGGGCGCTCAGCGACGTCTCGTTCTCGATCGCGCCGGCGACGTTCACCGTGCTTCTCGGTCTCAACGGCGCAGGAAAGACAACCCTGTACTCGCTGATCAGCCACCTTTACGACACGCGCCGCGGGTCGATCCGCATCTTCGGCCATGACGTCAGCCACGCCTCCGGCGAGGCGCTGAGGCGGGTCGGCATCGTGTTCCAGGCGCGCACGCTCGACCTCGATCTCAGCGTTCACCAGAACCTCTCCTACCACGCGGCGCTGCATGGCATCGGCGGACGCGAGGCCCGGCAGCGCATTGCCGCGCTGCTCGATATCGTCGACATGCCGGGCCGGCAGCACGACAAGGCACGCAGCCTTTCCGGCGGCCAGATGCGGCGCATCGAGATCGCCAGGGCGCTGCTCCACCGCCCGTCGCTGCTGCTCCTCGACGAGGCGACGGTCGGTCTCGACATCCAGTCGCGCGCCGGCATTCTCGCCACCATCCGCAAGCTCGTCGAAACCGAGGGCATCGGCGTGCTGTGGGCAACGCATCTGATCGACGAGGTTGACGACGGCGACCATGTCGTCGTGCTGCGGCAGGGCGAACTGGTCGCAAAGGGCAAGGTGGCCGATGTCGTCAGGACGAGCGGCGCCACTTCGATCCGCGACGCCTTTTCCAGGCTCAGCCGCATCGAGGCGGCCGGCACCGCGGGGATATCGCCATGAGCGCTCCTTCAATACCCGAAAAAGTCGCCGGCATCTTTCCGGAGAAGTTCGAGAAATTCGGCCTGCGCCACTATCTCATCTGCCTCAAGGGCGTCGTACTGCGGGAATGCCTGCGCTTCCTGCACCAGCGCGAGCGCTTCATATCCTCGCTGGTTCGGCCGCTCATCTGGCTGTTCATCTTTGCAGCCGGATTCCGGCAGGTGCTCGGCGTGTCGATCATCCCGCCCTACAAGACCTACGTGCTCTACGAGGTCTACATCACGCCGGGGCTGTGCGGCATGATCCTGCTGTTCTCAGGCATGCAGTCTTCGCTGTCGATGGTTTATGACCGCGAGATGGGCAACATGCGCACCCTGCTGGTCAGCCCCTTCCCGCGCTGGTTCCTGCTGGTGTCGAAGATGCTCGCCGGCGTATCCGTATCGATCGCGCAGGTCTATGCGTTCCTGATCGTTGCCTGGTTCTGGGGCGTCAAGGCGCCGCCGATCGGCTATCTCATGGTGCTGCCGGCGCTGTTCCTGTCGGGAATGATGCTTTGCGCGCTCGGCATGCTTTTGTCGTCGATGATCAAGCAGCTCGAAAATTTCGCCGGCATCATGAACTTCGTCATCTTTCCCGGCTATTTCGCCTCTCCGGCGCTCTATCCGTTGTGGCGCATCCAGGAGGCGAGCCCGCTGCTGCACAAGATCTGCCTCGCCAACCCGTTCACCTATGCCGTCGAACTGATCCGCTTCGCCTTCTACGGCCAGATCGAGTGGCTGTCGCTGGGCGTCGTTGCCGGATGCACTGTTCTGTTCCTTGCCGCCGCCATCATCGCCTACGACCCTTCGCGCGGCCTGGTGACCCGCAAACAAGACACCGGAGGAAATGGCTGATGGCACGAATGAGCCTTGTTCGCAGCCTGGCTGTGGTTGCCATGCTGACGCCGAGCATGAACGCCAGGGCAGCGAATACCGATCCGGACTGGCCCTGCATACAGCGCAAGGTGCCGCAACTCTCGCTCGGCCAGATCTGGAATGGGCCGGAGCTTCCGCCAGCGGCGAAGGATTTTTCGAAGGACCCTGCCGTCTCCACCCTGGTCGAGGAGGTGGCGGCCCGGCGGATGCCGATCGCCGAAGCCCAAAAGAAAATCAAGGATTTCGCCGCCTCGCTGCCGGCCGAGCAGCTTGCGCCGAAGATGGCGATGCTGGTGCAAGGCATGTTCGATCACATGGACGCCGAGCGTTCGCAGGTGATCTCAGGCATTTCCCGGTACGCCCACAAGCAGCTCGAAATGGCCGCCGCCTTGCGCAAGGCAGCGTCCGACGTCGATGCGTTGCGGGCAAAGCCGGATGCGGATCCCGACGACATCGAACGGCGCACCGAGCAGCTGAAATTCGCAACGCGAATTTTCAATGAACGCGTCCAATCACTGACTTACGTCTGTGAAGTGCCGACGATCATCGAGCAGCGGCTTTATCAATTGTCCAAGGCCGTCTCGGAAACCCTCGCCGCGAAGAAGTAGAACCTCATTCGCTCTTCGCGGCGGATCTCACGATCCCCGGCCGGGCAGCACGCGCCAGCGCTGCACGAAATAACCGGGATGCGTCTCGATCCAGTGGGCGACCAGCGGCTGCGCCTGCATGAAGGCGGTCCCGGGATTCATTGCCAGGCCGTCCACCATCTGTTCGCGTTGTTCACAGGTCTGCGGCACATCCGTCAGGCAGACCATCATAACCAGCGTGTAAAGCATTACCCCTTGTCCCCATCGAATCCCGAACCCCATGCCCGGGAGGTTTCAGTGATACCGACCAGTCTGCAGGGGTCGCACATACAGATCGCTTACGGGTGTGAAAGCACGTGCCCCCGCTCTTTCGCACTGCAACATAACATGTCGCTTATCTAACTCCAACGACCGCTGGGCGTTTTCCAGAGCAATCGCGTCAGGTTGCGCCGCGCCAACGTGGCGCCGATGTTTCCAGCGCCGATCATTCCGATTTCACAGAGTGTCTTCGATGTCGTCAGACCGGCAGCCCGTTCTGCTTGCGCAGGCTCTTGTCGAATGCGGATGCGGGACGAAACGGCGCAGGAGACTGACCAGACGCGCCATTTTTCCCGCCGCATAGCGCCTCTTCGGAACGCGATCGGTCGCAGCCGCCAAAACGGTCTTGGCGACCAATTCGGGCGAATCGCCTTTTTCCATTGCTTTGCGCACGACTGCGTTCATGCCAGCGCGCGCGGCGTCATAGACATCAAGCAACTGGTCCGGCTTGGCGAGACTATCTTCAAAGGACGTGCGGGTATAAGCGGGTTCGACCAATGCAACGCGAATCCCGAACGGGCGCAGTTCATGGTCGAGCGATTCGGAATAGCCTTCGATGGCATGTTTGGTCGACGCATAAAGCGCGAAATAGGGAGCTGGAATGAACCCCTGCACCGACCTCAGATTGACGATTCTACCCTTGCCTTGACGGCGCATTATCGGCAGGACCGCGTTGGTCACGCGGAGCACGCCGAAGACGTTCACATCGAACAGCGCCTGAGCCTGGTCCATTGAGGACTCTTCCGCGCCACCAAACAGACCCATGCCGGCATTGTTGACGAGCAGGTCGATGCGCCCGGTCTCGGCCAGCACGTCATCGACCAGTTTCCTCACGGACGCGTCATCGGTCACGTCACAGGCCAGCATGGTCAGGCCGTCGGAGTTTTTGGCTGCGCGACGGCTGGTGCCGAACACGCGGAAACCGGCGCTTTGCAAAGCTATGGCCGTCGCGCGCCCGATGCCGGAGGACGCCCCCGTCACCAGGGCGACGCCAGGATTGGTCTTGTTCACGGAAATCATTTCTTTCTTTGGGTTGGACTGATTTTGGATTGGCATGGAAGAAGCCCGAAAGGTCGGAGGCGTCAGTTATGAGCGCCTCTGGCGTTCGCACCGGCGAGTTCATCCGTCCAGCGCCGGAACAGCGCGCTGGCGTTGACGCCGCCAAAGCCGAAGCCGTTTGATATCGCGTAGTCCATTGCCATCGGCCGGGCCTGGTTGGCGACGAAGTCGATGCCGTCGCCGGCTGGATCCGGCGCGCCCAGATTGAGGGTTGGCGGCGCTACCTGATCCCGGAGCGCCAGCATTGCGAAGATGGCTCCCAGCCCGCCGGCGGCTCCGAGCAGGTGCCCGGTCGCCGATTTCGTTGCGCTCACGGCGATGATGGAATCTGCGCCGAAGAGTGTTTTGATCGCCGCGATTTCCCCGAGATCGCCGACCGGCGTCGAGGTCGCGTGCGCATTGAGGTGGCGAACCTCACGCGGCGAAATGCCAGCTTGGGCAATCGCGATCTGCATGGCTCGGCGCGCCCCGTCGCCGTCCTCGGGACCGGAAGTGACGTGATGCGCATCCGCCGTCGTGCCGTAGCCGACGAGCTCGGCGAGCGGTTTCGCACCGCGCGCCAGCGCGTGGCTCAACGCCTCGATGACCAGCACGCCGGCTCCTTCGCCCATGATGAAGCCGTCCCGCGACACGTCAAAAGGCCGTGACGCCTGAGCCGGCGCCCAGTTGAAGCCGGTCGAAAGAGAGCGTGCGGCAGCAAAACCACCGAGACTGACGATGTTCATGCAGGCTTCCGTTCCGCCGCACACGGCGATATCGGCTTCGTCGGCGCGGATGAGGCGGGCCGCATCGCCGATCGCTTGGATGCCGGCCGCGCAAGCCGTAACCGGCGCGCCGAGCGGCCCCTTGAAGCCATGGCGGATCGAGATGTGGCCCGCCGCAAGGTTCACCAGGAAGGACGGTACCGTAAACGGCGACAGGCGGCGGACCCCGCGCTGGTCAACCGTGCGCACCGCCTCGGTTATGGCGGGGAAGCCGCCGATGCCGGACGCGATGATCGTGGCCGTGCGCAGGCGATCCGCTTCCGAGACCGGCGCCCACCCTGCTTGCGCGAGGGCCTCTTGTGCAGCGGCGAGCCCGAAGATGATGAACCGGTCTACCTTGCGCTGGTCCTTCGCAGCCAAGACGGCATCCGGATCGAAACCAGCGTCCGGATCGTCTTCCAGCGAGGGAACCACCCCACCGATCTTGGCCGGCAGGTCTGCCACCACATCGTCCGGAAGCCTGCGGATGCCCGAGCGACCGGCCAGCAGCCGCGACCACGACGCTTCGACATCGGCAGCAAGGGGCGTGACTGCTCCCATGCCTGTAACAACAATCCGTCGCATCTATTTTCCTATCGATTTGGCTGCGTCGCCAGCGCTGCGCATGCCGTTCAGGCGGCGGCTGCTTCGCGAACCTGTTCGTTCGCCCCGTCCAGAAAGGCCTGGGCGAGGTCCGGGTCGTTGACGACGCGCGATAGCGTCAGCGCACCGACCATCGTCGAGAGAATGGCCATAGCCTTTCTATCGGGCTGCTCACCATTGGCCTCGGCAATGAAACGGCCGAGGATTTCGAGATGCTCCTTGATCCCGGCTTCGAACGACGCTTTCACGTCGCTGCCCTGTCTGGCGGCATCCGAACCGAGCGCGACAATCGGGCAGCCGTCCATCTTTTCTCCGCGATGGTCCATGCTGAGGTAGAATGCGATCACCGCGCCAAGCGGATCCTCGGATTTTGCCGCAGTCGCGGCCGACCACCGCAGCGTGGCGCTCTCCATCGCCCGCTTCGACGCCTGCACCGCCAGATCGTCCTTGGAGGCGAACTGCTTGTAGAACGCGCCCTGGGTCAGCCCGGCAGCCTGCATCAGGTCCTTAAGGCCGATGCCGTCAAAGCCGCGCTCCCGAAAAAGCCGGCTGGCCACATTGATCACGGTTTCGCGGTTTTCCACCGCCTGAACGCGACTCACACGCATGTCGATCTCCTTATTTAGCTTGCGTTCGACATCTATAGCAGGTATAGAGTACGAACGCAATCCAATTCGGCTGCGCACGGTGCCTCGGTCACGCATCGAAAAAATTTGGAGGAGAGGTCAAATGCTGTACAGTTATATCGTCGAGAAATCGATCCGGCAGAGCTTCGACCACGTCAACAACCATCGCTGGGATGAGGCGGTGAAAGCACTCGTGCCGCATGTCCATCACCGCGTTTCCGGCGCCCACGCGCTTGGTGGTGAGCGCCACGACAAGGAAGCCGTGCGCCGCTGGTTTGAGCGCCTCGGCCGCGTCCTGCCCAATCTCCATCTCACGGTCAACCACGTCTGGGTGAAGGGCTGGCCGTGGCATACCACCGTGTTTGCCCAGTGGGACGGCACCGCGACGCTGCTCAACGGCGACGCGTCCTACGTCAACAGTGGTCTGCACGTATTCACCCTGCGATGGGGCAAGGTCCATGCACTTGAGGAATTCTACGATTCACAAGCGGCGGCCCGCGGTCTTGCCACCCAAGCGGCAACTGGCCTCGAAGAAGCTGTTGCCGAACCAATTGCAGGCTAGCAGAAACGCAGTCAGCGGCCCGGCAGCGTAACCGCGGGTACGCCAGCCCGTAGCCATGCCGGCCATCGCCGCAGACGACCCCATCAGCGCGCTCCCGGCGGCCGCTTGCAGGAACCGCTTCGACAGCCGCTCATCGTTGACGGTCCGCGAGACCACCGGCGGACTTTTCCATCGCCCGCCTGGACGCCTTGCGCCGCCAGATCGTTCTTGGATGCGACTGCTTGCAAAACGCGCCCTCGGTGAGCCCGGGCCTCCATCAAAATCCTTAAGGTCGATGCCGTCAAAGCCGCGCTCCCGAAAAAGCCGGCCTGCCGCATTGATCGCCGTTTCGCGGTTTTATGAAGCGACTCACACGCATCATCAATATTTTCATTTTTTAGATTGCATTCGTAATCTAACTCAGTTATAGCGTTCGAACGCAATCTAAAAAAGGAGATACGAGATGATCCGCAAAACCCTGAGCGCCTCCGTTCTGGCCGCGCTGTTTCTTGCCGCCCCGGCGTTTGCCGAGGAAGCCACCATAGGACGCCCGACCGAAGCCGGCAGCCTGCACGAGGGACACCTCGACATGGTCGTCTATTACGTCCCGGTCGAAGGCGACCTCCTGGAGGTCACCGCCACCTTCGCGCCAAAGATCGGCGGCGATCCGCAGCGCGTCGTCATGGGCCTCGCCGACGGCGATTCCGTGGCCTTTTCGATGCCGGGCCACCGCGGTCCGCTCTACGCGTTCTCGCGGTCCGGCGAGGAGGTGACGGTGTCGTCCGAGACCGACATGCGCGCCGATGCCAATGCACCGACCCGCCTTGCAGACGGCAGCCTGCGTGCTGCTGGGCTCGCGTCCGTGGGGCCGATGTAAAGGTCAAACGCAATCTTAGTTGAGAGGCGACGAACGGCCATCACTCGCCTGAAGCGTTTGACCTGAGGCCGCGCGGCCTAACTCGCGCGACCTCCAATGTTCGGTCCTTCGTGCGGATAGAGCTTGCCGAACAGCGGCAGGTACATCGCGCCCTTGCGCATCAGGAAATCGTGGAATGTCGCCATCGCCGGCGAGATCGCGTGATCGCTGCGCATCACCGAAAACCATTGCCGGCGGATCGGCATGCCGACGACGTCGAGGATGACCAGCCGGCCGGCGTCGGTTTCGGCGGCGATGGTGTGGGCAGAGATGAAGGCAATGCCGAGCCCGGCCATCACCGCCTGCTTGATCGTCTCGTTCGAGCCCATCTCGACGCCAAGGTCGTCGATGCGGCCGGGCACGTCGCTGAGGAATATTTCCAGCGAGATGCGCGTGCCGGAGCCGGGCTCGCGGATGAGGAAATGCTCTTCGGCGATCCGCTCCTTGGATATCTCGCGCGCCGACGCCAGCGGGTGGTCGGGCGGCGCGATGATGACCAGCGGGTGATCGCCGAAGACCGAGGCACGCACCGGGACTTCCCGCGCCGGGCGTCCCATCAGCGCGATGTCGATGTCGTGGTTCTTCAGGCTGTTGATGGTTTCGGCGCGGTTGCCGATGGCGAGCCGCATGTCGATGTCGGGATGTTCCTTTATGAAGCCGGCCATCAGCCGCGGCGCGAAATATTTGGCGGTGGAAACGACGCCGAGCCGCAAGCTGCCGATACGCACGCCCTTGATCGCATCCATCTTGTCTTCGAGCAGGCGAAGCCGCTCCTCGATCGCCTGCGCCGTCTCGACGAAGGCCAGACCTGCGGCAGTCGGACGCATGCCGTCCGACGTCCGGTCGAACAAGGCCAGCTGGAACTCCTCCTCGACCTGCCGCAACTGGATCGTCACCGCTGGAGGAGACAAGCCTAACACCTTGGCCGCGCTAACGATTTTTCCATGGCTGATGATGGCCTGAACGGTCTTGAATTGCTTGAGCGTGAGGTTTCTCATGCGCCATACTAAATTTTTTTTAGCGCGAAAGTAAAGTTATTGAATTTTACTTATCCATGGCAGTTTGTTCTCATTCCCCAATCCGGCCGGAGGAGTTGCGGCTGGATCGGGAGGTTACGATGCCAGCGGCAACGCTCGACGCATTTCTGAATTCCTATCTCGGCCCACCCGACGAACTGCGTTCGGCAGTCGTCGCGACCGTCCGTCAGCTGACGCAGGCCGCCACCAAGGTCCGCAACACCATCAATCAGGGAGTGCTCGGCACCGCCTTTGCCGGGACCCGCAGCGCCAATGCCGACGGCGACATCCAGAAGGATCTCGACATCTTCGCCGACGACATCTTCCTCGATGCCATGCGCCACGCTCCGGTCGCGCTCTACGCCTCCGAGGAACTGGAGCAGCCGGTCCTGCTCGACAGCCAGGCGCCTCTCGCCATCGCCATCGACCCGCTCGACGGCTCTTCCAACATCGACACCAACGTGTCGATCGGAACGATCTTCTCGCTCCTCCCTGCAACTGGCGCGCCGGACGAAAATCCGGCCGCCTCTTTTTTGCAGCCGGGCGTGAAGCAGCTGGGGGCCGGTTTCTTCATCTACGGGCCGCAGCTGGCGCTGGTCCTGTCGCTCGGCAGCGGCACGCATGTCTTCGTTCTCTCGACCAGGCTCGGCACCTTCGTCCAGGCCTACGAGAGCCGGATCATCCCGCAGCGTACCCAGGAGTTCGCCATCAACGCCGCCAATTACCGGCATTGGGACGAGGCGGTGCGGCTCTACATCGACGACTGCCTCGAAGGCACTGAAGGCCCACGCGGAAAGGACTTCAACATGCGCTGGATCGCCTCCCTCGTCGCCGACTGCTACCGCATATTGATGCGCGGCGGCGTATTCCTGTATCCAGGCGACAAGCGCAAGGGTTACCGCCAGGGACGGCTGCGCCTCGTCTATGAGGCCAACCCGATCGCCTATCTCATCGAACAGGCGGGCGGCGCCGCCACCGACACCATCACCCGCATCCTCGAAATCGAGCCCGAGGGCCTGCACCAGCGCGTGCCCGTGGTGTTCGGATCGGCGCGCGAAGTCGCACGCATCACCCGCTACCACACCGAGCCCAGCGCGATCGGCGAGCGTGCGCCGCTGTTCAGCCGCCGCGGCCTGTTCAGGGCCTGAACATCATGTCGGCAAAGCACCCCATCATCACCATCACCGGGTCGTCGGGCGCCGGCACCACTTCGGTCAAGCGCATCTTCGAGCTGATCTTCCGGCGCGAGAACATCGACGCAGCCTTCATCGAAGGCGACGCCTTTCACCGCTACGACCGCGCCACGATGAAGGTCAAGGTGGCCGAGGAGGAGAAGGCCGGCAATCCGAACTTCACCCACTTCCATGCCGAGGCCAACGAGCTCGCAATCCTCGAAGAGGTGTTTGAGGAATATGGTCGCCGCGGAACCGGAAAGACCCGCACCTATATCCACGACGAGGACGAGGAGAAGCAGTACGGCACGCCGCCGGGACAATTTACCGAATGGCGCGAATTCCCGCCGAGCGACCTGCTCTTCTACGAGGGCCTGCACGGCTGCGTCGTCACTGACAAGATAGACCTGGCCAGGCACGCTGACCTCAGGATCGGCGTGGTGCCGGTCATCAATCTCGAATGGATCCAGAAGATCCATCGCGACCGGGCAACTCGCGGCTATTCCACCGAGGCGGTGATGGACGTGATCCTGCGCCGCATGCCGGACTATGTCCGCTACATCGTCCCGCAATTCTCGCAGACCGCCATCAACTTCCAGCGCGTGCCGATCGTCGACACGTCCAATCCGTTCATCGCGCGCTGGATCCCGACGCCCGACGAATCGATGCTGGTCATCCGCTTCGCCAATCCCCGCGGCATCGATTTCCCCTACCTGCTTTCGATGATCCACGACTCGTTCATGTCGCGGCCGAATTCCATAGTGGTGCCAGGCAACAAGCTCGATCTTGCGATGCAGCTGATCCTGACGCCGCTCATCCTGCAATTGATCGAACGCAAGAACCGTGTGTCGTGAGGAGGACGCCATGAACAGCCAAGCAGCAGCCCTGAAGCCCGTCGCCGCCGTCTCGGAGCGCGATATGGCGAACGCCATTCGCGCATTGGCGATGGACAGCGTCCAAAAGGCCAATTCCGGTCATCCGGGCATGCCGATGGGCATGGCCGACGTTGCGACGGTACTGTTCAGCCGCTTCATTAACATCGATCCGTCGGCGCCCAACTGGCCCGATCGCGACCGCTTCGTGCTTTCGGCCGGGCACGGCTCGATGCTGCAATATGCGCTGCACTACCTGCTCGGCTACGAAGACATGCCGATCGAAGAATTGCAGCGGTTTCGCCAGCTGGGCAGCCGCACCGCCGGACATCCCGAATATGGCCATGCGCTTGGCATCGAGACGACGACCGGTCCGCTAGGACAGGGCATCTCGACCGCGGTCGGCATGGCGCTCGCCGAGCGCATGCTTGCTGCCCGCCACGGCGCCGATCTCGTCGATCATTTCACCTACGCGATCGCCGGCGACGGCTGCCTGCAGGAAGGCATCAGCCACGAGGCGATCGACCTTGCCGGTCACCTGAGGCTCGCCCGGCTGATCGTCTTCTGGGACGACAATGCGATCTCGATCGACGGACCGACGTCGCTGTCGACATCGATGGACCAGCCGGCACGGTTCGAAGCCGCCGGATGGCATGTCCAGTCGGTGGACGGCCACGACACGGAAGCCGTCGCTGCGGCAATCGAAGCGGCGCAGCAGTCGGACCGGCCGTCGCTGATCGCCTGCCGCACGGTGATCGGCAAGGGCGCGCCCAATCTGGGCGGCTCGGAAAAGACGCATGGCGCGCCGCTGGGCGATGCCGAGATCGCCGCGACGCGCGAGAACATCGGCTGGGCCTGCGTGCCGTTCGAGGTGCCGGACGACATCCTGTTTGCCTGGCGCGAAACTGCCGAGCGCGGGCAAGCGGCGCGGCACGCCTGGGAGCAGCGGCTTGCCGCCTCGCCACAGCGCGAGGCCTTCGAGAGTTCGGTCGCCGGCACCCTGCCCGACGCGGTCTTCGAAGCGCTCGGCGCTTTCCGCAAGGAGCATGTCGAAAAGGCGACCAAGGTCGCAACGCGAAAAGCCTCCGAAATGGCGCTCGGTGCAATCAACGCCGCAACCGAGCTGACCGTCGGCGGCTCCGCCGATCTGACGCATTCGAACCTGACGATCACCAAGGGCATGGATCGCATAGCGCCTGGTGCCTATGCCGGCCGCTACATCCACTACGGCATCCGCGAGCATGGCATGGCCGCGGCCATGAACGGCATCGCGGTGCATGGCGGCTTCGTGCCTTATGGCGGCACCTTCCTGTGCTTCGCCGACTATGCCCGCGGCGCGATGCGGCTCTCGGCGCTGATGGGCCAGCGCGTCATCTATGTGATGACCCATGATTCCATCGGTCTCGGCGAGGACGGCCCGACCCATCAGCCGATCGAGCACCTGGCGATGCTGCGGGCGACGCCGAACATCAACGTCTTCCGTCCGGCCGACATCATCGAAACGGCGGAGTGCTGGGAACTGGCGCTGAAGAGCAAGAACCGGCCGAGCGTGCTGGTGCTCTCGCGGCAGAACCTGCCGATGCTGCGCCAAGCACACAGCGAGAAGGCACACAGCGACGAGCCACACATCGACGAGAACCGGTCGAGCCAGGGCGCCTACGTCCTGCGCGAGCCGGCAGGACACCGCGCCGTGACGCTGATCGCCACCGGATCGGAGGTCGAGATCGCCGTTGCCGCCGCCGGACGGCTGGAGACCGAGCACGGCATCGCCGCCGCGGTCGTCTCGATGCCGTGCTGGGAGCTGTTTGAGGAACAGGATGCCGGCACCCGCAAGGCTGTCCTCGGCTCGGCGCCGCGCGTCGCCGTCGAAGCCGCAGCACGGCTCGGCTGGGATCGCTGGACCGGCGACACCGGCGCTTTCGTCGGCATGGCCGGTTTCGGCGCCAGCGCCCCTGCCCCGGATCTCTACCGGCATTTCGACATCACGCCCGAAGCCGTCGCGGCAGCGGCGCTGAAGCTCATCATCTAGGAAGGACCCCAAAAATGGCCCGCATCACCCTTCGCCAGCTTCTCGACCATGCCGCCGAGCACGGCTACGGCGTTCCGGCATTCAACATCAACAACATGGAACAGGGCCTTGCCATCATGGAGGCGGCCAGGGCCTGCGACGCGCCGGTCATCATCCAGGCATCACGCGGCGCCCGCTCCTATGCCAACGACATCATGCTGGCCAAGATGATGGAGGCGTTGACCGAAATGCATCCGGCCATTCCGCTCTGCATCCATCAGGACCACGGCAACAACGAAGCCACCTGCCTTTCGGCGATCCGCCACGGCTTCACCTCGGTGATGATGGACGGCTCATTGATGGCGGACGCCAAGACGCCGGCGAGCTACGACTACAACGTCGCCATCACCGAACGTGTCGCACGCATGGCGCATTGGGTCGGCGCTTCCGTCGAAGGCGAGCTTGGCGTGCTCGGCTCGCTGGAAACCGGCCAGGGCGAGGCCGAGGACGGGCATGGCGCCGAAGGCGTGCTTTCCCACGACCAGCTTTTGACCGATCCCGATCAGGCGGTCGACTTCGTCACCGCCACCCAGGTCGACGCGCTGGCGATCGCCTGCGGCACCTCGCACGGCGCCTACAAATTCAGCCGCAAGCCCGACGGCGGCATCCTCGCCATGCAGGTGATCGAGGCGATCCACGAAAAGCTGCCCAACACGCATCTGGTCATGCATGGCTCTTCCTCGGTGCCGCAGGAACTGCAGGACGTCATCAACCGATATGGCGGCGAGATGCCCCAGACCTTTGGCGTTCCGGTCGAGGAGATCGAGCGCGGCATCCGCTACGGCGTGCGCAAGGTCAACATCGACACCGACTGCCGCATGGCCATGGCCGGGCAGTTCCGCCGCGTCGCGACGGAAGACCCGCGCGAATTCGATCCGCGCAAATTCCTGAAACCCGCCATGGATGCCCTGCGCGACCTTTGCCGCGATCGCTTCGAGCGCTTCGGCACCGCCGGCAACGCCTCGAAGATCAGGGTCATCGCCATGGACGAGATGGCCAAACGTTACGCCGCGGGAAAACTCGACCCGCAAATCGCAACCGCGAAAGCCGCCTGAGCGGCAAACAGGAGACCTGTCATGAACAAGATCGACATGCCGTCAGCTGGCACGCTCAAGGAAGGCAAGGAACGCTACAAGTCGGGCGTCATCCCCTACAAGAAAATGGGCTATTGGGAGCCGGACTACCGGCCCAAGGAGACCGACCTGATCGCCATGTTTCGGATCACGCCGCAGCCAGGCGTCGACCACGAGGAGGCGGCCGCCGCCATCGCCGGTGAATCCTCCACCGCGACCTGGACGGTGGTGTGGACCGACAGGTTGACCGCCTGCGAGCTCTACCGCGCCAAGGCGTTCAGATCCGAGCCGGTGCCGAACACCGGTCCCGGCACCAAGACCGAGCAGCAGTACTTCGCCTACATCGCCTACGACCTCGACCTGTTCGAGCCGGGCTCAATCGCCAACCTGACCGCATCGATCATCGGCAACGTGTTCGGCTTCAAGGCAGTAAAGGCCTTGCGACTCGAGGACATGCGCATCCCGGTGGCTTACCTGAAAACCTTCCAGGGCCCGGCGACCGGCATCGTGGTGGAACGCGAGCGGCTCGACAAGTTCGGCCGGCCGCTGCTCGGCGCGACGACGAAGCCGAAGCTTGGCCTGTCAGGCCGCAACTACGGCCGCGTCGTCTACGAGGCGCTGAAAGGTGGCCTCGACTTCGTCAAGGACGACGAGAACATCAACTCGCAGCCCTTCATGCACTGGCGCGACCGCTTCCTCTACTGCATGGAGGCCGTGAACAAGGCGTCGGCCGCCACCGGCGAAGTCAAGGGCCATTATCTCAACGTCACCGCCGGCACGATGGAGGAGATGTACGAGCGCGCCGAATTCGCAAAACAGCTTGGCTCCTGCATCGTCATGATCGACCTGGTCATCGGCTACACGGCGATCCAGTCGATGGCCAAATGGGCACGCCGCAACGACATGATCCTGCACCTGCACCGCGCCGGCAACTCGACCTATTCGCGCCAGAAGAACCACGGCATGAATTTTCGCGTCATCTGCAAATGGATGCGGATGGCCGGCGTCGACCACATCCATGCCGGTACCGTTGTCGGCAAGCTGGAAGGCGACCCGCTGATGATCAAGGGTTTCTATGACACGCTGCGCGAGGAGCGCACGCCGCAGAACCTCGAAACCGGGCTGTTCTTCGACCAGGACTGGGCCTCGCTCAACAAGGTGATGCCCGTCGCCTCGGGCGGCATCCATGCCGGCCAGATGCACCAGCTGATCCATTATCTCGGCGAGGACGTCGTTCTGCAGTTCGGCGGCGGCACGATCGGCCATCCGGACGGCATCCAGGCCGGCGCGACGGCCAATCGCGTCGCGTTGGAGGCGATGATCCTAGCCCGCAACGAAGGACGCGACTACCTGCGCGAAGGCACCAAAATCCTCGAACAGGCGGCCAGATGGTGCACGCCGCTGAAAGCTGCCCTGGAGACCTGGAAGGACGTCACCTTCAACTACGAATCGACCGACACGGCCGACTTCGTGCCAACCGCAACGCCCAGCTTCTAGACGAAAGGAACCGTCGCCATGATGACCAATCCGGGAAACAAGGTCACGCAGGGACAGTTTTCGTTCCTGCCCGACCTGACCGATGAGCAGATTTCGGCGCAGATCAAATATGCGCTGAAAAACCACTGGGCGGTCAGCGTCGAGTACACGGACGATCCGCATCCGCGAAACACCTATTGGGAAATGTACGGCAACCCGATGTTCGACCTGAAGGACCCGGCGGGCATCCTGCTTGAAGTCAACAATTGCCGGAAAGCCATGCCCAACATGTATGTCCGGGTCACCGCCTTCGATTCGAGCAAGGGCTGGGAAGCGCCGCGCATGTCGTTCATCGTCAACCGGCCGCCCAACGAACCCGGGTTCCGGCTGCTGCGCCAGGAGCGCGACGGCCGCAGCCAGGGCTATTCGATCGTGCCTTATGCGACCGACAGGCCCGAAGGCGAGCGGAGCTAGCCGAAACCATGCTGGACGCGATAGCAAAGGGCACTGCCGCGCCGGACGAATCGGTCGATCTGCAGACCGAGTTCGAGGCGTCCAACATCGATGAGGTGCTGGGCAAGCTCGACCGCGAACTCGTTGGCCTGAAGCCCATCAAGACCCGCATCCGCGAGATCGCGGCGCTGCTCCTGGTCGACCGGCTTCGCCGCAAGTTCGGCCTGACCTCGGGCGCGCCGACGCTGCACATGAACTTCACCGGAAACCCCGGTACCGGGAAAACCACCGTGGCGCTCAGGATGGCCGAAATCCTGCATCGTCTCGGCTATGTCCGCGAAGGCCACATGGTCGCGGTGACGCGAGACGATCTCGTCGGCCAGTATGTCGGCCACACCGCGCCCAAAACCCGCGAAGTGATCAAGCGCGCCATGGGCGGGGTGCTTTTCATCGACGAGGCCTACTATCTCTACAAGCCCGAGAACGAACGTGACTACGGCCAGGAATCGATCGAGATCCTGCTGCAATGCATGGAAAACAACCGTGACGATCTGGTTGTGATTCTTGCCGGTTACAAGGACAAGATGGACCGCTTCTTCAACAGCAATCCCGGCATGCGCTCGCGCATCGCCCACCACCTCGATTTTCCCGACTACGGCGTCGGCGAGCTCAAATCGATCGCCGAGATCATGCTGGCAGAACAGAATTATCGTCTCAGCGAGGCGGCGGCCAAGGCGCTCGAAGAGTACCTGCCGATCCGCATGCGGCTGCCGCATTTCTCCAACGCTCGCTCGGTCCGCAATGGGCTCGACCGGGCGCGGCTTCGCCAGGCCAACCGGCTTTTCACGTCGCGCGACCGGGTGTTGACGAAGACCGACCTTATCACCATTGAGGAATCCGATATTCGCGGCAGCCGCGTGTTCGCGGAAGGCAAGCTCGAAGGCGAACCGGAGACGAAGGCGCGCTGACACGATGACGCCGGTTGGTGTGCAGCGACCGGAAACCGAAGACGGAATGGAGCCGACGACCATGGGTAGCAAGACAATCATCGCCCCCTCGGTGCTTTCTGCGGACTTCTCGCGGCTCGGCGACGAAGTCGAAGCAGTCGTCCGGGCGGGCGCCGACTGGATCCATCTCGACGTGATGGACGGTCATTTCGTGCCCAACATCACCTTCGGTCCGCCGGTGATCAAGGCGATCCGCGATCGAACCGACAAGGTCTTCGACTGTCACCTGATGATTGCGCCGGCCGACGCCTATCTCGCCGCCTTCGCCGATGCCGGCTGCGACATCATCACCGTGCACGCCGAGGCAGGGCCGCATCTCGACCGTTCGCTGCAGGCGATCAGGAATCTCGGCAAGAAGGCCGGCGTGTCGCTGAACCCGTCGACGCCGGAAAGCGTCATCGAATATGTGCTCGACCGGCTCGATCTGGTGCTTCTGATGACGGTCAATCCGGGCTTCGGCGGCCAGGCGTTCATTCCGGCGGTCGTCGACAAGGTCAGGCGGGTCAAGGCGCTGATCGGCAATCGCCCGATCGACATCGAGATCGACGGCGGCGTCACCCCCGAGACCGCCCCGCTGGTCAGCGCGGCCGGCGCCAATGTGCTGGTCGCCGGCTCGGCTATCTTCAAGGGCGGCAGCGAGGCGGCCTATCGCGCCAATATCGGCGCCATCAGGCAGGCAGCCGACGGCGCGATCCGGAAAGCCGCGTAAACCATTTCATCGGAGGACAACATGGGGGCAATCCCACCTGTCTGCGATTTCGGCTGGCAAGCCATCGATGCCGTCTTGCCCGGCGTCGACGGCAAATCGCATTCGATCTTCAGCCACGCCGGTCCGAACGGGCTGGTGGTGGCCTTCATCTGCAACCACTGCCCTTACGTGAAGGCCGTGATTTCCCGCATCGTCCGCGATGCCGACGACCTCAAGCCCGAAGGCATCGGCTTTGTCGCGATCAACTCCAACGATGCCGACGCCTATCCGGATGATTCCTTCGACAACATGAAGCTCTTCGCCAGGGCGAACGGCTTCACTTTCCCCTACCTCCACGACGAGCGCCAGACGGTGGCGCGTGCCTATGGAGCCGTTTGCACTCCGGATTTCTTCGGGCTCAACAGTGAATTGACGCTGCAATATCGCGGCCGGCTGGACGCGGCGCGGCGAGACGCGGGACCGCCCGGACTGAGACGCGACCTGTTCGAGGCGATGAGACAGATCGCCCGAACCGGCGACGGACCGCTGGACCAGATCGCTTCGATCGGCTGCTCGATCAAGTGGAAGGACGCCGCATGAACGTCGGCATGAGTAGGCCGTTTCGATCGCCGAAGGCGATCCTGTTCGATCTCGACGGCACGCTGGTCGATTCGGCGCCCGATATAACCGCCGCGGTCAACGAATTGCTGGCCGGTCGCGATCTGCCGCCGCTGCGCCTGGAACAGGTCAAGGCGATGATCGGCGGCGGCGTCAGGAAACTGGTCGAGCGAGCCTTCGCGGCATCCGGCGCGCCGCGCCTCGGCAGCGCCCTCGACGAGGCCAACCGTGCCATGGCGCCGATCTACCGCAGACATCTGACCGGCCTGACGACGCTGATGCCCGGCGTCAGGGAGGTTCTCACCCACTTCCATTTGAGCGGAATAGCCATGGGCGTGGTGACCAACAAGCCGCAGCTGGCCGCTCGCGAAATCCTGCTGCATTTCGGGCTGACGGACCATCTCGGCGCGATCGTCGGCGGAGACGCGGTGACTTGCCTGAAACCGGCGCCCGACGCTCTGCTGCTGGCGCTTGACCAGCTTCAGGTCGAGCCTCGTGACGCGCTGATGGTCGGAGACAGCGGCGCCGACGTGGCCGCCGCCCGCGCCGCCGGCATGCCGGCTATCCTGCTGCGTGGCGGCTACACCCAAATTGCCGTTGAAGCGCTTGGCGCCGACCTGGTTTGCGACGGCCTGCTCGATCTGCCTTCCGCCATGCGCAGGCTGCAAGACGCCGCTTGACCGGCGCCAACCAGTGCGGGCGCCGGCCGAACGCAGTTTGCGAACGGCCGGCGAAGTCGCGTTACTCCGGGGTCCGGGGGAAGAACCGGGTTACTTCCGGGGGAAGAACCGGGTTATCTCCTGCGGAAAAACCGGGTTATTTGGAGTATTGCTTCAGATAGGCGATGACGTTGGCGAGATCCTCGTCCTTCTTGAGACCGGGAAACGCCATCTTCGTACCTTTGATCATGCCCTTCGGGTCGCGAAGATAATTCGTCAGCGTGGCTTCGTCCCATTTGACGCCGGATTTACCCGCCTCGGCCATCGGTTTGGAATATTTGAACCCCGGATGCGTGCCGGCCGTCCGGCCGATAACGCCGCTTAACGACGGACCGATCTTGTTCTTGTCCTCGTCGACGACATGGCAGGCCTTGCATTTGGCGAAGACCTTCTCACCCGCGGCGGCATCCTGTGCCTGCGATTGATTTGTAATAAACGTCGCAACGGACACGACGGCGAAAAATGCGACTGCACGCATGGCATTTCCTCATTGATCGTCAAGGTGCCCTGGACGATTTGCGCATGCCTTTGTCTGATCATCGGCATGCATCGTTTTATGCAGAGCGAAAACGTCTCCCTTGTGGAGTTGCAACGCCTGCATCCTGGAAGCTACCCGGCAGATGAGCGATGTCAACCATGGAGCGGTTCGCACAGGCAATCGCTTCGAACAAATCGCTTCAGCCAAAGGAGCGCGTCCAAGTCGAATTGGCGATTGTCGACGTCGGCGCTGCCCTCATCCGCCTGCCGGCACCTTCTCCCCGTATAGTGACGGGGAGAAGGGGGATTTGTCCGAACCGGATAGATAGGTAACAGAATGGACTGATTGCATGGGTGACAGTTTTCTCCTTCGCCGGGAGGACCG
>NZ_JBVVPZ010000057.1:0-37375 GCF_055811415.1 Mesorhizobium sp. WSM4846
ATTCCTTTTAGGTACGTCCGATGGGCGCCGCCCACCAGCTTCCCGTTCGGAATAGCAATTGAACTCGAAGTGCTCGCCCGCTCTGATGATGGCTCACCTATAGCAGCAATCGAGGGTGTGGCATGACAGGTCTCGCGATTGATCAGGGACACGCGATCGATCAGGGACAGTTGCGCGAGCAAGTGCTTGGGGTACCCGTGCACGCCCTGGGTTTGGCGCAGGCAGTCAACAGTGTCTTCGACTGGGCCCTACGGCGGGAGAGCCGAACGGTTTTCCTGTGCAATGTCCACAGTGTCGTCACCGCCCGCCGCAATCGCGCCCATGCCGAAGCGATGGATAGCGCCGACCTTGTCGCGCCGGATGGAGCGCCGGTGGCCTGGATGCTGAGGCGGCAGGGACACGCGGATCAGCCGCGCATCAGCGGACCGGACCTGATGTGGATTTGTTGCCGGAGGGCATCGGAACTCGGCACGGCAATGTTCCTGTACGGCGGCAGCCCGGGCACCCTCCAGCGTCTGGGAGGGTGCATTCGAACCGAGTTTGCCGGCATAAACATCGTGGGCTCTTACTCACCTCCGCGCCGCCCTCTGTCGGCCGAGGAAGATGAGGCAGTGGTCAGAATGATCAATCAGTCCGGTGCGAGGATCGTGTGGGTGGGACTCGGATGTCCCAAGCAGGAAAGCTGGATGCAGGCGCATCGCGGCCGGATCAATGCGGTCATGTTGGGGGTAGGAGCAGCTTTCGATTTCCACGCCGGAGACGTCAAGCGGGCGCCGCAATGGATGCAGAAGAGCGGGCTGGAATGGCTGCACCGGCTCCTCCAGGATCCCCGCCGCCTGGCGAGCAGGTATCTCGTGACGAACAGCCTGTTCATCCTGGCTTTGCTGCAGGCGTTGCTGCTTCCCAGGCACAGACTTCGTGACGGTTAGAGGGAGGCCGAACCAGTGAACACGCTCGGACCGCCGTATTGCTGATCTGCGCCAACTCCTTCACGGGCGGCTGTTCTTCGGCGCTGCTGCTGGGAGGCGGCGCTGCCCATATCTGGACGGTGTGGTTTGCATTGCCTCGACAGGCACCTGACTGGAGGCTACCATGACTCTGAGCAAACAGGCCGCCAGTCTGGCTGTCCTGCATGTCACCGACGTCCTGCAGCCGCTGATCATCTTGCCCTATGCCGGGCGCGTCCTCGGACCCATGAGTTTCGGGCAGTACGCGTATGCGCTCGCCATCGGTCAACTCGCTGCCTCCGTCGTAGCCTATGGATTTCATTGGACCGCGCAGCGCAGGGTTGCTTCCCTTCGTTACGAGCCGGCGGAGATCGCGTCACTCGTTGCTCAGGTCATGGCCACCAAGGCAGTGCTGTTCGTTGCCGTATGCCTGGTTGGCCTTGTGCTGGCCGGCGACGTCCTGGCGCTCAGTAGGCCGACATTCCTGTGCGCGATGCTCTCGGCCGCCGGCAGCATTATTTTTCCGGCCTGGCTCTTCGTCGGCCTGGAACGCGCCTGGCAGGCGGCCGTCGCGGTGGTTGTTGCTCGCGTTCTGGCGCTCGTCTGCTTCGTCGCCATGGTCGCATCACCTGACCAGGTCGCGCTCGCCGTTGCCATCCAGAGCGCAGTTCCCGTCGTCAGTGGCGTCATCTGCTTACCTTTCATCCTTCCGATCGGGTTCGGCGGCTTCAGGTCCGTGACGCTTTCGACGATTGGAATGCAGCTACGCAACGGCTGGAGGGGATTCCTCTTCTTAGCCGTGGAGACTGCCCTCTTCACCCTCCCCGTCGCCCTTGTCGGGCATTTCGAAGGTTATGTCGCAGCCGGACAATATTCTGTCGCCGAAAAATTCCTATTAGCCGCGCGGGTATTTTTCAAGTTGCTTATGGATACCTTCATACCGAGGGTTTCATACTACGCTCATGTCGACCCGGCTGCCGGGATACGACTGATAAGGATATCACTATTCACCGTAGCAGGCGGAACGGCGATGAGTATTGGAATGTTCTTTGTTGCCCCATATATAATATTGATCCTCTTCGGAGATGAATTTTTAGGGGCGATACCTATCGTGCGCGCAATGGCCATTATACCATTGCTGATGAACATAAATACATTCACAGCAAATATATTCATGTTTAGTTACGGCTATGAAAATGAATGGGCCGTCCTTAACGTATCCGGTCTGCTAGTATTCCTGGTGGCCACATATTTTTTGTCTTTCGTCATGGCGGAGCAAGCCATTGTTTATGCGCTGGTGGCGAAGGAAGTCGTCGTGCTGGTGGTTTCAGCCGGCTTCTTCCTCATTGGCGGAGCGGCCGCCCTTCGCACGGCGGCGGCTTGCGACGCAGGCCGGGTGCGAGGATATCCGCCGGCGTCCCAATCCGCGCCGTTGGAGCACGACGCCGATCGTTTCCGGTCGTAGGAGAGCATAGTATGTTCGCCACTGATCACTTTGTCCTTCAGCCGTCGGGGTCTCCTCATCAGCCGATCCCCCCCAAGGATCGCGACGAGCTGACCGCGAAAGACATCTTGAGATTTGTTCGAAGCAGTTGGCGCCTTTGCCTCCTCTGGATAGTTGTGAGCCTTGGTGTCGGCGGCGCATATGCGGTCCTTTCGCCTGGATATTACACCGCCTATGCGACAATCCTCCTTTCATCTCCGCCCGCTTCGCAACCGGGCGAAGCTGAGGCAGATGAGCGGGTCTATGTAGAGAGCCAGATACAGGTCATTCAGTCGGACGAGGTCGTCGGACGCGTTGTTGACCACACTGGCTTAGCGGAAGACGAAGAGTTTGTGATGGATGACAGCTTGCGCGCGCGGATCTCCAGCTATGTGCGGAGCCAGTTGGCGTCTCTCTTCGGCACCGAACTGCCGACGGCGGAGCCAAATATTCGGCATGAGGCGATGGTCCTTGTGAGGCGCGCGTTTTCCGTTCATCAGCTGGGTTCCTCCCGCGCCGTCGAGATCGGGGTCACCTCTTCCGATCCTCAGTTCTCGGCCATGCTCGCGAACGCGATCGCCGGCGGTTACATCGGAAGTCAGCGCGAACGCCGGCAGGCGGCTCGCGCGGAAGAAACATCTGATCTGCACAAGCGGCTGGCGGAACTTCGGGAAAAGGCTTTTGTGACCGAATCACCGAAGAAACTCCCATCGGACCCTGAATCTGCGGAGAGGGCAAGAGTCCTTTTCCGCGAGCAGCAGAGCGCGGCCGAGGTTTATCGCTCGCTTTACAATGCCCTTCTGCAGCGGACCCACTCCGATTTTAGCGCCTCGTCGCTGATCCCGAGCGCAAGGGTCATCACCGCGGCCGAACCGCCTCGCCAACGCAGTTGGCCGCCAACGGTCCTGATGGTAGCGCTCTCCGCTATGGCCGGTGGGATTGCCGGCGTTGGTCATGCATTGATCAGGCAGGCAATGAACCACCGCCTGATGACGGTCGAGGATGTGCACAGGTCGACCGGCCTCGATCGGATTGTAGGGATCCCCAGAATTCCCCGCCGCAGGTGGAATGTCGTGTGGCCATGCGAGCAGTCTTTGCAGCCCGTCTACTCAAAGGACGCTCCCGAGCTTCACAGCTCGCTGAGCAAGATTGCCACCCGGATGCGCGGAGTTCAGGGCCGCCAAGTGAGCAAGATTGCCACCCGGATGCGCGGAGTTCAGGGCCGCCAAGGCGGATTTGTAATCGGCGTTGCTTCACCCCTCGGCAAGTCCGGAAGCTCCACGGTGGCGGTTCATCTCGCAAGGGTCATTGCGGCGACCGGGCAAAAGACACTGCTCGTTGATGCCAATTGGCAAAAGCCATCAATGGACCAGCCAATGCTGAACGCGGAGCCAGGTCGCAAGCTCGCCAGGGCGTTTGCCACCATTCCCGCGGATCAGGAAGGGCTGGAAGTTCTGGTTCTCAGGCCCACGGGGTCAATCTCCGACTTGAATGCCTCGCTCTCGATCTCCGCTGCACTCCAGCATCTGCAGCAAGAATACAGTTGTATAGTGGTTGATTTTCACAGCACCGACCGCACCGCTGATCTGGAAGCGGCCATGGGCGTCCTCAGCGAGGTCCTCCTGGTGCTAAAGGCACGCCTCACTTTCGCGGACCATCTCGAGGGAATCTTGCGCATCATCCCTAGAGAGAAACTCTCGGCAGTAATTTTGACCAGGATCAACCGTGCGCCATCCTTCGCCGTGCGCCGCCGCACTGATCGCGGGAACCCACGCGGACCAATCTGGCTCGTGAAGGCTTTCAGTCCTAACCGGTGACACAGGTCATGACCTCGCCAGCGACATTGTCACGCAGGAAGGGTTCAGAGCCGGTCGACCTCGTTTGCAGCCATTCCCCTGACGTGCTCGACTACACCCTCTTTCTCTCCGGCATTTGGCTGGCCTGCGCCCTCGCAATATCCCTGCGCCTGCTTGGCCCTTTCTTCGTAGTGATCCCGGTCGGTGTCTGTCTGGCCTATGCCGTGCTGCGGCAGACGGTGCCGCCTCGTCTGCTGGCGGTCTACACCGCCTTCTGCCTCTTCATTGCCCTGCTGTCCAGATACGGGCTGATGCCGGATTCCTGGCAGGTTCACTTCCTTCAAGAAGCAGTCATAAGGCAAATCGTCCCGATTGTAGGATTCTTCGCCGTCGCATGGGCATCCAAGGCTTATTTCCGCCGCAGGCTGATGAGCGGCAATGCTTTTTTTGGTGCACCCGTTTTCCTGTTCCTATCTCTCGTTGTCGCGCCGGCGGTGATGTTTCAGCAGGACGTGCAATATCAGGGCGCATCTCCGCAAGCCACGATACCGATTCTTTATGGTTCGCTGATCAATAACATGGTCATTGCCATGTTTTTCATTGCAGGCGGTATTTTTCTGACGAACGACTGGCGCCGATACGGCGGCATTTTGCTCTTATTGGGAATAGCCCTCGCCAGCCCCTTGGCTCAGTTCAAGGTGCTCGCGGCCACGATGATCGTCATTCTAATTGGCGTGCCCGGCCGGTTGATGGCCGCAGCTCTGGCGACCGCACTGACTTCGGCCTATGCCGTCGGGCTGAACTTTATACCTCAAACCTTTGCTCTGGACCCGAACTCCGGGATCCGACTCGAGTTCATTTCGGACGCACTCGCATCCCTTGCGGATACATACGGATTTGGCATCGGATTTGGGAAGGAATCGGTCCGATGGCGATATGAGTTTCCCGGGTTCGAGGATATTACCTTTCTTCCCGACACCAGGAATATTACGCACGCCAAAATGCTTGAGATACTCTCGACCGGAATTCACAATTCGTTCTTTCAAGCCATATTGCGGACGGGGGTCATTGGTTTCATTTTAATCGTGTCTGCCATTTTGGTGGCCTTCCCGCCAAATCGACTGCCACGCGGTGTTCGCAATCATGCGTCCACAGTCTTCATCACGATTTTCCTCGCCATGTTCGTCAATCCAGTCCTGGAGAGCCCTGTACAGATTGTGGGAGTTGGTTTCTCATACGGCTATTTGATTGCACTTCGCGCCAGCGTTCCGGCCTTGGCTGTCGAACCCCCTCCAGTTGAACCGGGTCGAACGCAGCATTGCGCTTGTTCATACATCTGACGGAACATGGATGCGGCCCACCCGACATCGGCGGGCTATCGGTCTCGGTAGAAGGGGATCGCTTTGTACCGATTTTGGCGCGGCAGGAGCAGGAGAGCCGTCCGCTGATGTGCCCGCTTTTGCGGCGGCGCCGTGCCGCTTCCATGAGGAGTGCCTCGAAAGAGCCAGCGAGCCAGCCATTTTGCCTCGGCCTCGGCTATGGCTCCTCTGGTAGCATAGAGCCATCCACTGCGCAGGTTCGCCCGCGCCGGAGAAACCCGTGCTAAGTCGCCCGTAGAGATACGGGGGCAACCCGTTGGGGGAACCCATGAAGCTGTTGAGATCCTTGTTGTCGCCGCTGTCGATGACCATGGCTTCGACCCGCCTCGCTTCGTTCGCTGGCGCCATCGCTCTGATTCCGACAGCGGCACTTGCCGACTACACGCTACAGCCCGGAGACACGCTGGAAGTATCGGTCCCTGGTATTCCGGATTTCAGGCAGCGATTGCTGATCGGAGTGGACGGCGAAGTGAACTTGGCGCTGGTTGGAGCGGTTCAAGTCAGCGGCCTTTCCATTCAACAAGCGCAGGAAATAATCGCTGGCAGTCTCGCCAGCAAGCAGTATCAGCGGGGGACCGCGGACGGCCGTGAAGTAACGCACCTGATCCAGACCGACCAGGTCTTCGTTTCGCTTGCCGAATACCGGCCCATCTATGTTAATGGTGATGTGGCCAAGCCGGGAGAGTACATCTTCCGGCCGGGTATGACCGTCCGACAGGCCGTGGCGGTTGCGGGGGGCTACAGCGCTGCCCAGGTTCGCATCGCCAATCCGCTCATGGAAGCGGCCGATTTCCGTTCCGAGTACAAAGCCCTATGGGCGCAATTCGCAACGGAACAGGCTCGCATCTGGCGCCTTCGCACAGAACTCGGCGAAGAAGTCGAACATGTCAAAAACGTGCCGGTGCCTGAGACGCTCGCCGAACGATTGAAGCAAACGGCAACAGCGCATATCGAAGCTCGTTTGTCAGACAGTGAAAAGGACAAGGAGCTTCTGCGACGTGCTGTCGAGGAGACTAACCTGCAACTGGGCCTCCTGTCTGAAAAGAAGAAGAAGGACGAAGAGGGAAGCCAGGCCGACGCCGACGATTACGAGAGCGTCAGGACGCTGTTTCAGAAGGGCCTGGCGCCGACCACGCGCCTATCTGAAGCCCGTCGAGCGGTGCTTATGTCATCAACCCAACTGCTCGATACGATCGTCCAGGCATCGAACATCGAGCGCCAGCGCGGCGAATATGTCAGACAGATGAACAAGATCGACAGTGAACGACAAATCGCGGCCTTGGGAGAGCTACAGGAGGCCTATATGAATCTGGCCCAGATCTCGGCGCGTCTTGAGGGTACCGCGCAGAAGCTGGCGCTTACAGGTCAAGCGCAATCCACCTTGCTGATAGCCGCGGGTCGGCCCGAGATAACGGTCCATAGAAAGCGAGAGCAGGGCGCCGAGACGCTCCCCGGCAGCGAAGATCTCGGGCTTGCGCCCGGCGACGTTGTGGAGGTCGTTCTGCCAAAGGTCGACTTTTCCGGAGCCGTCGCGTCGTCGCCACGGGCGTCCGGGATGCCGAATTGAGATTCGGACGGGGCGGACTGCGATGCGCGTCTTAATGGTTCATAATTTCTACCAGATAAGGGCTGGAGAGGACAGCGTGGTTCGGGAGGAGCTCGCGTGCCTCAAGCAGAATGGGGTCGAGGTCGAGCTGTTCTCCGCCACGAATGACGATATCGTGCGGGTCGCGCGGAAGATTTCTACCGCCCTGGGGGTTGTCTACAACTCTCATTCACGGCGGGCACTGTCCCGAAAATTGGCGGAATTTTCACCCGATGTCGTCCATATCCACAATTTCTTTCCTCTCCTGAGCCCCTCCATCCTGGATGCGTGCCGCGAGGCCGGCGTGCCATCAGTAATGACCTTGCACAATTTCAGGATCCTCTGTCCCAGTTCCTTGCTTTATCCCGATGAGAGGCTTCGGGAGCGAAGTCTCCGCCACGCCTGCTGGTGGACTGTTCCGAAGAAGGTCTACAGGAATTCCCTGGCGGGCACGCTCGCCCTTGCCGCAATGGTCGAGTTTCACAAGAGAGCCGGCACCTGGTCCCGCAAGGTCGAGCGATTCATTGCCCTCACCGACTGGGCCAGGCGCAAGCTTGTGGAAGGCGGCCTGCCGGCCGAACGCATCGTCGTCAAGCCCAACGCTGTTGCCAGGCCGCCGATCTTCGGTGACCTTCGTCGCAATGGAGGGCTGTTCGTCGGACGACTGGATGAGCACCACAAGGGAGTGGCCACGCTGCTCGAGGCGTGGAAGGAGATCGACTATCCGCTGCGGATCATCGGCGACGGGCCGTTGGCCCCGCTTGTCGAGCAATCTGCGTGCGAGCGCGTGGAATATCTCGGGCGTCAGTCGCGCGAGACGGTGCTGAAAGAGATGCATGCTGCAGCATTCCTGCTCTTTCCGTCGAAAGGGTATGAATTGTTTCCCATGACAGTCATCGAGGCCTTCGCAAGCCGGCTGCCGGTCATCTGCTCGGATCTGCCGTGGATCAAAGGGGTCGTGGAGCCAGACGTCACCGGCCTTGTCGTTCCTGTCGGCAATGCCGGCGCGTTGGCCGATCGTGTGCGCTGGGCGCTTTCAAACCGATCTGCCTTGGAGGAAGTGGCAGGCCGGGCCTATGCCGCCTATCAGGAGCAGTACACGCCCGAAGCAAACTTCAATCGGCTGATGGCCATCTATGAACCCCTGGTCAGGCGCCGGATCCGGGCCTTCGCGGCGGTGTCGTGAGGTGGGCCGGAACATGCGCCGGCAGGAACCGACCAGGGCTGCCCATAGGGCAGACCAAGCTTCACGCGTCAACGAGCGCAGTGCGGGCCGGGGTACTCCCCATTTTTCGTTTATCGATTTCCCCGAGGATCGATCCTGCCGCCTCGCATACTTCGGAGAGTTCCTCTTTTGCTTCCATTGCCGAAACACGGTGCAACGGGAGGCTGCGGCCGCCCGCAGGCACCTATTGTGACAGTTTGATCGAATGCGCATTGTCTTGACCCGGCGCGAACCTTTGGATTCACCTGATGGTGTGAGCATCTTCATTGTGGCACTTGCCCAGGCGTTGCTCGAACTGGGGCACCAGGTGCAGATCGTGGTCGGCACCTTCGAAAGCCCCGCAAAATTTCAGCGACTTCTTTCGCCTCGCCTCGAGTTGCCGATAATCGGATTGAGCCGCACGCCTTTGACCGGACCGGCCTCAGTCGCGGCATGGCTGCGGGCGATCGGTATCATCAATCGGTTCCGGCCGGACCTTGTCATCCACAGCGAGACGGTGCCGCTACCGCTGCGTGGCACGATCGTCCAGATCGTTCACGATCTCGAGAGACGGAAAGGGGCGCTTGCGGCAGCATGGCGAGCCATTCGACGCGCGAGCATGCGGCGCTGCCACTACGTCGTCGCCTCCACGACCGAGCTTCAGGAGGAACTGGTGCGAGATCTTGGCCTGCCAAGGGACCAAATCCTGAAAATTCCCAAATGCATCGATCGCCAGTCATATGCGTCTCGTGGGCTGGCAGAGCGCGAGCGGGCAATCCTCCATGCCGGCACCTCGCCCTACAAGGTGCCTGAGGCGACGATTCGGGCATTCGGCGCCCTCAACGACGCTTCCGTACGGCTCTACGTGACGGGTGACATCACAAGACCGGTGCGGGAGGCGGTCGATGCTCTTCCTGAACCGATAAGGCGGCACGTAGTCCTTCTCGGCATGGCAGAGGGAGCACGCGTTCGCGAGCTACACAGCCGCGTTCGCGTCGCCGCTTTCCCCACGCGCTATACGGTTCCTGTCGCCTCAGCAACGGTGATGGAGGCGATCGCCAGCGGCACACCCATCGTCGGGACTTCAAGGCTCAGCCGGGATCTCCTCGCGGATGGCGTGAATGGGGCAGTGGTCGAACCACAGCCCGAGGCGATGGCCGCAACGCTAAAGGCGGTGCTGGACGATGATGACCTTTGGTCGCGTTTGTCGGCGGGTGCCCGCGAGAGGGTTAGACAGTTCGATGCTCACAGTGTTGCAAAGCAATATCTGGAGCTCGCGAACCCCTCCGGATTGCGGTCCAACATCGGAATCTCGGTGAAGGGGGAGGAAGACAAAGGGACTGACGAACCGCGGCTCGCGCGTCAGCGGCTTGTCGGGCTCCTTACATCCCATTCCCTGAAAGCTTCTTACGGTTGGGGAATGCGATGATCATCGGCTACTGTCGTATCAACACCTTCGAACCCGCTGCCAGGCTGGAGGCGCAAAAGCTTTATCTTGCCCGCTTGGGAGCCGAGAACTTCTTCTGCGAGAAGACCAGCATATTCGGTTCGACGCCGGAGCTGGAGAGGGCGATCGCATGTGCCGGGAAAGGAGACGTGATTGCGATCACGAAGCCGTACCGTGTTGCGCGCACAACCCGCGAAGTGCTGGCGCTCATCGAAAGGCTTGGCACCAAGGATGTCGGTCTTCGCATCGTCGACACACCTATCGATACGAGCACGACGACGGGACGCATGATTCTTGCATCAGCGCCTCTCTGGACGCTTGGGATGTCCCCGTCGCGGTCAATGCTGTCAGACCTGCTTCTCTTTTGGCGTCGTCGCCGGTAGGGCCTGGTCGGATTCAACGCACCAGCGCACTCGCTGCTCACTGCCAGTTGAAGGCAAGCCGCAATGGCGGTCTGGGATCAAATACCTTGCGCTCGATGGACCAACCGGCATGCACGGCCGCCCTTTGCCAGATGATGTTGCGGGGATTGGCGAGCGCGTGGACGCAGCAGTCCCTAACACTGTGCTTTTCAGCGCCTTCTGATATCCGGGTATGGAACGACAGGCCGTTGGATGTCGGGGCGTCCCTGCCGTCCCGTGGCCCATTGTAGGTGTCCCGGCTCCGGCAGCGGTTGAACGAGCAACCGCCACTGCCGACCTTACCCTGCGGAACGGCCGAGAAGGCGCCGTTGCCCTGTTGAACGGCATCGACGTCATCGACCCGGCAATTGAAGCTTCCCTCCAACATGACGCCAGCGCCCGTGGGGCTGTTGTTGTAGAAGACGAGTCCACGTCGAATTGTACAGCGATCCGAGTGAAAGGCGGAAATATTGTCCTCGGTCCAGGAGGTGGGACCGTTCTCGGCCGAGAATTCTTCCAGGCTCGTTTCCGGAGAGAGGTTGAACTGCACATTCTGTCCACGGGGGAACGGCCCGCGCGCGTCGTGGAGTTCGAGGAAGCTCATCTGGGTGCCCGGACAGTCGACGACGTAGATATTGGAGGAGCCGCGGGACGCCTTGACACGGATGATGATCGCATCGGGGCAGCTTTCCAGCTCTATGTTGTTGCGGTTCTGGCTTGGTCCGGTCCCCGAGGGGGGAACGCCGACATGATCGATCTCGAGATCCTGCAAGCGTATTCCGGCTGCTCCCCGGGCGTATATCCCGCTGCCCATGGCATGACGAATGCGGCAGCTGCGGACGATGACGCCCTGATGGAGTGCCGTGATCCCGTTGTCATGGGGGGCGTAAATGTCAAGATTTTCAATGATCTGCCCATCCGCGCGCGTGAGCACGGGTCCGCTTGGACGCAGAAAGGAGGCGGCACCCCCGAACCATTTACCGCCTGATCCCCCCTGGGCAGGATGCACCGCTGCACCGACGACACCCGAGGCAGGCAGCGCCAGCAGCCCGGCAAGGAGACGGCGCCGGTCAAGGCGCGGGGATTCAAGAGACTGCCGGCCGCGCGACATGGAATCTGTCAGCAGTTCGGGTGCTAAACGTCGACTCGGCTTGTGCGGAGACGTCGAGGTGGCCAACGAGATGCAGATAAACCCCACCTCTCGGCAAGGCGGCTTCTTCGGCTAGGTTGTCGTCAGGCATCCCCATTTCCCCTGTGCGCCAGCGGCGTAGGTTCCCGAAGAATGCACATCGGCGGCAGGCTTATGCCCGCACAGGACTCCGCACACCATCTCTCCATTCCACCCGCCGCGAAAGCCCTTCATAAGGCTTAATTCCGATGGGCAAAGTGCCATCTGCCGGATTCCCTGCCATTCTCCGAAGCTGGTAATAAGCGGAGCGCGAGGCGATGTCGGTTGAAGCGGACGTCTTTGACTATGTGATCGTCGGAGCCGGGGCGGGAGGCTGCGTCTTGGCCAATCGTCTGGCGGCTGACGGCACCAATACGGTCTGCCTGCTCGAGGCGGGGCCGGCCGACAGCAGCATCCTTCTGCACATTCCGGCGGGACTCTACAAGACATCCTCGAATCCGAAATATGCCTGGCAGTTCGAAACGGAGCCTAGTCCGGGGACGGCCAACCGTTCTATTCCGATGTCGCAGGGCAAGACACTAGGCGGTTCGACCGCAATTAACGGCATGAACTACAACCGCGGCGCGGCGGCGGACTTCGACGAGTGGGCCCTCCAGGGCAATCGAGGCTGGGGCTACGCCGACGTGCTGCCCTATTTCAAGAGAACCGAGCGGAGGCTTGGGACATGCGATCCCTTCTACCGCGGGACGGACGGACTGCTTCCAGTTACAGACTGCGATTGGCGACATCCACTATGTGATGCATTCATCGAGGCCGCGCTCAATGCCGGTATCCCGCGTAATCCCGACTACAATTCAGCAAGCCAGGCCGGCGTGGGCTACTATCAGCGCTATATCGACAACGGATGGCGCGTGAGCGCAGCGCGGGCTTTCCTACGGCCGGTCGCCAGAAAGAAGAACTTGGACGTCCGCACGAACGCGCAGGCCACTGCCGTCCTGTTCGAGGGAAAGCGTGCCATCGGCGTTCGATATGCACGAGGAGGGCCGAGTCATCCCACGAGCTGTGTGAAGGCCCGTCGGGAGGTGATCCTCTCCGCTGGCGCGGCGAACTCACCAAAGCTGCTGCAGCTGTCAGGCGTCGGTGCTGCGAGTATGCTCTCCGGCCTTGGAATTCCGGTCGTGCACGAATTGCCCGGTGTCGGTGCAAATGTTCAGGACCATTACATCGTCCATGTGATCGCCCGGGTGGAGGGCATCGAAACGGTCAGCGGACACGGCGTCGCCCTCTTGCGCGAGGCAGCGAAATGGATGCTGGGCCGCCCGAACTTTCTCGCCGTCAGCCCGTCGCTCGTCTACGGGTTCGCCAACTCGCGGGATCTTCACTCCACCCCCGATATCCAGCTTGACCTTGCCCTGGGCAATTATACCGATCACGGCGCGCGGCGGTTTCCGGTCATCAAGCTTGGCTACTATCAGTTGCGGCCGAAGAGCATCGGACATGTTCGGGCGGTCTCGGCAGATCCGTTTCAAGCTCCGCTCATCCAGCCCAACTATCTCGCCGATGATCAGGACCGACAGGTCGTTATTAACGGCATGAGGACTGTGCAGCAGCTGTTTCGGGCCCCCGAGCTAAGGCGCTACAACTGCACGGAAGAGCTTCCCGGCCCGAAAATAACGGACGACGCCGACCGGCTCCAGTTTGCCCGCGAAATCGGGCTGACCGCCTATCATTTGTGCGGATCGTGCCGGATGGGCCCGTCCGACAGTGTTGAATCTGTCGTGGACCACCAGTTGCGGGTCCACGGCCTCAAGGGCCTGAGGGTCGTTGATGCTTCCATCATGCCCTCCGTTCCCTCGGCCAACACTTCGGCCGCTGTCTTTATGATCGCGGAAAAGGCAGCAGACATGATCCTGGGTCGGCAACCTCTCCCGGCACTGGAGCGCCATGCGCCGGGCCAACCTGCGGCGGCCGAATAGTTGAAAGTCGGCCGACAACTGCCGGGAGAATTCCTTGAAGAGACGTACACTGGTTGCCTCTGAATTCAATGCGAAGGACCGGGCTCACTTTGCGTTGGCGTATGAGTTTTGCCGCATCGTTGCCGAATGCGAGGATGCCGATCTGATCGCGCCCGGCATCGACAACTACCTGACGAGATACTTTCACGCCATCTTGCCAAAGCACGATCCTCACAACGTCCAGCGTGACTTCAACAGACTGACGAGCGCGATTCGCAAAGGGCTAGGCTTGAGGAACGCACCAACCATGGAGCCTGTTCGGCTCACCCAAGACTATGACCTTTTCTTCTTCGTCGCTTGGAGCCCGCAAAGTCTTGTTGAATTGTCTCGGATCCACAACTGGCGCGGCCGCTGCAAGGTTGCTGTCGCGTATCTGTTCGAACTCTGGTCGAGCACGCTCGAAGAGGACCGCCAATATCTGAAGCTCCTGGACCAGTTCGACCACGTGTTCCTGTTGCACAGCGCGTGCATACCGCGCCTGCCTCAATACACCCGCACGCCCTGTTCCTTTCTTGCCACGGCTGTCGACGGCCTCATTGCAACGCCGTACCTGTCGCCGGTCAAACGCGTGATCGACGTATACTCGATCGGCAACCGAGCCGCGAAGATACACGGACAGCTTCTGAAGCTGGCCGAAGAGCGGGACTTCTTCTATCTCTACGACACGCTCGCAAGCACAGATTCCCGGGTCAGGGACTGGCATGAGCATCGGTTGCTGCTCGCCAATATCATCAGGCGAACGCGCTACTTCATGGCTTTCAGTCCAGCGGCACTTGCAAACTCCAAGTCCGTCACGGTTGCCGGCGAGCAGGTGCTGCCTGCCCGTTTCTTCGAAGGGGCCGCGGGCGGCGCCGTCATGCTTGGGACCGCGCCGCAATGCGCCGAATTCGGTGAGCACTTTGACTGGCAAGACGCGGTGATCGAGGTATCACCAGACTCGAGCAGTGTCGCAGACGTAATTGGCGAACTCGACGCAAACCCCCGCCGCACAGAATTGTTGCGCAGGACAAACGCGGTCCGTTGCCTAGAGATGCACGATTGGGTTTACCGTTGGGAGCACATCCTTGTCACGATCGGAATGGAGCCGTTCCCGCGACTCCATATTCGCAAGTCCCTGCTGCGACAGATCGCCGCCGATGCGATGGCGCTCGCCTAGACGATCGGGCCCGAAAGCGGGAACCGCTTTCGGGTTCGGTGCTCAAACGGTGCTCAAACAATGAAAAAGAGCGGCAGTTCCGAACCGGTTGCTTCTGTCGGAGCGTCCCCCCGCTCCAGTGCTGCGCGCGAGAGCATTTCATTTCGAGCTACTCCGAAGAGCTAACAGGCGCCGGAAGCGGGCAAGGAGAAGGTCGTGTGTCCGCCGGCTCTGCCCTTTGGGGTTAGAGCTTATGCCGAATTGGATTCGCACAGTGTGGCTGCCATTCTCTCAACTCCAAGAACCGAGTGCTGCCGCAACCACGGCAATCGAACTTCGAAAGGGGCAATCACCGCAGGCGGCGGATGCAGTCACGCTAGGCATTTCGGCGATTTTCAGCGGAGGAGGGGGCGGTCGTCACGACATGGTGGATGGATGCGGCTTTGAACGCAGGTGAACGTCATGGCACTTCTTCATGAAGACCCCCGTGCGGGCGTCACGTCAATCGCACCGCGGTGGAACGTCAAAGGCAATGTTCTTCTGCAGTCGTTTCCGCTTCTCGAGGCAATGTCCGTCGTGCTGCTCAGCATCGTCTCGGGAAAGGTATATGATTTTGTGAGTTTCGGACATTTCGGCGAGTACGGCCGGAACTTCGGGCTTGGTGTTGTTGTAGCCGCCCTTTTTTCGACTTCCGCATATGCGCGCGGCCTATATCTGAGTTCCGAGCCGCGGTCGCTGGCCTCACAGATCAAGGAGGTCGTGCTGATCTGGACGGCGGTCTTTCTTTGCCTGTCGGTTGTGGCGCTTACACTCAAGGTGGGAGACATGTTTTCGCGCCAAGCCGTTATGCTGTTCTTCGTGACGGGACTTGGCGGCATCATCTTCGTGCGCTTGGGCGCCGGACGACTGTTTGCCTCCTTGACCAGGTCGGACATGCTTGCCAAACCGCAAGTAGTGATCGTAACGCAATCGGACGTGCGCGTGCCAAGTGGCGTAGTCCAGGCAATCGAGGCTTCCGGATGCGACGTCTGCCAAACGATTACATTGCCGGCGGCATCCAGCGAGGGCTCGCTCCTTGAGTGTATGGAAAAGCTCATTGAACATGTGCGTCGGCGTTCTGTCGACGAGATAGTCCTTGCTGTCAGTTGGGCTGACATTTCCCTGATTGAGAAAATCACCGCTTACCTTTGCGTGGTTCCGGTACCCGTAAGGCTCCTTCCGGACCACGTCGTTAGCGCGCTCTTGAAGCGGCCTGTCGTCAACCTGGGGGGGACGAGGGCGATAGAACTGCAACGCGCGCCCCTAACGACGCCTCAGCTGCTTACGAAGCGGCTCTTCGACCTTGTGTTGACCACTGCCGCCCTTCCATTTCTTCTGCCCCCTCTGGCCGTTGTAGCGGGGCTGATTGCGCTCGAATCCGGGAGGCCGGTGCTCTTCTGTCAGCGTCGGGCCGGGTTCAATGGCCGCACGTTCAAGATCTATAAGTTCCGAACGATGACGATCCTGGAGGACGGGCCTGTTGTCCCTCAAGCCTGCAGGGGCGATCCCCGCGTCACCCGCGTTGGGCGCATATTGAGAAGGTTCAGTATCGACGAGATTCCGCAGCTGTGGAACGTGCTGAAGGGCGACATGTCGTTGATAGGCCCGCGGCCGCACGCGCTGGCGCATGACAGCGAATACAGTCAGATCATTTCTCTCTATCCGGCTCGGCACAAGGTGAAGCCGGGGATCACCGGCTGGGCACAAATAAATGGCTGCCGCGGCGCGACGCCGCATGTATACATGATGATCAGGCGTGTCGAACACGATATGTGGTACGTCAACAACTGGTCGGTCTGGCTCGACGTAAAGATCCTGCTTCTGACCATCCCCCGCATCTGGACGGGGCGAAACGCCTTCTAGCCCAACTTTGCCGATTCGAGGCCGCTGGAGGCGATTTTGTGTGGCAAGTAGTGATTGATTTGCAAGGAGTGGCGACTGGCAGACGACCCCATCAATTAACTGCCAAGCGACACCTCACTCGGAAAGAGCGAACCTCTTCTTCGACGCTATCAGATCGTGTCTCTCTGGTCGTGAGTTCCACTCGAATCGAACGATCTCCACGCCCACACCAAACGAGGATGACGGCTTCTGTGAGTCCGCAACAAACCCGAACCACTGACCGAACTGCGGGGCCTTCCCTTGTCGAGTATGCTACGGCGAGGTTAGTTCCCCAAGGGCGGCTTGCATGCATCAAAGGGCAAAATATCCTGCTCAGTTCAACGCAGGGGGTAGTTTTTGCGCTCAATGACACTGCGGCTGATATCTGGCGCTCGCTTGAAGAAGGCGTGCCGGTCGAGGCTATCTTGGGCGAGATGGCAGCCCGTGGCGTTGATAGGCAAGAGGCCTATGGCTATGTCGAGGCTGCCCTTCAAGACTGGGAACGGCTCGGCCTAATCCAGCCTGCTCCACCGCCGTGCCCAACCGCAGCTCATCAATATATCTGCCAGGTCGTTGCTGTTCCAGGCGTGTGTGTGCGCATACTGTATCCGACGGCCGTCGCCTTTCCGGCCGCGACCGTATTTCAGCATCTCGAAGTTCGAAACAGGGCCGTCGACGTTCTATTCCATCTGGTTGAGCGTAGGGAGCGGATCCACCTGTTCCGGGATGGCCACTGGACTGATTCCTGTGGTCGAGACGAGATACCCATTATGGTCAAAGGGCAACTGCTGGCCGAAGTGCTTGGGCACAGTGAATATGAACTCGCCCTCCATGCGGCGGCGCTTTTCAAGAACGGCCGCACGCTCCTCCTTTGTGGTAACCCCGGCTCGGGCAAGACGACGCTGACCTTGGCGCTGGTCCACGCGGGGTTTGGCTTCGCGGCAGACGATGTGACACTTCTCGACTCGGCCGGACACGGTATCGGCCTTGCTTTTGCGCCTGCAGTCAAATCGGGATCATGGTCCATTCTCGGACAACATTTCCCCGAACTCGGCAGGTCTCCGGTTTACCGGCGCCCCGATCGCAGACGCGTGCGCTTTCTTGTGCCTAAGGATCATGTCCCTCCCGTTCCCCGGCCCGTGGGCTGGGTGGTCTTGCTCTGTCGGACGCAGGATGCCAAACCTTCCCTGCGGGTGATTGACCCGACCGACATCCTGGGTGGCTTGCTGAACGGCGCCTTTGCGCGGAATAAAGAGCTAAGCAGCACCGCGTTCGACGTTCTTTGCCAAGTCATCCGATCGGCACAGGGCTTTTGCCTGACCTATGCCAAATTGGATGACGCGTTGGAACTGCTGAAGGAGGCGTGCCGATGAAGCCCACCAGGGATGCGCTCGAGGCCCTGATCGCGGGACTTAGCGGCCGCCCGGTGGTAACGGCCGACTGGCAGGCGGTAATTGCACTCGCCAACCACACTCTGCTTACGCCCGTCTTGTTCGCCACTCTTTCGCACACGGGCCAGCTTGACCGGCTCCCCGAAGACGTGGGCCAGTATCTTCAGTTCATTTACCGCTGCAACCGGGAACGCAATTTGCGCTTGCGCAGGCAACTGAATGAAGCCGTTGCTGCCCTCAATCAGTGGGGCGTCGTTCCGGTCCTGCTCAAAGGGGCCGTTACCTTGTTCCTTTCGTCGAGCGGCAGGGTTCCCGACAGGATCATGAGCGATCTCGACTTGGCTGTGGAAACGGCCAAAGAAGGGGCTGCCCGGGCTTGCCTTGCCAAGCTTGGCTATGCCGAAGTGACGGTCGCGGGTAGCATGGCGCGCCCGCAAGACGTCGGTCTCCTGGAGCTCCGGCCGTACCGGGAGATTGACCGCGAGTCCCCGAGGCTTGCCCGCCGTCACGGCCTTAGGGCGAAAATCCCCGCCCCACAGTCGCGGGCCCTCCACTGGATCATGCATGATCTCATCAAGGAGGCGGACTACTGGCGCGGAAGGACCGACTTTCGCCACCTTTATGATCTGGCACGGCTGGCGGAACAGCATAAGCTGGATTGGGCGGTGCTTCGAACATCCTTGCCCGACCAGAGCGCGCGGAACGCGTTCGATACTCAACTCCTGGCATTGAGTCACTTCTTTGGCGTCAGAGCACCGGCGCAATATGTGCGGCGCCCATTGGTTCGCTTTCAACACTGGCGGCGTGTCTTCCCCTTGTATCATCCCGTCCTCGGCGTTCCATTGCGCCTGGTCGGCAATTCGCTGTGGGGTATGTGGCGACTTCTACATGGCGATGGCTTGGGCCGACGGAGTCCGCTCGACTTTGGACGCCGCGCCACTAGCATCCTCCTTGACGGCGATCTCGGGTCAAAAGTGTAGTAATACTCAATTTCCTGAATTGTATCTTGATGGCGCGTTGTCTTCACGAGTCGCATATGATAGATTGTGTGGTTAGAGTTGTCGCGCTGGCTGGAGTACGTTTGATGAAGAGCGAGAAATATTCCAAAGGAAAGACAGATAAACTTGTCCCGGAAGAACAGGCACGTCGTGAATTTCTAAAGAATGCCGGGCGTTTTGCTGTTGTAACACCTCCATCCATTGCTCTGTTGCTTGGCACGAGCCTGAACTCGCAAGCTATTGCCGCATCGCATGGCGCACGTCCCGGACATGGATGGGGCGGCAAGAAACGCACTCCTGGCCGCAAGCGTTAAAATGGTTCCTCTGGTCGTTCTGGCCGATCATAGATGACGTGTAGTCCGGAACGCCTAAGCCGGTTGGAGGCGGCCGTGGAAACGGAAGCGCGCCTCGCCCGATCTTTGCCCCAGCGGTCATCCATCCTGCCATATTGCCGCGTCTCTGCGGTCTACCCTGATCCCGTCTAAGGGAAGGGGTCAGTTTTCGCGCATGCCGAGACGGAACGCGTCCGTCAGAGGTTGCGTCAAGTAGGACAGCACGGTCGTCTCGCCGGTCGCAACGATCACCTCCGCCGGCATGCCGGGCCTAAGTTTCTCGCGGACCTGTTCGGGGAACTGAGAGACCTGCACGGAAACTTTCAACTCGTAGTAGGGCTCACGCGTCACTTCGTCATGGAGCGCGTCAGCGGCAACGGTCTGCACCTCGCCGATCGCGACCGGCGTCGAGCGAGCCTTGAACGAAGGCAGTCGGATCTCGGCAGGAAGGCCCTCGGCAACATTGTTGATGTCGACCGGCGACATCTTCGCCGAGACGATCAGAGTGTCGTCGTCAGGGACGATCTCCATCAAGGTTTCGCCGGGGCGAACCACGGCTCCTATCGTGTGTACCTTAAAGCCGACAACGCGCCCGGACCGCGGTGCGCGTATTTCGGTGCGGTTGAGCACGTCATCTGCAACGTGCAGCTTTTCGCCGGCGTCGGTGAGCTTGGCACTGGTCTCGGCAAACTGTGCCGAGACCTCTTCGATGGCCTCGCGCCCGACTTGCTCGATCTGGAGTCGCGCCTCGCCGATAGTGTGGCGCTCGCCCGCTATTTCGGCAAGGAAGGCACCAAGCTGACCTTGGAGATCGGCCTGCTGCCGTTTGAGCGCGGTCAGCCGCGTGCCCAGAATGATGCCCTTATGGGCTAAGGGCGCCAGCATATCGTGCTCTTCTGTGATACTCTCGATCTGCAAACGGACAGCCTCGCTTTGGGACTGCATGGCCTCGATCTTCCGTTCGGACTGGGCGATGCGCTCCTGCAAAATGGGAACCTCGTTCGTACGGGCCAAGCGGCGCTTGTTGAACAGTCGCAACTGGTCTTCCATCGCGCGCTGGGCGAGGGGGGCGCTCCCTAGCGTGAGTTCGCGCGGGAAAGTGACCATTTCGGCTCCGTCCAGTTCCGCCTGCAGCCGTGCCTTCTCGGCAAGCAGCGAGAAGACAGCGGACCTCGCGATTTCGCCCTGCGCCTGCGCCTCGGTGAGATCAAGGCGCACGAGCACCTGACCCTCGGTCACATGTGCGTTGGGCGAGACGAGAATGTCGCGCACGATACCGCCCGCAAGGTGCTGAACCGCCTTGCGGTCGGTTTCGACCACAACTGTACCCGAAGCGATCACCGCGCTGTCGAGGCTGGCCAGAGAGGCCCACCCGCCGAGGATGCCGAAGGTCAGCACGACGATGCCAAAGCCCATCCGCGCGGGCTTGCGCCAGTCGCCGGAGAGGTTTGCGTGCGCCGGCTTGTGGTCTGAGCCGGCAAAATCTAACGGCGCGAAAATCTGCGGGAAGCTAGCTCGAGTCGCCCGTCCTGCATGCAAGAGCGCGGAAAGTGTCGGCCCCACCCCGCTTGTACAAGCGGGGGCAGGGGTCGAGCGGGCCGTCCGCATCGGGAGCCCGCGAACCCGTGCTATGATTGCCGTCCTTTTCGAGGTGTCAGGCATCATCATTGGTTTCGACTCGTTATGCATCGACGCGTGTCCGGCGGAGGAGAGAGTGCGCTGGATCTGACGCCGGCGGTCCGGCGCGCCCTCCATCCCAGACGGGCCGCCGCGGTGCCGGCGCTACGTTCGGGCCGACGAGCGACGGCAGCAACTGGTCACGACTGCCCATCTGCGCTATTCGTCCTTCCTGCATGATGATCATTCGATCCACCGCCGACAGGAGGTTCGGCCTGTGGGTCACGATCACAACGGTCTTTCCGTCTCTCCGCAACCCTTCGATTGCCCGGATCAGTGCGCGATTGCCATCGCTGTCCAAATTGGCATCAGGCTCATCGAGCACGACGAAGCTCGGCTCGCCAAACAGGGCGCGCGCGAGACCGACCCGCTGCCGCTGCCCACCCGACAGTCCGACTCCATCCTCCCCGATGTCGGTCATATACCCTTTGGGGAGGCGCTGGATCATCTCGTGCGCAGAGGCGAGTGTTGCCGCCTCGGTCACCTGCGCATCGACCGCGTCAGCTCGGAAGCGCGCAATGTTGTCGCGCACGGAACCGGAGAACAGCTCAATATCCTGGGGCAGGTAGCCGAGCGCGGTGCCGAGTTGGTCCGGATCGTAATGGCGCAAATCGTTGCCATCGAGTCGCACGCATCCTTGCGCCGGCGGCGACGCACCTACAAGCGCACGCGCGAGCGAGGATTTGCCCGAGCCCGATAAACCAACGAGGGCGACCACCTCTCCCGCTTTCAGCGTGAACGTCGCGCCCATGACGACCGGCGTGTTCGTACCGGGGGCGAGGACGAAAAGGTTCTCGACGGAAACCGTACCCCTGACGTCAGGCAGACGCACGCGTCCAGCAATGGGCGGGTTCTCCTCGAATATGCGTTCCAGGCGCGCATGGGCGCTGCGCGCGGACACGATACTTTTCCATTGCGCCACCATGATCTCAATAGGGGCAAGCGCCCGACCCATGATAAGCGACGCCGCAAACAGGACGCCCCCGGAGATTTCCTGGTTAATAGCCAGGTACGCACCGATGCCCATCATGGCCGTTTGAATGGCCATGCGCAGAAACTTGGACAACGCAAGAAGTGTGCCGCCGCGCTCGCCCGCGCTGACGGAGTAACCTAGCGCTTCCTCGCGGATTCCGGTGCACCGTGACCGGATAGCGGGCCCCATCCCGAGCCCCCGAATTGCCTCTGCATTGCGCAGCGAGGAGCCCAGCCTGTCGATCGCGCGAGTGTTCGTGAGCGAGGCTCGCAAGAGCAAGCCCTTCGTCGCTCGCTCATTTACGAGTGCGATCGTCACTATCGCCACCGCGCCGACGAGGGCCACAAGGCCGATCAACGGGTGAAGTAGGAAGCAGATCACGATGTAGATCGGAGCCCAGGGCGCGTCCATCAGCGCCATGATGACGCCGCCCGAAAGAATGTCGCGCATGAGGTCGAGATCGCGCAGGGTCTGTCCATGATTCGATCCGCGGGTACGCAGCGCCGAGGAAAGCGCCGCCTCGAAGGCGGGACCAGACAAGAGCCGGTCGAACCGCACGCCAGCCTGCTGGAGGATACGAGCCCGATAATGTTCGAGGGTCCCATAGGTCATCAGCAACACGCCAACGATCACCGAAATAATGACGAGCGTGACGGCATTACGGCTCGTTAGGACGCGATCATAAATTTGCATCGTGTAGAGCGGAGACACGAACATGAGAAGATTGATGAAGAGCGAGAGCCCGCCGGCCGCGCAGAGGCCCGGACGGATCTCGCGCAAGGCCACCGCCAGCGGCGAGGGCACGTGCAAGGAGAAATTTGTCATCTATTATCCGAATCCAGTGAAGCGGTCGCAGGGCGCTCTAACCTGGCCATTTTCAGGCCTCTGTTCACGAGCGAGGAAGGCGGCAGGGCAGGCGAGGTCTCATGCAAAAATCCCCCGACGGAACCACCCGCCGAGTTGGTCCGAGCGCGAGCCCTGCCCCATCACACCGTGCTGAAGTGTGGCGCAACCGTCTGCTGCAGCGGGTTGCGCCGCCTGTTCAGACTGCGTAATCCCAGGCGAACTGGTTATCGATGTGTGCCATTGGGGTGGCGGCGGCATCCTCGTGCACGTCGGCTACGACCGCCTTTGACTTGTCCCAAATGATGTTGTTGGGGTTGCCAGCGTTGGTGTAGCTCGAGTTCAGGACACTGACCCCGCCGGAGCTGACATTCCAGATCAGTCCATTCGACGAGGAAGCCCCGCGGCCTTGGTCGGCGTTGATACCGTCGAACGACCTCGTATCGTCGAAGGTAACATCGCTCGCGTAGGACGAGAACGCGCCATTGCCCTGATGGATGGCGTCAACGTTCTGCACCCTGCCGCCGGTCGATCCGTTCTCGAACATCACGCCGACGCCGGTCACGGAGTTGTTACCGTCGATCACCCCGTTAGAGATCGTCGTATTCGGGCTACCATAGACCGAGACGATGTCCTCAGGATGCGAGTTGGCGGCGTCGTTGACGGCATAGAAGTCGGTCAGCGAACTATTGCCCGAGTTGTTGAACTGGACGAACTGACCGCGCGGGAAGGGGCCATGGAAGTCGTAGCCATCGACGTGCGAGAGATTCGCACCGGGCGAGTCCACGAGATAGATACCGGTCGAGCCTTCCCGCACCGTGGTGTTTTGAACGGTCAGGTTCGCGGCGTTTTCTGCCCTGATGTTGATGATGTCCGGGCTCGTCTCGGCGTCGATTCCCGCCGGCGGGTCGGCGTTGATGACCTCGGTGTTCTCGATGGTGACGCCGGTTGCGCCCGATACCGACACCCCGTCGCCTTCGGCGTGATGAATACGAACATTGCGCAGGATGACATTGTCGTGCGTAATCGTGACTGCGTCCCCGTTGGTGACGTAGATGTCAAGATTTTCAATCACCTGGCCATCGTACTCCGATTGGATCGGTGTGGTGGTGTGGGTAAGACCCTGGGCCGGCTGCGTGGATGCCGTCGGCGCGGAAGCGGTGGAAGTGGGAGCCTCGGTCGTCACGGTCGATGTCGGGCTTGACGCGGCTGTCTCCGTCGGCGCGGAAGCGGTGGAAGTCGGAGCCTCGGCCGTCACGGTCGATGTCGGGCTCGACGCGGCTGTCTCCGTCGGCGCGGAAGCGGCGGAAGTGGGAGCCTCGGCCGTCACGGTCGATTTCGGGCTCGACGCGGCTGTCTCCGTCGGCGCAGAAGCGGTGGAAGTGGGAGCCTCGGTCGTCTCGGTCGATGTCGGACTCGACGCGGCTGTCTCCGCCCTCGCGCGTAAGTTGTTCAACCGTTCCGAGTGTTCCCACTGTATTCCATTTTCAGAATTCATCCATTTCATGTGCTTCATGTGCTTCTCCAGTTAAAATATGAATTCGCTATAAGTATCACTAAGGACACCCATCGACGATAAACGATATTTTATCGTCTTAACGAAACTCCGCTTATACAACCAGAAATTTCGTCTGGTAATATAATGCTAACCTTCATGTTCAGAATACGGCGTGGATAGGGCTATACTGAGACTCTCCCGGGTGATCGGCGCTGCGTTCAAGCCTGCGCCTACGTCGGATTGCAAACGTCGCCTAGTACTCGGATCACGCGTGACCCTACTCCCGAGCAGCAGGGGACAAGGTCATGCATGCTAGGCGGCCAACGGCACGGCTCGAAACAGGTGATCTACGAGAGCTATCCTGAACTCGGCTACAATTACCGCCTGACGGACCTGCAGGCTGCCATCGGCGTGAGCAACTGCAACGGCTTCTCGCACTCTTCACGCGGCGGAGGCAGCTTGCGGCGCAATAAGGTGAGCGCCTTCGCACAGCAACTGGCAAAGCTTGCTACGTGGACGACCTGATGCACGGCTTGACGCGCCAGATGAATTAAGACGCGAACATCGACCAAGCCGTCAATCTTGGCAATCGTATCGAGGTAACCATAATCGGAACTGGCCGCCTCATGTTTTTCTTTCATCGGCCCGCGGGAAGCCCCGGTAACCCTGGCGGCCGCGCATCGGCGCCACGATGGCCGTCGCCCGTAGCGGCTGAAAACCAGGGCTCGTGCCCTTCCCCAAGGCCTCAGGTTTGAGAAATCCGGATGGGCCACGACGATGCTGCCCTACGCCTAATGAGGGGTGTTTTGGCGTAGGGTTTTCCTAAAGAATATGCGGTTGGCGTGTGGGCTTGGACTCGGACCAATTGCCTCGGAAGGGTCGCTCAATCTGCAGTGTAAGCAGGCTCGGGGAAGGTGTATCTGCCAACCCATCTTATTGCCTCCTCTATCGTATCGAAATTCTTGTGCTGCCCGCTTAGCAGCCCGAAGCCCGTCTCGAGAAACCATTTGCCTTTCGTCGAGTAGGCTTCCTCGTCGATCTGCGTGAGGACCGCCACCAGTTGGTCGCACTTCCACACCAGAACCCCCGATTCTCCGCCCTCGACCGTTCCGATCCGCACTTCGCTAAACGAGAATCCAGAAGTAATTTTTGCTTTGCCCACTTTGATAAAGCCCTCAACTTCAAAATGGCAGTAACACTGGTGGGGTCCCCCTCATGCGCCCCTGCGATGCCGTCTCCACCGCGCTACCATCGCCGGGGGATGATTTGAGCGTATGGTTTGAGCGTATGGTTCTAGATAGCGGCGACCATATCAGGGCGAAGCTTTGGCAAAAGCGAATGCACCAGCCCGAATGATTATATATTGTAAGACGGCTGAGTTGCCATGTCGCTCCCCGACGGGGCATTGCCGGATGCGGGAGTAAGCATGCCATGGTTCATCGCCCAAACTGCAGCCTGTGTACGGTTGCGGACCCGGATCTTTCGGAGGATGGCCTTGACGTGTACCTTCACCGTAGCTTCGGCAATGTCGATCTCGCGCGCGATGGCTTTGTTAGACTCCCCTTCGATTAAGCGGCGTAGAATACAGTTTTCCCGATTTGACAAAATTGATAGTTCATGATCCTCATGCTCCACGTTAACAACCACCTTTGTTAACTCATCAGCTGCGCCAGGTTTCAGATCATGCCTTATTTCTTGAATAGCCGTTGAAGTTTCGGCAGGTAACACCGTCTGCCCTAGCATAACCAATTCCAGAGCTTTGATGAAGGTGTCGTAAGCAGCGACTTTTATCAAATACCCGTCTGCCCCCGCACGAAAAGCTGAAACTATATCGGTCGATCGACAGTGATCGGCTAACGCGACGACATGGCTGGTCGGATAAATCGCTTTGAATTCTGCAATTTGAGCGAAATTAGCATCCGCATCAGTACCGCCGACATCTATGATGAGCAAGATGGACCGGTGCTGGGCTAGCGGCTTCTCCAGAAGATCGTGAACACAAGCCGCAGAGAAAAGGACACGAAACTTTGTCGCATCCAGGATTCGACTAAGGCCTTCTCGGAGTAACTCGCTCGGCCCGACAAGTACTGTTGTAAAGGATTCTCCTGTCATCATTGCCTCCCGCTTCGGCGCGATCGAAGTACACGCGTCGAGTAGAGCACTCCACGCCCCAACTGCACTCGATGCCCTCGGATTGAGTCTCTTGCAGTTCCTCACTCCCTCCTGGCGAGAACAGGTTGGGCAGTGTAAGGACTATTTATAAGTAGTCACTAACATAGGTTGCTTTTTCGTTAAATTTCGCCGCAAACCGACGTAAAGCTAGAACCCCGGGGCGGCAATCTGCCTGAAGACGCAGGGATGTTACGGGTTAGCCATCTCAAGCCGCTGGTAGTCGAACGACGATCGGGTAGTGCCTGCGGCGATTGCAACGATAGAGGAGGATTCCTGAAGGTGGAGGTTGGCGTGGTCAGGTCTGCCGCAGTGTGTCAGGCACCTGCACGTATTCGGCAGCACTCTCTCGTCGCGCGATAGGCCGTGTCGCCGTCATGATGATCGGACCTTTCTGCATATTGCTCAACACGAACGAGGTTGAGTTTCGTTCGGCCCGTCCTTCACCGCAAGCCGGATGCGGATATCGTGTGGTCGAGATAATATCACTGCCCCGCCAGGCCGCGCACGACCAGTCGTCCCGAAAAACTTGGCTGGAACTGTTCCAGCGACGGCCGAGGGGTCGTCTTCCGGCAGAGAATTTGCTAATGGCCCATGCGTTGCCGCGCTAGGAGATAGCCGTTACCTGAGATACTCGTTGTCGAATCCGATTATTTCGACCAGCTCCTTGCGGTTGATCACCTTTACATGGCCGCCCCTGAACGAGACGAGATCGGCCTTTCGGAGTTCCCTCAACGTTCGGTTGACGTGAACGGTGGTCATTCCGAGGATGTCAGCAAGTCGTATTGCGTAAGGGGAGACTCATATCTTCCATAGGCCGACAAGCAAACCAGCAGTAGCGCTCGACCATTGAGCTAGCGAGCCGGCCGCCAGTCCGCGATTTGCCATCTTGGCCTGCTCCGATTTGGATTCCCTGCTAGCTACTAAACAATTCCCTGTTAGTACGTGTAGGGAATTTGGCGCTAAAGCATTGAATCTGCGCAGCGATTTCTTATTGAAAATTGGGTCAGGCCCTCAAAAAACCTCGAAGTTCACTGTTTTTCGGCGCCTATCAGGGAAAATTGGACAGAGACCGGTTCGCCAGAGACTGCGACAACCACCATTTTGTTTGTTATCAATGGGTTATAATGGGTGCTGCCAAGCCGATTTGGCAGCATTTGGCAGCGCCCCGGCAGCAACGAAAAAGGGCGGCTCGCGCCGCCCCGGTTTCTTTGCTGACGATCCGCAGCGGCGGCGGCGCTGCCGCCGGCGATCATGGTAAGCCTCAAGCCGCTTTGTGCCCTCGACGGCATGCCCAGCGTGATCGCCTCGACGGTCACTTCGTTGTGATGGCGTCTGGCGCGAACCGATCGGTCCCCTAGCTTGGTGCTGATCCGATCACCCTAGTTTTGGTAACCGCTGTAACAAATCCGGAGGTACAGCATGGCAGAATTGAGCCGCAGTCAAGTTCCGGGATCCACGAGATCGGGCATCTCTCGTCGGACGTTCCTGAAGCACGGTGGCACCTCGGCCGTAGGGGCGGCGTTGCTGGAAGCAGGGGCGGCGCAGGCAGCCGTTGATGGTTCTATGCAGGACGATGCCAACGAAGTGCTTGGCCCTGGTCTGATCCCGATCGATCTCACGATAAATGGACGACGGGTCCCGGTGCAGGCGGAACCCGCCACCACGCTGGTCGACGTCCTCCGCAATCACCTCGGCCTGACCGGCACCAAAATCGGCTGCGATCGCGGAGCCTGTTCTGCCTGCACGGTCTGGCTCGATGGTCAGCCTGCCAGCAGTTGCATGACGCTGGTGCTCGACGCCCGGGGCAGGAACATCACCACGATCGAGGGGCTGGCCAAGGGCGGCAAGCTTCATCCGGTGCAGCAGGCGTTCGTCGAGCACGACGCCCTTCAATGCGGATTCTGCACGCCCGGAATGGTAATGAGTTGCGCAGCGCTCATAAATCGTAAACCCGACGCCGGCATCGACGAGGTGAAGGCCGCGATAAGCGGTCACCTGTGCCGCTGCGGCACCTATCCGAACATCTTTGCGGCAGTGCTCGCCGTCGCCGGCGAGAATCGGAGGAGGGGCACCTGATGGCTACCGAAAATCAGGCACGGGCCGACCGGCCTTCGTTACGGTCCCAGTCCTTGCTCTACGGTATCGTCGGGCAGGAGATGAGGCAGGTGACTCGGCAGGTGCCGGACGATGAGCCGCCGCAGTTGCCAGTGAACGCCGAACTGCGCTCCATCGGCAAGTCGATCCCGCGGGTCGATGCCCTGCAGAAGGTGACGGGCGCGGCGAAATACACATTCGACGTGCAACTGCCGGGAATGCTCTACGCACGACAGATCGTCTGCCCATGGCCGCATGCCAGGGTGATCTCGATCGACACCTCGGCGGCTGAGCGTTACCCCGGCATCCGTGCTGTACATGTGCTCGAGACACTGCTGCAATCCGCCAGGCTTCGCGATCCGGACGCCGAGGCCCGCAACAAATACCCGACGGTCCGCTTCGCCGGCCAGACCGTTGCCGCGGTCGCCGCCGAGACGCAGCGGATCGCCGACCAGGCGGCGAAGCTCGTCAAGGTCGAATACGAGCGCTTGCCGCATGTCACTGACCTCGATGCTGCGATGGACGATGAGGCACCAATCGTCTTTCCAGGACCGGTCGAGCAGCCATCGACGGCCGGCGGCGGCGGCGCACCGGAAGGCTTGCCGCAGAAGGGCAATGTGCGCGGTCCCAACTTCGGCATGCCGGGTATGACGCCCACGGGCGATATCGACCAGGGCCTGGCGGAGGCGGACGTGATCGTCGAGGCCGAATATCGCACGCAGGTTCAGACTCATGTGCCGATGGAAACACATGGCATCGTCGCGGATTGGCAGGATGACGGGCTGACCATTTATGCCTCCACGCAGCACACGCACAGCGTGCGCGATGAGGCCGCCGAATATTTCGATCTGCCCAAGAGCAAGATCCGGGTAATCAGCGACTTCACCGGCGGCGGGTTCGGCGCCAAATATGGGATCAACAATTTCGGCCTCCTCGCCATTCATTTGTCGCAAAAGGCCGGCGCGCCCGTGCGCATGATGCTGGACCGCCGTGAAGAGCATGTTTCGGCGGGCAATCGCCCCAACAGCTTGCAGCGCGTACGGATCGGCGCCAAACAAGACGGCACCCTTACCGCCATCGACGTCATAAGCTGGGGCTCCGGCGGCATCGCTGGGGGCGCCGGCATAGGCTTCTGCTACAATGCGCTATATCCGTGCCCGAACATGCGCACCGAGCAGTATGACGTGTTCACGAATGCCGGCCCGTGCGCGGCTTTCCGCGCACCCGGACAGGTGCAGGGCATCTTCTCGCTCGAGCAGGCGATGGACGAACTCGCGGATCGGCTGCAACTCGACCCGCTGATCCTGCGCGATCGCATCGACACAAAGCCCACCGACGATATGCTTGCACGGGCGCATGAACGCAAGGTCGCGGCCGAGCGGTTCGGCTGGGGCCGCCGGCGTCGGCCGAACGCCGACGCCGGGCCGATCAAGCGGGGGATTGGCATGGCGCAGGCGCAGTGGGTGTATGTCGTCAGCCCTCCGACGACGGTGGAGGTGCGGGTCGCCGATGACGGGTCGGTCTCCGTCTACAACAGCACGCAGGATGTCGGCACCGGCACGCGGACTGTGCTTGCCCAGGTGGTTGCAGAGGAGTTCGGCCTCAATGCCAAGGACATCGGCGTCTTTATCGGCGACACGCGGTTCCCGTGGGGACCGCCGTCCGGCGGCAGCCGGGTGACTGCGTCGGTGACGGCGCCTGCCCGCAATGCGGCCTATGCGGCGGCACGCGACCTGGCCGCGCGCCTCGCGCCGCTTTTCGACGACGCCGATCCCGATGACATTTTTTTCGCCGACGGCAAGGTGGGCGTCCGCGGCAAGGAAGGGGCCGCAAGGCCGCTCAAGGATGCAGCCAAGGAAGCCAAATTCGGCGAAATCTCGAAACTCGCCAAGCGGCACGACGACTATGAGGGATTTGCGGTGCCGGGAGAGCTCTCCATCAGCCGGCATGGGCTGGGCGGTGTCCAATTCGCCGAGGTGGCGGTCGATGTCGAGACCGGCGTGGTCAAGGTCGAGCGCATCGTCGCTGCCAGCGATTGCGGCAGGCCGATCAACCCCAAACTGGTCGAGAGCCAGGTGATCGGCGGCATCATCCAGGGTGTCAGCTACGCGATCTACGAGGACCGCATCATGGACGCGGCGAGCGGCCATCAACTCAACGCCAATGTCGATCAATACAAGATGGTCGGATCACGCGAGACTCCGGCGATCGAGGTGCTGCTCATGGAGCAGATCGGGGCGCAGTCGTCGACCGACGCACGAGGCATCGCCGAGGCAAGCAATGTGGCGACCAGCGCCGCGATCGCCAATGCATTCTACAACGCCACCGGAAAGCGGATCCGCACTTTGCCGATGAACCCGGCAAATGTGCTGGCGACGCTCAGCGCCTGAGATCGGCCAGAAGGAGTCCATCATGGCCATGAACAGCTTCGAATGGGTGGACGCCACGACGGTCGAGCAGGCAGCAGGTCTGCTTGCCGAAAGCACCGAGCAACGCCCCGTCATCGCGAAGGCGGGCGGGATCGACCTTCTGGACTTGATGAAGGAAGGGATTCTAGCGCCGATGCGACTCGTAAATCTGAAGACCATCCGCGGTCTCGACGAAGTCGACACGGAAAACGGGCTGTCGCTCGGCGCGCTTGTGACGCTGGACCGCATCGACAACGATCCACAGGTCCGCGCGCGCTACTTGGCGCTGTCGGATGCTGCCGGACATGCGGCGACGCCGCAGGTCCGCAACGCCGCAACGATCGGGGGCAATCTGCTGCAGCGGCCGCGCTGCTGGTATTTTCGGCACGACCATTTCCATGGCGAAGGTGCAGATGAGATGGGGAGCAGGGGCGCTGACGAGAACCAGCATCATGCGATCTTCGACAACGACAAAAACGCGATGGTCCACGCCTCGACGCCGGCGACGGCACTGGTCGCTTATGATGCAACCGCCGAACTTGCCGGCGGCGCCAACGGCTCACGCGTCGTGAAGCTCTCGGATTTCTTCTTGCCACCCGAAATGCAGCGCGCTCACGATGCCAGGATCGAGACTGGCGAGGTTATGACGCGCGTGATCGTTCCGCCGCTGAACGCCGGGGCGAAGGCCGCCTACCGCAAGCAGACCGAGCGCGACAGCTACGACTGGCCGATCTGCGATGTGGCGGTGGTGCTGACGATGGAGGGCCAGACAGTGCAAAATGCTTCGATCGTCATGGGATGGGTCGCACCAACGCTTCGCCGCGCCGTCGAAAGCGAACGTCTCCTCATCGGCAACAGGCTTACCGACGGCTTGGCGCGACAGGCGGCCCGTGCCGCGGTGGCCGGCGCTACGCCGCTGGCGAAGAACGGCTATAAGGTGCCAGTGCTGGAGACGGTCGTTCGCCGCACGATCCTGGCTGCTGCCGCGGGCTAGCTGGGGCCGTCCAAAATGGGTTCGGCAACGTCGCAGCCACACGCGGCGCCGGCAGTCTGCCGACGGTTGCGCTCCAAGGGCGCACCCGGGACAGGTTACGGGAGCGGCGTCGACTTCAACGCAGGCTACAGTTCGACCGCAACATTCTGGTGTACCGCCACGGCCGGCGTCGTCGGGCCTGATGACTCCTACGTCCATCCGCACGTATGCATAGGCGATCGGATATGCTTCCTGAGTCCTTCAGAGCAGGATCGAGCTTCGTGACATTGGCGGAGAAGGCGACAACCAACTGTTGTGGGTTCGATTAACTCTGGGGTAGCAAGTCGTCTCTCTGTGAGCGCCGTGACGACGGTTGGCACGCGGCTCACGGCAACCGGCCATTGAGCGTGCACGGTGCCACCAGAAGTGAATTGCTCGACGTTGCCATCAATCGCGGAGCAATACGGAACGATGCGAGAGGGTTTTTCGAAACTAAACTAGCCCATGAAAAAACCCGCCGGTCCGGCTTCAGCCTGAACCCGGCGCCTCATCGGCTCGGCGTCTACTCGGCTGCGCCGCTCTCGGAAGCCAGGGTCGGGCCGGCTTCAGGCCGCCTGCGCCGGAATGTCCTGCGCAGAGCAACGTAGAAGACCGGCGTCAGGAAGAGGCCGAACAACGTCACGCCCAGCATGCCGGAGAACACGGCCGTGCCGAGCGATTGGCGCATTTCCGCGCCAGGCCCGCTGGCGATCACCAGCGGCACCACGCCCAGGATGAAGGCGAATGCCGTCATCAGGATCGGCCGCAGCCGCAGCCGGCAGGCCTCGACAGCCGCCTCGACGGCGTCAAGGCCGCGCTCCTCACCTTGGCGCGCGAACTCGACGATCAGGATCGCGTTCTTCGCCGCCAGGCCGATGAGCACGATCAGCCCGATCTGCACGAGGATGTTGTTGTCGAGACCGCGGAAGGCGACGCCCAAGAGGGCGGCCAGCACGCTGAGCGGGACGATAAGCACGATGGCGAAGGGCGTAATCCAGCTTTCGTATAGCGCGGCGAGCACCAGAAAGACGAACAAAACCGACAGGCCGAAGATGAAGACTGCCGTGTTGCCGGTCTGCCGCTCCTGGAAGGCGAGTTCAGTCCATTCGAAGGAAGTGCCCTGCGGCAGCGATTCGGCTGCGATCCCCTCCATCAGGTCGAGCGCCGTGCCCGTGGCGACACCCGGCGCTGCATTGCCCTGAAGCGGCACGGAGACATACATGTTGTAGCGTTGCACGAGCGAGGGACCGGTGATGTCGCGGATCTCGACCAGTGTGCCGAGCGGCACCAGGTCGCCGGCCGCCGAGCGCACCTTCAGCTTCAATATGTCGTCGCGATCGATGCGGAAAGCCTGGTCGGCTTGCGCCCGCACCTGGTAGACGCGCCCGAAGGCATTGAAATCGTTGACATAGGCGGTGCCCAGATTGATCGACAGCGTCTCGAAGATGTTGGGGATCGGCACGTTCAGCATGCGCGCCTTGTCGCGGTCGATCGCCAGGAAGAATTGCGGGCTGGAGGCCGAGAAGGTGGTGAAGACGCCCATCAACCCGGGCGTCTGGTTGGCCTTGCCGGCGATCTCGTTGGCCAGCGCCAGAATCGGCCGCATGTCGGCGCTGTCGCGCTCCTGGAGCATCATCTTGAAGCCGCCGGAGTTGCCGATGCCCCGCACTGGCGGCGGCGGCAGCGCGATGATGAAGGCCTCCTGGATGCTTTGCAGGCTGCCAAACAGCGTGCCGATGATCTTGTCGGAAGTATCGCCGCTCTCGAGCCGTTCCTCGAAGCTCTTGAAGGGCGCGAAGATCACACCGGAATTGCTGGCGTTGGTGAATGTCGCGCCGTTGAATCCTGCGAAGGCGACGGCGTTGGCGACACCCGGCGTCTCGCGGATGATATCCGACGCCTTCTGGATGATTGCGTCCGTTCGGGCGAGCGAAGAGCCCTCCGGCAATTGCACGACGACGATCGCATAACCCTGGTCCATGTTCGGGATGAAGCCGCGCGGCACCGTCTGCAGCATGTGATAGGTCGCGTAGAGCAGGCCTGCAAAGACGAGCAGCATGGCGGCAAGCGCCAGAGTCGTGCCGACCAGTCTGTGCACCAGCCACGCATAGCCGTCCGCCATCTTGTCGAACCCGTTGTTGAACCCGTTCGCCAGAGCGCGGCCGAACCTTGCCAGGAAGAAGTTCGAATGTTCCTCGCTGTGCGGCTTGAAAAGCACGCCAGCGAGAGCCGGCGAAAGCGTCAGCGAGTTGAATGCGGAGATCGCGGTGGAGACCGCGATGGTGATGGCGAACTGCAGGTAGAACTGGCCGGAAATCCCGGGAATGAAAGCCGCCGGAACGAAGACGGAGATCAGCACCAGCGAGATCGCGAGGACCGCGTTTCCCACTTCATCCATGGTCTTGTGCGCAGCGGCGCGCGGAGCGAGCCCCAGCCGGATGTTCCGCTCGATATTTTCCACAACCACGATGGCGTCGTCGACAACGATGCCGACCGCCAGCACCAGCCCGAACAGAGTGAGCATGTTAAGCGAGAAGCCGAAGGCGAGCAGCACGGCAAGCGTCCCGATCAGCGAGACCGGTATCGCCACGATCGGCACGATCGCCATGCGCCATGACTGCAGGAACACGATGATGACGATCACCACCAGCAGGATCGCCTCGGCGATGGTGACATAGACCTCGTTGATAGATTCGGCGATGAACTCGGTCGGATTGTAGATGATCTCGTAGGCCAGCCCCTCCGGGAAATCCTCCGAAAGCTCCGCGATGGTCTGCTGGATTTCTTCCGCCGAGGCCAAGGCATTGGTGCCCGGCCGCTGGAAGATGCCGAGCGCCACCGCCGCCTTGTTGTTGAGATAGGAATTGGAGACGTAGTCCCTGGCGCCGAGCTCTATGCGCGCCACGTCCTGCAGGGAGATCAAGCGGCCGTCCTCGGTCGACTTGACTATGACGTAGCGGAAGTCGCGTGCTTCTTCGAAGCGCCCTTGCGTGGTGACCGTATACTGGAAGGCCGAGCCGTCGCCAATCGGCGGCGCGCCGATCGAGCCGCCCGACACCTGGACGTTCTGGTCGCGCAGCGCCTGGACTACGTCGCCTGCGGTCATGCCGTAGGCGGACAGCTTTGCCGGGTCGAGCCAGACGCGCAGCGAATATTCGCGCTCGCCGAAGATCTGCACGTCGCCGACGCCGTCCAGTCTCAGCAGGACGTCGCGCACGCGCGAACGCGCATAATTCGAGACGTAGAGCTGATCATACGTGTCGTCGGGCGACAGCATATGGATGACCATCATCAGGTCGGGCGAACTTTTCGCCGTGGTGATGCCGAGCCGGCGCACCTCTTCCGGCAGGCGCGCTTCGGCGATCGAGACGCGGTTCTGGACCAGCACCTGCGCCGCGTCGAGATCGGTGCCGGGGCGGAAGGTGATGGTGAGCGACATCGAGCCTTCGCCGGAGGAATAGGACGACATGTAGAGCATGTGCTCGACGCCGTTGATTTCCTGTTCGATCGGCGTTGCCACGGTCGCGGCGACCGTCTCGGCGTCGGCGCCCGGATAGGAGGCGCGCACCACGATGGTCGGTGGCGCGATTTCGGGATATTGCGCGACCGGAAGCTGCGTATAGGCGATGCCGCCGACGAGCACGAGCACGATCGACAGCACCACCGCGAAGATCGGGCGGTTGACGAAGAAATGGGCGAAGTTCATTGCGTCTGCCCTTCGGCTTCAACCTTGGGCGGCAATTTGGTCATCTCGGGCTTGACGGTGACGCCCGGCCGCACTCGCACCAGCCCGTTGACTACCACAGTCTCTTCGCCGGTGAGGCCCTCACGGATAACGCGATAGCCGTCGATGCGCGGGCCGGTGCGGACCGGCTTGGCCGAGATCAGGCCTGCCTCGTCGACAACGAAGACGATCCGGCGGTTCTGGTCGGCGCCAATCGCCTCGTCAGGCAGAAGCACGCCCGGATGCGGCAGCGAGCCGGGCACGTTGATGCGGCCGAACATGCCCGGCTGCAGCACGCCGTCCTTGTTGTCGAAGCGCGCCCTGGCCCGCATCGTGCCGGTAGCTTCGTCCAGACGGTTCTCGGCGAAGTCGAGCTTGCCCTTGACCGTCGCTTCATCACGGTCGGCGACACGGACAATAACATCGACGCCGCCGGCGCCCTCCTGCATGACGCCGCCGCGCTCGCGGGCGTCGCGCGCATAAGCGAAGTAGCTCCGCTCATCGATGTCGAAATAGAAGTCGATCGGGTCGATCGAGACGATGGTGGTCAGCACGGTCTGGTCGGCCTGCACCAGATTGCCCGGCGAGATGAGCCGGCGGTCGACCCGGCCGGAAAACGGCGCCTTGATCTCGGTGAATTCGAGATCGAGACTTGCGTTTTCAAGTGCCGCCTCCGCGCCGTCCAGTTGCGCTTGGGCGGCGAGATATTCGCGGCGGCGGTCGTCCAGTGTCGAAACCGGTATGTTGCCTTCGCGCGATAGAGTCTCGGCGCGCTCGAACTGCATCTTGCTGAATTCGACCAGGGTCTTGGCCGAGTCGACCTGCGCCTGCGCCTGGTTCAGCGCCGCCTTGAACGGCCGCTGGTCGATGGTGAACAGGAGGTCGCCCTGCTTGACCAGCGTACCGTCCTGGAAATGGACCCGGTCGAGATAGCCGCCGACGCGGGAGCGCAGCGAAACCTGGTCGACGGCTTCGAAACGGCCGACGAACTCATCGTCCTCGACGATATCGCGCACCAGCGGCTTGGCTACCGTGACGACGGGCGCGGGAGGCGCTTCCTGCGCCTGTGCGGCCGGGGCCGCGAGCAAGCCGAGCGCCGCGAAGGCCGCGGCGGCGAGCCATTTTGCAGGGACGTTTCTGCTGGAGGAGGCGGCCAGAGAATCGTGGCGGAGGCGTGCAGCGTGAACCATGGTTACCCCTCGTAATCGGTCCTTCATGCGAAGTCCGTAACATCTAGGCAGCGGGTGTGCCGCACAAATCAATTTTTTGTACTGACCACCACAACCGACAGCTTGCTATTGAACAAACATCGAACATCGTCAATCTTGACAAGGAAGCGGCTAACCGCGGAGCGCGAACGCACATCTCGCGTTTATCCGCTGCGTAGCATCGCCATGCGCTCGAGCTAAAGCGGATCTGACAAGCCATTGCGCATCCCGACGTGCGGCGGTTGTGTCGGGAGGAACAGGGCCGCTCCCGCGTTGAGGTCCGACCTGCTTCTCATTCTGCGGTTATAGGCGGCGATATAGGCTTCGATTAAATCGGCAGATTGGACATTTGCTACACTCCGAAAACGCTATTGCACCACCCGCAGGGCATTGGGACGTGACAACCGCACGTCCGCTCGTCTCCTGCAGTTTGAAAAAAGATCGTCGATAAGCGGCGCATGTATCGCGCGAACCGGTCAAGCACCTTATCGGAAGCGTGCTGCTGTGGTGCGGGCGATTTCAATCAATGGTCGTGTCCCACCGCGTGGTGTAGGTCGGCGATAGCGAAGCCGCTCGCGAGCGCCCTCAACAGCGCTGTAGCGAG